>JBEPZN010000006.1:0-150337 GCA_041640875.1 Ectobacillus sp. | reverse complement strand
TGTCTCGAATATCGAATAGTACGTATTGGATTAGAACCTCTTTAATATTTGTAAGAATGAAAGCATTATACACCTAAGTACAAAATTAAGGCGGTTTTTATGTCCGCCTCTTTCACTATTGCACCCCTTTAGTTTAACAAGCATTTTTATGAATCAGTCAGTTTAATAGTTATCTTAGGCGATTATTTCAAACCAAGCCTCGAAATTAGGACTGCCAAAAGTACACGCGAAACTACCATTTACAATTACCCCTTCTTTTTCTGAGGCATTGAAAAGTTCCCCTTTTTTAACGTTATATCCATTCGTTCTAAAATCTTTTTTCGCTCTTACAATTATTAATTCGTCATCAGGTATAAATATTTTAAACATATTATTTCCTCTCAATCACCGTTATTGACAAATATTTCCTGCCTCGTTTATTTTATAACAATTCTAGTGTTCGGTGTATTTAATGTTTCTAAAAGATTAATCAGTTTTACTTAAATTTCTCTAATAATTACCATCTATATTTAACTAACCTGCTCTAAAGTTCGACAACAATATGGCAATTCCTTTTAGAATCTTATTAACGAACATTTTAACCCATTCCTTCTTGAAGTAACCTGCCAGTTCGTTGAACAAGAAGCAATGTTTTGTTAACATAATTCCCGAAAACGCAAGTTAATTAGTCCCTAAAAGTATAGCTCCCGTGTAGGATTGGTTTCTTGCACCTCTTTAGCTTTTGCAAGAATCCATTTTTTTAGTCCACGAGAGTGCGAGATTGCAAGTGTGCCAAGACGCTCTGCTTCTGCATAATCCCCACGTTTATAGGCTGCATTTGCTAAGATGGCATAATGTCGTCCTTTATGACGGACCTTCTTTATATGAGTTTGAAACGTTTCTTCCTCTCCTTGCAGCAGGGCAATTCTTCTTTTGGGTATCTTATTTTGTTTTGGGAGGTTTTCAATATTTCCTTTACTGCCTGCGATAAGGTTGACATTGTTTGGATAGTTTCTTATACTATCTATAACGTTAACGTAATGGTTAGGGAGGTAAGAAATGGAGCAAAAAATGTTGATCGGAGAATTGTCTCGTAGAGCCGGGGTTACACCTCGGACCGTTCGCCACTATCAACAAATGGGATTGTTGGGGAACATCGAGCAAGAGAGTAACGGATATCACTATTACACACATAACTCTTTACAGCGTCTAATCAAAATAAATACATTAAAAAAATTAGGTCTAAGTTTAGAAGAAATCGAATCCGTTATTCATCTTTATTTTGAAGAACCTACAATGATTAAAGGCAAACAGAAAGTGCTTGAGATTTTGCAGAAGCACCTGGAAGAAACCGATGAAAAATTAGAATCACTTACTCAATTCAAACAAGAGATTTTATTCAACATGGCACGGATTCAGCTTATGATTGACGAGATGTCCCCATAAGCTGCTTCTCGGCCTCTATTTACACCTTAACCATTACATTTACGTTAACGTTATACCTTGTACGATAAGGGAGGTTTTCCGATCTAATTGAAAAAGTTTCAACTCACTTATACGTCTGTCGTCCTGACCATAACAGGTGTTACCGTCGTTTCGCTGCAATATGTGCTGATACCACTCGTTCCCTTACTTAGCTCCACTTTCAAGGTCAATGCAATTCAAACTGCATGGGCGAGTAGTGCATTCAGTCTCGCTTTTGCCATTGGGAATGTATTTTTCGGCACGTTGTCTGACAGAGTTCCGAAAAAGAGCTTAATTATCTCAGGACTCATGCTTCTCACTCTTTGCACAATAGCTGTAGACTGGGCCTCTTCCTTTACGGCATTTGTTTCACTTCGAGCAGTACAAGGTTTTCTGGCCGCTTCGTTTCCCCCTGTAGCGCTTGCTTATATAAGCGATGTGGTACCAGCCGCCCATCGGCCGACGGTCATCTCTTACGTGAGTAGTGGATTTCTTCTTGCCGGTGTGATCGGACAAATTTTTGCTGCGGAAGTTGCCCCTAAATGGGGATTGGGTACGGTTTTCACTCTATTAAGCGCAATTTACGTCTTGCTAATCGTGATCTCCATGTGGCTACCGAAAGAACGAACTATTTCAGTTCAGTCCGTAAACCCGCCTGCCGTTTCGGACGATTTTCGTACCTTAGTGACAATTCCTGCATTGCTTATTTCTTATGCCGCAGCGATAAGCATATTAATGAGCTTTGTTGCTATGTACACGGGTTTAAACAAATATGCAACGGAGCGGCTTCACCTATCCGCTGATGCCATTCTATGGATTAGAACAGCTAGCATGCTTGGAATCGTATGCACATTTTTTTGCGGCTCGTGGATACGCAGGTTTGGAGCACCGCGTGTACTTGCAGCGGGCTTTTTCACTGCAGCGGCGGGTTTGGCGAGCGAGGCTTTGTTGTCTGGTGCTCCGATGCCCGTCTTCATTGCAGCGACAACGGTATTTGTCGCTGGAATCTCCATAGCTGTACCTTCGATTGTATCCCAGATCGGAATATTGGGCGCAAGTGCCCGCGGTATGGCCATTGCGCTTTATGGATTTTTCGTGTTTGTTGGTGCCAGTTTAGGTCCCATCATTGCCACAGTGATTATCCCGTTCGGGTTCTCGGCTTTATGCTGGACATTAGCGGCCGTTTTACTAATTGCGGCTCTAGCTACGGTTTGGAGCGCCAATCGCCCGTCAAGTAACGTAGGTACCGCAAAACATTCATGAGAGGAGATAATAAGATGAGTATAAAAAATGTATTGCAAAATCAACGAGTAATTGTTATTGGCGGAAGTTCGGGAATTGGATTCGCTGCAGCCAAGAGGGCTTACGAGCATGGTGCGGAAGTGACGATCGCCGGACGTTCCAAAGAACGGCTAGAAAGAGCTACTGAAAGCCTGGGAGGGTCCGTATGGAATAAGGTCCTCGATTTGCGAGCAGAGGCAGACGTTAGCGCCTTTTTTGCTGAAATGGGGGAATTCGACCATCTTATTGTGACTGCAGGGGAGATGAAGAACGGCGTGGGCAATGTCACAGAAATAAATACATCCAGCGCCAAGGAACAATTCGAGAGCCGTTTCTGGGGGCCATATCTTGCTATACATTACGGTGCTCCTTTTATTCGCAAAGGCGGATCTATTACGCTTATAAGTGGAGTTTTTGGCGATAAGCCGGTTCCAGGGGCGGCGGTGCCTTCTGCCGTGCACGGGGCATTAGAAAACTTGGGTCGGGTTTTAGCTGTTGAACTTGCTCCTGTGCGGGTAAACGTCGTATCGCCGGGTTATACCGATACGCCTATGCACGACTGGATGTCGATGGAGCAAAAGCAAGCCTGGTTTAAACAAACAGCTTCCAACCTGCCGGTTCGGCGCATTGCTTCCGCAGATGATATTGCGGGTGCGATTCTGTTTCTGGTAGAGAACTCCAATACAACAGGGATCACGTTGACTGTAGACGGAGGTGCTAGACTCGTCTAGGAACAAAAAAACGTACTCCGTTGTAAAGCTGGGATACATCAGTTGGAGGTTCCCCGATTTTTGCGGTTTGCCTCCCATCCCAAAGACACATGTGAGAACAATGGCAATCTAATCATAAAATAGGTTGTCTTACTGAAATTTGAGTACTGGATATCGAGTAAGAGATGCGATTTCGTATAAAATATTTTTTACTAAAAATAATGGATGGTATGCGAGTAAGGTCAAAATTGGGAAGATCGTGCGTTGTTTGTTGTGCAGAACAGGATATTGAAATGCATCATATTCGCCATGTACGAAGAGGAAAAAATGTACGGAATAGTTTCAATGACATATTAAGTGAGCTTAATAGAAAACAAATTCCAGTTTGTAAAGAATGTCATAGAAAAATCCATCGTGGAGAATACGATGGATTAAGGTTAAAAGATTTAGCCTACGATCCCAGATAGTCGTTGCAGGTTCTTGGAAAGCCGTATGCGTTGAAAGCCGCACGTACGGTTTGGGAAGGGGGAGTTGACACGCTTTTGGCGTCTGGCTCCCTACTTCACCTGGTACTGGGCATATGAGGGATATTTATTCAAATTGGCTTGATGGGCATATGACGATACCCCTGATAATACTGAACTTAATGAAGAAATATTCGACGTCTTCCTTTCTCTAATTGTTATTTATCCCTGAAAACTCAACTTTGCAAAAACCGGACGTTCATTTCCTACATTCATTTTCTGGTAAAACGAGACTATAAAACCCAGCTCCTATTCAAAGGAGCTGGGTTTTATAAAATCTGAAAGAAAAAGTTCTTTCGTTAATTAAAACATTTCTAATGAAGCCTCCATAAAAAACGCCATCCTTATCAATCATTCTACTAAAAGGATAGCGTATTTCTCGCGTATGGGGGGATATGTATTCAAATTAGCTTGATAGACATGTGGCGCTAACCCTAATAAAAAACATTTGGAGTACAGGTGTTGACAGTTTCGTTTATATCAGTACGATAGGCATGTGTTGGTACTCTTGTATGTATTTTTCTCACTGTAATGATTCTTTTGATTGCATGATCTATTCTATCATTGGTAAAGGAACAGTTTCTTCCCTATTCATCCCGTTATGGATATAGACAAACTTCCTAATCAGATTATTTAAATCACTCGCTGTTTTTGTAGGAACCTGATGCTGTACATGATTAATGAATTTTAGTTCATTACATGGCAATTTTTCGTGCAGCAGCTTTGCATAATAACGAAATGTTTTATCTTCCTTACCATAAGCCAACAAAATCGGAAGATTAATGTCTCCCAGCTGCTTGGTACAATTATAGTGCAAACTATAACGATAATACTGCTCGATATTTCTTGCATCTCCTTTTCGGGCTTCTTTAAACATCTTTATGAACAACTCTAGTGTATTTGAATTGCTCCTTGAAATGGATAGAGCCAGGACAGAAACGGCTCCTGCTTTCGCAAGTTCCATCCCTAAAGAAACCTTATTCTTTAGGTGCTTATCCTTCACTTCAGGCATTCCACTAATTACAATGCCTCCTAAGGACCGGTCGGCATAAGTCAACAAAAATTCCAATACGATAGAGCCTCCGGTCGAATATCCGCATATGAATGCTTTATTGATTTCCAGATGATCCAACAGATGTCTAATATCTTCAACAATCAGCGGATAGGTTATCGGTTGTCTTGAGTACTGGCTCCTTCCGTGACCTCTAATATCAAAAGTAATCACTTTAAACTTTTGGGCTAATTCCTCTATTTGGTACTTAAAATTCACGTGAGTGAGTACAGGGGGATGAATAAAAACAATAGGAATACCTTTTCCTTTAACGGTATAATACAGGCTAGTACCGTCCACATCCAGCATTGGCATATATTCAATCACCTCAATATCTTGAAATCGTTCCCCGTATTATAAGACCTTTTATCTTATAGAAAGGTTTATAGGACTTGCTGTATTATATATAAAATAACTAGAGAAATACGTGCTTTATTTACATAATTTTGATACATCTATATAGTCCATTCATAACAAAAAGGTACGAATCATTTTTAAAAACTCGACCAATTTGCATCAGTCGAGTTCCTTCTATCGCCCTATTACCAAGTTTTAAATATATAAAATAGCAGTTATATGTGATTTGTATCATTCCCATGCATCCTGATTATTACCTGGGATCGGAAACTTATTTTTGCTTTGGCTCCCTTGATTGCGTCTGAGGGCATAAGAAGCAATCCCCACTCCAACGCCTAAAGCTGCTATTGTTGACCATGTACCGATATTAGAACGTCTTCTTCCAAGTCCAATCACATTAAACATGCTATCACATCCTTTTTTTTGGTAGGATCTTGTGAACCATTTATAATATACAACAAACGAAACTACCCCATACCGAAAAGAAATTTCCAGCTTCCAAAAGTGTAAGACATACAAAAAATGCACATGGAAATTGATATAAGAGAAAATCATATAAGGATGTAAAAGATGCAATACAGGAAGAAACAAAAATGCCACAACAAATCGATACGAACCAATTGAAAAAGATCAAGCAACAGCAGCACTTTTTAAGGAGCTTCTTACACAAGCAATTGAGCAATCTGCTACAGATCAGCTACAATGTGAAGAAGCCTTAAAATAAGCTTCAACTGAGATAGCTCAAGCCCAAACGCTGACGATAGCGAATCTGCGTTATATATAATCTTATCGAAATCTTGCCAAAGAACAGATACGATTGTAGATATGTATCATCCATACAATAAAAGGATCCCATATCCGTAAAGTAATGTTAACCACTATACTGCTTAAGCTCCCTAGTAAGGCACTGCCTATAATATCAGATGGATAATGTTGTCCCATCCAAATGCGCGAGAATCCTGCCAAGAAAGCTAATAGCCACATGATACAACCTAATAAACGCTTATAAAAAAGCACAGAAGTTGCTGCTGCAAATGCTAGTACTGTGTGTTTACTGGGAAATGAAGAATTCATTTTTGATGGGGATGGGGGCAATACACGTACATTGTGCTTCAAAAATGGACGAGGTTTAAAATAGAACAGTTTTATCCAACCATTGATAAGTAATGTTATGGTTGCAGATATTCCTGCATGTAATGTGATTTTTTTATAAAAATTATTACGAAACCACATTAAGATGAATAAGATGGCATACAGATAACGCACTTTTTGAGAAATTATTATCATGATGTTATCTAAAAGCGGATAACGGCCGGCTAATTGGTTAATCGCTCTAAATATCCTGTAGTTCATAAGAATGTCTCCTTCAACTTCACTCTAAATACTATTTGGTAGTATTTACGTATAAAAAGTAAATATGTATGGATACTTTGCTTTGTAACAAAGCTACTTGCAGTCACTGTCTTGACGCATCAGGAAGCATATAAAAAGATTTTGGGTATTGCCTTAATTAAGAAGTTAGCTGTTTTTGTCGTTGGGACTTATCAAGCATTCTCTATCCTGTAGGTGTATCGTTTATAAACAATGGTGAAGGCCGACTGAGCATGACTTGCAAACCTTCCAGTATCACGGCTCATTTCTTTCTGCAGCGGAATACTATTTTATATGCAGTGCTATTGCTGAGGAGGGGCTATATGGATGGTAAAAAGAGCATTGAAACAAGAAGCGCCGATATGCAGCAAAAAACTTCTTATGAGATGGAAGGACTTCCCTTTACGGGGTATCGTCACAGAGCCATCAAGTTAATATTTTTGCAGCACCCCCAGAACGAAATTTTAGACCTTGTAACAAAGAAGGTCATTTTATCGTTTTGGGGTAGTTTGTTTTTATTAGGTTGATGGGTATGGGGCAGGATCGTGGAAAAGGAAAAAGTAATAATTTTGACTATTTAGCAGATATTAAAACCAAACTGTTTAAGAAGGGTGTTACTATTGCGTGTTATTCTGTGCCTAACTCTTGTACTTTGTTGCTGGAAATTTGGAGATATAAAAAACTGGAGAAAGTACTACCCCACTATTTTATACCTGGTTGCAAATAATTTATTATATAGCTTCTTTGTTGGCGAAAAAAATTTTCTATGGAAGTTGGAACCCGATTTTTTATTAAACACCACCTTTTCATTTTTAGTCCAAACTTTCATTATTTTTCCATGTATTGTAATTCTGTTTTTGACTTACTTACCTAAGTCTCCAAAGAAAGTAATAATATATTTAATAATATCGGGATCAATTCTTGTTGGTATTGAAACTATAATGTATATTGCTGAAAAAATCACATATCATAACGGTTGGAATTATTGGTGGTCAGTAGCCTTTAATTTCTTATGGGTTATTATGCTGAGATTTCATTACCTAAAGCCTATTCCTGCTTGGGTTGTTTCGTTTTTATTTACAGCATTTTTTATTATTTACTTTCATGTTCCATTGCCTTAACACTAAACGTTTTCTCATTCAAACTACGGGTAGCTTTAGCTAAAGAATGAGAATTGCTACGGCAGACCTTTTTTCTTGTTCAACAAACGGGGGCTTTAGTTAAAAATTGCTAAAATATTAAATAGAGGTTTATTCTAATCATTAGAATAAACCATATCCTGATCTTCCTGTCCTTTAATAAGAACATCAAAAATAGCGTTTGTTAAGCTACGCTTCCCTTTAGCATCATGTCCCAATTCCCATAACATCATCCCACCAAATCCGTTAGCAAGAGCAAGTTTGGTTTTTTTTATCATTGTCGTTTCTCCATTATAATGATAGGTCGTACCGTTCAAGTTAACTCTATCTCGTTCAGCATTTGCAGGATCATGATTAATGATAGTATCATATGATACTTGGTTATTCTTTACATCTTCTGGTTGTCCATAAAAAGGTACTCCTAATACTAACTTTTCCTTTGAAATTCCGTGTTTGTCAAATAAATTAGACCAATAGTTTACGACATCCTCAGTGAATGGATATGGTGATAAATTTGCAGCATTATATTCCCCGTCCCATTGACCGTCATATGCCATAATATTAACATGGTCAACATGATGAAACATGGATGGATCATAAACGACTGATTGAACTTCTGTTCCTGTTACACTATGAATCATTGAATATACGGCTATAGATAACTGCTTGTTATGTAAGTGAAGCTTTTCTCCCAATGTTTTTGTAAAATCAGCTAGATATTGTGCGTCCTCTTTTGAACGAGGGTGCTCAAAGTCAATATCAATCCCATCAAGATTCTCTTCATTCGTTATTTCAATGAGTTCGTTAATAAGTTTTGTACGAGAAGTGGGATTTGCTAAAGCAGCTTTAAAATAGTCATAAGATTCTCCGCCTTTCAAGTGGTTCATGCCACCTACAGCAAGCATCACCTTTGTATCTTCTTGGTGTGCTTTTTTTACTGTTTTGCGAAGATTTGATAAGGCCATCTCACCATTCAAAATGAGACTTCCATCTTTTTCTGGATGAGCAAATGAAAAAATAATATGTGTTAGCTTCGAATATTCGATCGATGCCGGATCTCGAAAATCCTGTACATATCCTACTAATACTTTTGAATCGACTGGTTCTAACTGGGGTTTTTTCTTTTTAATAGGTTGTTCTAATTTAGGTACTTCTCCTATTTTGTGTTGACTTTGTTCTTGGCCTTTTTCTGTATTGGTACTTTTAAATATTAATACTAAAAAAAATCCTCCTATAAAAATGAGCAATGCTGCTATTGTTAGAAGGCGGTAGTTTTTTTTCATTAAACAACACCTCTTTTCGTAGAAAATCGCCATTTAAAATAATATCAAAAAAGAATAGGGAATGGGAAGTAATATAACCCAATAAACATATAAAGCCCTAGTTAAGATTAGTTAGTATGAGTAGCTAAGTATGATGAATTTTTGTAAACAAGAACCCCTCTAATCAATAAATTCCAATACCTTAAAATAGGGATTAAGTTGTAAAACCCGGATTTCAGTCTGAATCCGGGCTTCTTCATCATATAACAGCTTTTAGTCCAATAAAAAATTTTTTTATAATTGTTTTTTTGAACGCTCTAGATCCTTAGGAGGTGTTATCTTTATAACATTTGTTTTTATCCAACTAGGAGCCCACCAATTTGCAGGTCCCATTAGTTTCATTAAGGCCGGGACCATAACAATTCGAATGATGGTTGCATCTAATAAAACAGAAATTGTTAGTCCCAATCCTAAAGCCTTAATTAATTCAATGTCTGTGAAAATAAATGCGCCTACTACACTCACTAAAATTAGAGCGGCACTCGTGATCAGACTGGCTGTTTTACTAATTCCTTCTGCTGTGCTCCGTTCATTATCTCCTGTTCTTTCGTACTCCTCCATGATTCGCGAAATCAAAAAGACTTCGTAATCCATGGATATACCGAATACCACTCCAAAAATGATAACAGGGAGTGCTGTACTAATGTAGCCTATTGACGAAACATTTAGCCAGTCAGCAAAATATCCATGTTGGAATACACTAACAACAATGCCCAGACTTGCACCTAAACTAAATATATTCATTAAAATAGCTTTGAGAGGCAAGATAACCGAGCGGAAAATGAAAAGCAAAACGACAAAAGTAGCACCCATTGTAAAACCAAGGGTTTTTAAAATACCATCCTTAACTGTTTGGGCTACATCAAAGTCAAATGCTGTTTTTCCCGTTACATAAGTAGTTAAATCTTCCGAATTTAATGCTCTTAATTCCCGAATCAACTCTTCTGTTTTTTTATTATTAGGTAAAACATTAGGGGTTATAGTGACAAGAGCAATTTTGTTACCCACTAGCTTATTCTCACTTATTTGTTTTTGTACTTGTTCTTGTTGTAGTGTTGCTATTTTTTGATCCAGAGATGCAGTTTCAATGGCAGAAAGATAGCTTGTGACATTACCTACATTCGGTACATCTTCAACTTTCCGAATATAGTTATCTAACTGTTCTATGGTTTCCCTATCCCAAACAGAATTTTTTGTTTGGACTACAATAGTAATAGGATTTGCTTCTTTCTGATCGAAGTGTTCCTTAAAAAGATCAGAACCTGCTCTAGATTCATAAACAGGTGGCAAAATCTCTGCTTTTGGAACTGCAATTTTTATATCTTGCAAAGGAAACATAAAAAATACTAGGCCTGCAATTGTAACAAGGACTAGAGTAATTGGTCGTTTCATAACTGCGTAAGCAACTTTTAACCATGTTTTTTCTGTATTTCGATCCTCCCAACTTTTTGGAAGAACTCTCAATTTATTCACACGATGACCAAGTATACTTAATAGAGATAAGAGTAAAGTCATGCTAACCATAACGGAAGCTGCAACAACTATGATACCACCTAAAGCTAGACTGAAAAACAGGTTTAGGTCAATAAAAAACAAGCCTGATAACCCTACTACAACGGCAAACCCTGAAAAAACAACAGATTCTCCTGCTGTCTGATTGGTCATTCCAATTGCCTCTTGAATGCTAACTCCTTTTTTCAATTCTTCACGAAATCTTGTAACGATAAAAAGGGCGTAATCAATTCCAACTGCCAATCCAAGCATGGATACTATGTTGGGTAAAAAATTAGAAAATTCAATATGAAGACCTAAAAAATATAAAATCCCCATTGTAATTATAATACTTGTTAATCCGATAATGATAGGGAGAATAGCTCCCACTAATGTCCCAAACACCACCAGTAACACAACCATTGCAATTGGAATCCCTATTTTTTCAGCTTTAATTAAATCTTTTTCACTAGCCGTATGAAAATCATGTAAAAGAGCTGGTTGACCAGTCAAATAAAAAGTCATTCCATCTGGTTTAGTGATTTTTTGTTTAATTTCGCTATACTTTTCTTCTGCCTCATTTTCAGTTAAAGTTAACGTGATAGTTAGGGCCTGAATCCCCTTATCATCTCCCACCCGTTTGGTGTTTACAAATTGAATATCTTTTACATAGGAAAAATTTTCTAAGCCTTTCACCGAAGAGAGAATTTGTTCCTTTGAATGCTCGGTGGTTAGATTTAATTTATCACTTTTATACACAACCATGAGCGAAGATGCTGGGAATCCTAAATCTTCCCTTAGTAATTTATCACCTTGGTCTGACTCAGTTCCATAAGGAATCATTCCATTGTCCTTAAATAAGTCTTCCGCCTTAGATGCAAACACTGCAAAAAATACAAACAGTAGCAAACTGAGGAGTAGCGTAATCCAACGAAAGCGATAAACTAGCTTCCCCCACTTCCAAAAAAACCCTTTTTCTGATTTTTCTCTCATCTCTCTCACCTTTCCTTCCAAATAGATTATCCTATTCCTCCTCCATTTTTCGAATAAAGATTTAGGTCCATGAAAAAGGGGTAGACAGCTAGTAACTGTACAACCCCTTCTTTTTAAAGAACGTTGACAAAAAATAGGAGAACAATATCTTTCTACTTTTATGTTAACTCATTAACTTTATTTAGACCAGCGTAGCATTAAGGAACCACATAACCATTTAGAAGATTCAGCACCTACTAACATTAAGAGGTCGTTATACTTTAATAAGTTTCTTCTATTAGCTTCATCCAGTGCAATTAGAACCCCAGCAGCTGATGTATTACCCACTTGGTCTACATTAACAAAGAAACGGTCAGCATATTTTGCTAGAGGATTTTCATCCGAAGTTAACCCAACTTTAATTCTTTCAGCATTAGCTTGAGGAACAATAATCATATCAATCTCCTCAGGAGCTACTTTCGTTACCTCTAAAATACCACGGATGGCATCAAACGCCATTTCTTTATCCATGTTTGAGATGGATTTATAGTCTTGGAACCAACGATAGTTTCCTTCTTCTAAAACGGGAGTATCAATTGGGCGCTTGGAACCACCAACAGGTAGTACAAAACCAGCAGGCTTCCCAACACCAATTGAATTTAAGTAAGATCCGACAATCCCCGGAGCTTCTGGTTCATTTGTTGATCTTAATACAGCAGCTCCTGCTCCATCCCCAAACATAATTACATTTAGTAAATCATTTTTATTTACATTCCTGTCTCCTCTTAGGTACGGGGGAACGGAATACGTGGAAGAAAGTTCACTTCCAATTACTAGAGCCGTTTTATATAGCCCTGTTTTTAAAAATTGATCTGCAATAGTAAGGGCTTGGGCAACTCCGTTACATCCAGCTCTTAGTTCAATTGCAGCACAGTGTTGAATTTCCAATTTTTCTTGAATAACTGGAGCGTTAGCTGGCAGTGGATAATCGGGTGTTGCTGTAACGCTAATAATCACATCAATATCGTTGGGCTGTACCTGTGCATTTTCAAGAGCCAAACGAGCTGCTTTAACCGCCATGTCTGAATTGTCTTCTCTTGCAAGACCAGTTTCTGGGTCAATCGCCCAATATCGCTTATGAGCACCTAACGCATTTACTAAATCTTCTGCCACATGACCAATAGATTTTTTTAATATTTCAACTGTAACAGGTTCGCCAGGGAGATAAGAGCCTGTTCCAATAATTTGAGTTGTAAACATTGTATTTTCCTCCAAAAATATTGTTCTTTATTATCTATTAATGTTTGAGTCTAGTAGGAAAGAAAAGCTGTTCCCGCTCTGATTTACCGAATTGACTAATGCCCATTGTGTTTTTACTTTTATTGATTTTAAACAAGGTTTTATATGAAACATTGAATCTACCTCATCTAGGTTTGGAATTCCTGGAAGAACTTCTTTCTCTATTGATAGAAGAGCAGCTGCAATATTTAAATTCGTCGAAGCAGCCCATGTTTCACCAAAAGTACCTTTAACAGCAGCAATGTTCGGAAATTCAGTTCTTGCAAACAATTTTTCAATTGCTTTAGCTTCCGCCAAATCTTTTGTGATAGAACCAGAAGCATCTGTCCAAACACAATCAGGAATTATTTCCACAGGCTTTAACACTTCTTCCATAGACTTAGCCAATGCCTCCCCTGTTAAGGATGGGCTCCATGGGAGTGTACACTCTGATTTAGCAGCATAGTCATGGATTCTTGCTAGTATATGAGCACCTCTTGCTATAGCATGACTTTCGGTTTCTAATACAAGTGTGACTGCTGCTTCAGAATACAACGCACCATCTCGCTTTTGATCAAAAGGGCGAGGGAGATCATCTGTTACTATTCCCATAGCACGAAGGGTTGCTGCGACTTTTTCATTAACCACGTCTGCACCTACACAGAGCATTACGTCTGCTGCTCCTTTTTGAAGGATTTCATATGCTTGAATAATTGCAGCAGCCGACGAAGATTCACCCGAAACCATCGTTGAAATAGGTCCTAATATTTGTAAATTAGTTGCAATTACGCCAGATATTCCGTTATGTACAGAATTTGGAAAAATAGATGGCTTTAAACGATAACTATCTTCTATGGTGAATTTAAACATTTCTGAAAAATGCTCTACTAGAGAAAATGTATGACCACTAATAATTCCAATAGACTCGCGATTTGAATCGTCAATTACCAAATTAGCATCTTTAATTGCTTCTTTTGCGCTGAGAAGAGAGTAAACGCCGACATCATCTAAACGACGAATTTCCTTCCTATCAAAATACCCTTTTACTTCCTCCTCATTAATGTGTGCACTAGCGAACAAGTTAGATTTTCCCTTTTGTGCTTCTCCAATAACCGATAGAATCGATTTACCTGACATAAGAGCATTAAAAAAAGGTTCCTTTCCAATCCCAGCAGGTGTAATCATCCCCATTCCAGTGATAACAATTCTCTCTTTTTTCTTTCTACTAAAATTGTTAGTGAGTTGGTGATTACCATATACAACCACTGCATTATTTCCGCCAAATGCGAAAGAGTTAGAAAGGGCAATATCTAGTTGTGCAACTTTTCGTCCTACATTCGGTGTATAATCCAGTGTCAAGGCTGGATCTGGATTTTGCAAACCAACAGTAGGTGGAATAAATTTCTTGTTCATAGCTAAGATGGTCGCAATTCCCTCAACAGTTCCTGAAGCACCTAATGTATGACCTGTCATTGCTTTTGTACTATTAATGGGAATTTGGTAAGCACGGTCCCCTAAAGATTTAATAATAGCCTTTGTTTCGGCAATATCATTTAATAATGTTCCTGTTCCATGTCCATTTACATAATCAATTTCCTTTGGTGTAAGGCTTGCGTCTTTTAAAGCAAAAGTGATTGCTCTTGCAGCCCCTTCTCCCTCCGGGTGTGGGGCAGTTGGATGATATCCATCTGCCGCTAAGCCGTATCCGAGTACTTCCACATACGTATGTACGTTTCTTTGTTGAGCGTTATCCATTCTTTCTAAAATTAAGAAAGCTGCTCCTTCTCCTAAACTAAGACCTCCTCGGTCACCGCTATAAGGTTTACAAGGAGATAAATCAAGGGCATCAACGGAATTAAAACCGTTATAGACAGTTTCTGATAAAGCATCAAATCCCCCCACAATCACCATATCTACTTTATTGGAGCGAATTAAATCACTTGCCAACCCAATAGCATTGTTACTAGCGGCACAAGCCGTTGAGATGGTTAAAACAGGTCCCTGTGCTCCCGTTACATAACTTACCATATTAGCAACTGTATTATAATCATACATCTTTAAATATTTGGGATTCGCTTCGAGTGCACCTATCTGATTACATTCCTCTACCCATTTTTGACCACTAGCAACACCACCGGAACAGGTTCCTACTACTACGCCAATTCGTTCGGCAGAGACTTCTGCTTCCTTTACCTTTGCTAGTCTTAAAGCTTGACCAAGAGCTGAGAGAGACAATTGTAAACTGCGGTCGTCCCAGCCTTCCACTAGTAACGTTTCAAACTCATTTTTGAAATTTTGAATCTGTCCGCCAATTTTAGATTTGTTCTTATCGAGTCGAAGGTGTTCGACATTTTTAATACCTGAGAATCCTGAACGCAAAGACTCCCAAAAACTTTCTACATCGGTACCAATAGCTGATACAATTCCAATACCAGATACTACAACACGATTTTCCATTCTTTATTCATCATCTCCATTTTTTGATACAGCCACAGCATTAGCAACTCCGTACCCATCACAATGGCTAATCGATAATTGGATGTATTCAATTCCTCTTTCTTTGCGAATTTGCTCTACCACACCATGGAGCCTAGGGGTAGGAATGCCAACTGGATTGTGAGTTACTTCTATGTTTGATAACATCCCTACTTCATGTAATCCAATGCCCATCGACTTCATAATTGCTTCTTTTGCAGCAAATCTTGCAGCAAACCGTTGCGAGGGATACTTAAATTTAAGGCAGTACTCAATTTCTTCTTTGGTAAAAACATTTGTTAATAAATCTTCATGTTTGCCTAAAAATCTTGTGATACGGGAAGTTGATATGATATCAATCCCAGTTCCAAAAATCTGAAGCGACATAAATCTCACCAATTCCTAACGATGAATTTCAGTTAATTTGATTAAATCTTCAACTGTTAATAGTTCAAATAAATGACGTGTAAGAAGTCCACTTTTAGGAACTAAGGCATTTGGGAATTTTTCTCTAATGTGTTGAGTGCCCTTTTCTGTAATCGCGCCATTAGTGTCACGGAATTCCTCTTCAGAAAGCTCTCCACGGAAGTAATTCTCAAAGTCTTGCAAATTAATTACAGATCCTGTTTGTTTTTCAATATCATAAAGCATATCCAACACATCAATAGAGTCCATTCCTAAATCATGTGCTAGTTTTAGGGATTCACTAATTTCAGCTACATCTAGTTTCAAAGCCCCTGCTATAATTTTGACCACTGCTTCTTTTGTTTCAACCGCAAATTGTAAATTTTGATATACCATTATTAAAACCTCCTATTTTTTATAAGCGAAAAGATTATGAAATAAGTTCCTACTATCTTCAGAAGGATAAAAAGTATTCAATTTATAGTGAAATTGAATATGGTTATAATCATGTTTTAATATAAGAATTTTACGTAATCGAAACCGGATAAACATTTTTTGTGAATTATAACCGTGAATTGGACAGTTTTTTCCTTTTTTCAACTTTCGAAATCTCTAAAAGATCCCGTTCGATTGCAGATTCCTTGCTCAATTTACTTTCACTTTTTTGTTACTGTAGTGCAGAGTAATGTCTGAGGATGGTGTTGAATCTCAATAGCAAGCTATCTCTATATATAATACAAAATTCAGAAAATGTAGGGGAGGGCCAAAAATTTACCCCTTTCCAAGTAAAAAATAACATGATAATATCATCTCTGATGTAAAAAAATGACCCTTTATAAGATGAGGGCCATTTTTTATTACGTATCTAATTTTCTTTTAATAGACTGCATTTGTTTTTTTACGGTTTCCACAGATTTAAAGAGCGTTTCAGCAATCTTCTTTCTACAATATCCTTTTTTTTGAAGTTTATAAATTTCCCGCTCCGAAGAGGTAAGAACTTGTATTTTTTTATCCTCTTTTATCTTAGATATTAAGGCTGGTGCAGCGTCAGAATGTATTCTAGTTTTATCTTGAACAGCTTCTTGTATGGCCGTTATAATGTCAAAGATACTAGACTTGTTTATATAATTGATTGCTCCTGATTCAAAAGACTTAATAATTACTTCTTCATCTTCAATTGCAGTCAGGGCAATGACTTTAATTCCCTGATGGCTTAAAATTTCTATAATTTCTATTCCATCTAAATTAGCCCTAGTCAGGTTGATATCCATAAGTACAACATCTATTTCAAAATTCTCTTTTACAACTTCCAATGCCTCTTCCTTACATCCAGCAACTTTGACTACTTTAATATTATTTGTTTCTCCTTCAAGATGTTTGGATATATTTTCCTGCCAGAATGGTTCGTCTTCGACCAATAGCACTTTTATCTTTTTATTTTCAGACACATCGCTTCCCCCTAGTTCGAAACTATTTGGTCATTTAAATTTCAAGTATCCGTGATTTAGGAAACTGTAAAATGACAGAAGTCCCTTTATTGACCTCTGAATGTACTAAAATTTCAGCATTATGTGCTCGAATTACTTTATAACAAAAACTAAGTCCTAAACCATGATTTTTTATGTTCCCCTTCGTTGAAAAGAAAGGTTCCATGATCCGATTAAGTTCTTGCTTAGGAATTCCCACACCATTATCACTAATTTCAATACTTATCCCATTCTTTATTCGAAATAATTGAATATGTATCATACCATCCTGAACAACGATAGCTTCCATCGCGTTATTCAGGATGTTTTTAATCACTTCTGATAAAAAAATGTTGTCACAATTTAATCTAATACCAGTTTCCAACTGAGTTTTTATTTTAATACCTTTTGAACTACAGATATCCTGTATTTCATCGACACACTTTCTAATTAATTTCTCTAGTTGAACATCTGTTTCTTTAAGAACAATTTCCTCCGTCTTAGACCTGATACGATCTACCATGTTGTCAATACCTTGAATTGCAGAAAATACCGACTCGATAGAGTTTTTAGCTTTATCTAAGTCGTTTTTTTCAATTGAGTTTTTGGCGAGAGTGAAGAAAAATTTAATTTTACTAACTTCGTTCTTAATCGTGTGATTTAAAATCGCCGTTCCTTCACTCATAATTTTCATGGACTTGTCTAATATATGTTGTTGTTCTATTTTAACTTTGATTCCGAAAGCACCACTTATGAAAATATACGCGATAAATAAGAGGTAAGCGACGAAAAAGAATACTGGGACGATTCGAAATAACTCGGTGTCTGGATCAATTGCTCTAAACGTGTAATTAAAAACAAAAACACCCAACCATGCAGGAACTAATACGATAAACACTCGAAATTTACTTTGTTTACGATACACGTTGATTTCACTACGATATGTGGAAAACATGATCCAGCTTGCAATTAAGAAATAAGGGGCAGACCACACTAGCAATATTCGGAAATTAATTGCAATGTCTGGATAAAACTCAGTAAAAAATAACATAGCAACCATTGGTACCGCGAGAATGTATGATAGCCTTTTCTTAGTCTCAGTTTTAACTACTACTGAATACACAATAGAGTACATAAGGATCGCATAAGGAGAAATAACCTCACTTAAAAATTGAAAATAAATATGGACCTGAAACAGAAAATCAGAAAGATGTATTGCTTTCATTTTTTGAAGTACTGGTATAATGTCAGTCACTATTGATTCTGAAAGTGCTCCTATTGCAGCGGACATAGTGAATGTAATCATCCAGCGATTCGCTTCATTTTCTCTGGGCTGACTAACAAATAAAATGATCGCGAACAACAAATTGAAAAAGAAAATGAATAGCATAGGTCAATTCTCCGAAACGATGCTTAAAATATCTTTCGGCTGTTGTACAATATGATCTGCATGTCCTGTATTCAAAAGTTCAAGCGAATCATATCCCCAAGTTGCCGCGATACAGCAAAGTTGATTCTTTTTAGCTGCCTTAATATCCCTTAGCTCATCACCGATATAAATAACCTCATCAGGATTTAATTTATTGCTTTTAAGAAAAGAAGAAATGTCCCTTGCTTTAGAAAAAGGATTAAACGAATAGTGAGCGTAATCAAAAATGTTAATTGCATTGTTTGATAAAAACTGATTAGTTACAACACGGGAATTTGTTGTCAAAAATCCTAAACGAAATTCTTTGTGCTTTAGCTCATGAATAACCTCATTTATGCCATCTACAGACTTCAAATTAGGGATGTACTGTTGGTACTTTTGCTTAATGGTTATCCCAACAATAGGCATCTTATAAAGAGGTACATTAAGTCTTTTACACCTGTCAGGTACGGACAACGTACTTAAGTACGGAACCTCCTCTTCATTAATTTTTTTGTAACCCTGCTTTTCAGCAATTTCATTAAAAATATCAATTGCTAAAGATCTTGTATTTACAATCGTTCCATTGAAATTGAAAAGTATAATCTTGGACATAGCATGCTCCTCGGAATCTAGTATTTTATAAAATATTCAGTCGCTTTCACTCATCAATTTGGTCAGTGTCACCATGATAAGAAGAATGTCAATGACAACTTTGAAGTAGAGTATATTGACAAAGCATTACCGTTCACCCAATCAATTTTAGCATTCCATTGAACAAAGACTCGTTTATGGTGTCTATACCCTGGAGGATAACACAAAGGCAGTCCTGTTTCGAGTCAGGGAAACTTCCAATCTTGACAAACTCACGTTCGAACGAAATGGCCGGCACAACATAGTTTAACAGAACACCAATCAATAAAACAACGGCTGAACAAATAACAGCGAATCCTGGGATACCATTTTTTGTTACTTCCCCTAATTTTTTGGGTGCATCTCCATTTTCAGCAAGGTTAAACAGCATTCTCGCCGTACTAAAAATTCCACTGTTACAAGATGAAAGTAGTGCTGTTAAAACAACAAGCCGACCCCAATCGCAGCCCCTAAAGACATTAGGGTAATATGCCTTTCCTCTAATCCCCTCTGAAGTTCTTTGTTTTGTGTGTTCTTAACCATGATTCACCTCTCCTACACTAAATCGATACAAAGTTCTATTCAGATATAGTTATGAAAAAATAATTATAACATTTTTTTCATAGTAAGGTAATTATTTCCCAACCCCTATAGGGATGAAATATGTGAAAGGTGTGCCGGAAAAATTTTTGATATTTTTTGAATATCAGGTATGAGCCATGTTCACAAGCCTGATCTTTGACATGAAGTCTGGCATTTGATCTGGCTTATTGGGATCGCGAATTGTTCCTGCGTTCAAAAAGTACGGAAGTATTGAAGCTTCTCTAGGTCTTAACTTAAGTCAATGAAAGGTTTTAGTCTCCTTATTACAATTAAATAAAAACAAGGAGATTATTATATGGATAATTTTGAAAACGGACAAAAGAAGCAACGAAAATATGCGTTAACTGCTGGCATAGCACTTATGGTCATGACGCTTGCTGCTTTGTTTTCCTATGGACTTGTTCTTGGAAGTCTTGTAGTTAAAGGAGATGCTATCGCCACATTTGATAACATCAAGTCATCAATTACACTTTTTAATATAGGGATTATCGGTTAGCTTATCATCTTAATAGCTGACATTGTGGTCGCATGGAGTTTCTATATATTCCTTAAGCCACTAAATAATCGTCTTTCATTATTAGGTGGATGGCTTCGCCTGATTTATGCTGGGATATTGGGGATTGCCATACTAAATTTGATATTTATATCGATTTTCACCAATAGTCCAGAGTATTTTTCCTCATTTAAAGTCTATCAACTCCAAACATTTGTCATGCTATTTCTAACAGCATTTGAAGTTCTGTGGTCTTTTGGGTTAATCATTTTTGGCGGGCATTTAATGATTGTGGGCTACTTAACTTTTAAATCAAATATCGTACCTAAAGTTATTAGCATCCTATTATTGATTGCTTCAATCAGTTATATAATCATTCACTTTAATTATACTTTTCTTCCACAATTTAATGGGATTACGACAATACTTGAATCGATACTTAGTGTACCAATGTTTCTGGGTGAGTTGAGCTTTGGTACTTGGCTGCTGTTCAAAGGAGGGAAATTTTCTAAAAGCGGCTAACAGCTATTTACAATTAATCGTTTTTCATTCGCTTCTTGATTCTACTCAACGACTCAGGAGTCATTCCAAGAAAACTAGCTAATTGATGTTGGGGTACACGTTGAACTAGCTGAGGACGCTTCTTTAATATTGCTTTGTACCGTTCTTCAGGAGAGGATTTGATAAATTCGGCGAATTCATCTTGCAATTCGCCGAGGTTAATCTCCATCATTTTACGTGTCATTGTTTCCAATTGTGAGTAATTATTATACATGACCTTTTCAGAATCGAGGTCGCCCGCCACCAATATTGAGTTTTCTAAACACATGAAAGAGTATTTCGATAACTCAACTTGTTGTTGATCATTGAAAATCGGAATGGCTTGTTCTTCCGTAAAAAAATTCGATGTAACTTCTTTGCCTGATTCATCTACAAAAAACTGCCGAACACACCCCTTTAAAACGAAATAACATTTAATAATAGGAAGATCTCCTTGTCTAAGAAGGTATGCCCCTTTTTTATACTCCTCGATACGCACAGCTTCAGAGATCGCCCGTTGTTCTTCTTCGTTTAGAGAGGTAAATTGAGTCATATACTTTAACAGGATTTCCTTCATTTTATTATCCTTTCAGATTTTTTACTTTTATTTTAACATTTTTATCCATGTGTTCCTTGTTATAAATAAAATATATCCATCTCTCAAGCACCTGTTCATTAATTGGCCGTTCGTAGGGTTTTTCATAAATTTGATCCTCATTTACTTTCTTCATCGCGATTGTCTCCCCCTTCATTTACGATATTTTACTCCCCTACCGTCAATATAAGTTGGAGCACTAATCATGAGCAATGTTGTTAAAAAACCCATTGAACTAACATCATATAAACAATCGTTCCTCCTGCGATCGAGAGAAGCATCTTTTTCTTCCAAAAGTGAAGTATTGCCACCACCGCGACCCCAATACATTCAGGAATGCCATGACTTCCGGATAGTAAACTGACGTCCTTAAAACAATAAATGACCAAAAGTCCAATGACCGCCGATGGAAGCACTTTACCGAGATACTGTACATAATGCGGCGTCGGTTTTCCTGATGGGAATATAAGGAATGGAAGAAACCTCGTAAGCATTGTCCCTAACACAACCATGGCAATCGTAATAATCTGCTGCGTTACACTCATTGTCATCTGTTGCTCACCTCCACATTCTCCAATGGCTTTCTAAGCAGGGTGAGTACCCCCAAAATGGCAAACATCGCAGGAATAATAAAATAGTTTCCGCCAAATATAATAAGACTGATAGCCGACAGCCCAAGGCCTGCAAGCGCACTGTGATGCTTTTTTTCTTTCATCCACTGTTCAATGAAAATGACTACAAAGAGAGCCGTCATAACAAATTCAAGCCCTTCTGTGTTGAACTTGACAAAAGATCCAAAAATACCCCCAATCGCTGATCCTATGACCCAATAGGAGTGATTGAGCAATGTCACAAAGAACATAAACCAGCCTTTGTCTACATGCTTTGGGACATCAACGGTACTATTGATAGAAAACGACTCATCGCAAAGCCCGTAAATCATGTAAAGATTCTTCTTTCCAATCCCCCTATACTTATCCAGCATGGAAATGCCGTAAAACAAATGTCTTGCATTTACCATTAATGTTAGCAGCAGTGCATTTATCGGATTGAAAGCCATAAGCAAAAAATTAGCTGCCACAAACTCCATTGAACCTGCAAATATTAGTAGACTCATCAAAATCGGGTAAATTGCCCCAAAGCCCAATGAATGCATAAAGATTCCATAAGCAATTCCCAAAAAGACAAATCCTGCAAAAATCGGGACTGTGTATGGGAAAGCCGTACGAAATGCAATCCATATTTGATTTCTTTTATTCATATGATTGTATATTCCAAGAGAATTTAAATGTAACGATTCTTTGTTTTCATTCAAATCAGTAACCTCCTAAACTTCGTCAATTGGCACACTGACAGTTCTTTTTTCTGTACTCATAACCATGCTTGTTTCAACTCCACTGATTGCAGGATTCTGCATTAATGAATCAATGATAAAGTTCCGATAACTCTCCATGTCCTTTGCTACAATCTTAAGCATATAGTCATGGCTTCCTGTAAGTGTGTAGCACTCTTGAACCTGCGGATATTTGTTTATATCCTCTAAAAATGAATGAATTGTTTCCCTATTCAGAGGTGATAAGTTGATGAGAGCTAACGCTGTGACTTCAATCCCCAGTTTTTTCTCATCGACAATAGTAGTAAACTTTTTAATAATACCTGTTTCTACTAGGTTTTTTGTTCTTGCAAGGCAAGCCGATGGTGAAAGTCCAATTTTCTTTGATAAATTTAGATTTGATATTGAAGCATCTTCCTGTAATTCTCTTAATATTGCTTTATCAGTATCGTCAAGAATAATCGCCATTTTGTAACCTCCAATAACTTAATCAGAATTATATTTTTTATAATTGATACTTTAGCAAATTACTTATCGTTAATCAACCGAAAAATAAACAATAATTTAAAATAAATAATAATACATAGAATAAAATTCAAATTTATTAACTTGTAATTGAATTAACTTACTTATGACTAGAGCTGGTTCGTTTCCAATTTAGTAAGAAGTCACGGGAGAGTGTTATGTGCATATTAAAGACACAATGGAGAAAATCTCGAAATCCCCATCACCTATTTTTATTAAAACTAAGACACTATATTTAAGTTTCGCTTCAGGAGCTTATTTCTCCAGCACGTAGAGTCATATCAAATACCAAGATTTTTCTTGACACTCCAGTGACACTCCCTTTTTATTATTAGATATAAAGAAAACTCGCCGACTGGCGAGCCCTGCCTTTGGGCGAAGACAGAGGCGTAGTTGCACTTATACTTTGTTCCTAAAATTTCTCGCTACGTTGAATTGGCTTCCAGCTAGAAATTTATACTTTCTTAAAGTATAAAAGAAAGAGGCTGACCACAAAAACGCATTCGCGCTTTGAGTCAGCCCCTTCTCATTCACTTCTATTACTTCCGAAGCTCAGCCCCGAATGTTTCCTCCACAGCCTGCAACACACGGCTATGTGCTTCTGTTACTTCTTCATCCGTTAGCGTACGCTCTGGATTGTAGTAACGAAGTGAGAATGCTAGCGATTTTTTGCCTGCTTCCATTTTTTCGCCTTGGTATATGTCAAATAAAGCAACTTCTTTTAACAATTCGCCGCCAGCTTCCACAATCGTGCGATGTACATCCCCAGCAAGAACGTCTGCTTTAACAACAAGCGCCATGTCACGTGTCATAGATGGGAAACGAGGAATGCTTTCATAGCTCACCTCGGCAACATCCGCACCAAACAATGCGGCAAGAGATAATTCAAAAACATATGTTTCCTTCACGTCTAATTGCTTTTGCATTTCTGGATGCACTTGACCGATATAGCCAATTTCCTCTCCATCTAACAAGATGCTTGCTGTACGTCCTGGGTGCAAATCAGCACGTTTAGCCGCTGCATATGAAATCTTTTCTGTTACACCAAGCACATCAAATAAGCCTTCGAGCACACCTTTCACAACATAAAAATCAACGGCTTTTTTCTCGCCCTGCCATGGGTGATTCAGCACAAGTCCAGTCATGACACCGGCAAGATGCTGTTCTTCTTTCGGCTGCTCGTCTTGTCCCGCTGGCAAGAAAACAGAGCCGATTTCATACAGTGCCACGTTTTCAATTTTACGTGCATTGTTATAAGAAGCTGCCTCTAACAAATGCGGCACCAAACTTAGACGAAGCTGGCTGCGCTCCTCACTCATTGGAAGCGCAAGACGAATTGGCTCAAGGGATGTTTCCTTTAATGCATATTGCTTCGCCTTTTCCGCGCTTGTTAAGGAATACGTAATTGCTTCGTATAATCCTGCTCCCTCTAAATAGCGGCGTGTTTTACGACGCTTTGCCTGCTTCTCTGACAATTTGCCGCGCGTTGTTTCCGCCACTGGAAGCGTAGCCGGAATATGGTCATAGCCGTATAAACGACCTACTTCTTCTACTAAATCCTCTTCAATTGTAATATCAGGTCTTCTTGTTGGCACTTCTACTTGGAATGTTCCATCCCCTTGCGAGAATGAGAATTTTAAGTTTGTGAAAATCGCTGCAACCTCTTCAGCTGTAATAGCAGTTCCTAACACACTGTTAATTTTCTCAACGGAGATAGAAACAGTGTTTTGCTCTAGCTTCAAGTTATTAACCTCGACAGCACCTTCTAACACTTCACCGCCTGCGTATTGTGCCATGAGCGCTGCCGCGCGTTGCGCTGCTTCAAATGTACGCTGCGGATCAATGCCCTTTTCATAGCGCGCACTTGCTTCACTGCGAAGGCCTAAATCTTTGGACGCTTTGCGAATCCCAGAACCTGTGAAGTAAGCAGATTCAATCAGGACATTCACTGTGCTCTCATCTACCTCTGAATTTGCACCGCCCATTACACCAGCAATCGCAACACCTTTTGATCCGTTTGTGATTAACAAATGATCATTTTTCAATGTACGCTCTGCGCCATCAAGTGTTTCCACCTTCTCGCCTTCCTCTGCAAGACGAACAACGATTTCCTTGGAGCCAAGCTTATCATAATCGAATGCATGAAGCGGCTGGCCGTATTCCATAAGAATATAGTTTGTAATATCTACTACATTGTTAAGAGGACGAACACCAGCTGCCATGAGACGTGTTTGCATCCAAATAGGAGATGGACCAATTTTTACGTTTTTCACAACTTTTGCGATATACAGCGGATTTTGCTCCGGTGCATCTACGCGAATAGAAATATAGTCAGATGCTTTTTCATTTGTTTCTTGCAGTTCAATCTTCGGCATTTTCACTTCCTTGCCAAGAATCGCCGCAACCTCATACGCTACTCCAAGCATGTTTAAGCAGTCCGCACGGTTTGGCGTTAGGCCAAGCTCCAGCACTTGATCATCCAAGTTTAGTTGCTCAATCGCATCCGCACCAACCTCTGCGTCCGCAGGAAATACGAAAATACCTTCTGAATATTCCTTTGGAACAAGCTTTCCTTCGATGCCAAGCTCTTGCAGGGAACAAATCATCCCGTGTGATGCTTCACCGCGGAGCTTCGCCTTTTTAATTTTAAGACCGCCCGGTAAACGCGCACCAACCTTTGCGACCGCTACCTTTTGTCCTTGTGCTACATTTTTCGCGCCGCAAATAATTTGCACTGGCTCGTCTTCTCCAACATCTACAAGACATTTGCTTAATTTATCCGCTTCTGGATGCTTTTCGCGCTCCATCACATAGCCGACAACAACGTTCGTTGCCCCTTGATTCAAAAGCTCTACGCCTTCTACTTCAATGCCGGCCTTTGTAATTTTATCAGCTAATTGCTCAGCCGTTAGACCATCAATATCTACATATTGTTGTAACCATTTATAAGATACGAACATGTTTATGCCCTCCCCTTTTACGCTCGTTTAAATTGCTGTAAGAATCGTACATCATTTGTATAGAAGTGGCGGATATCATCTACGCCATATTTCAGCATTGCAATACGCTCAGGTCCCATACCGAAAGCAAAGCCTTGGTATTCCTTCGGATCGTAGCCAGCCATGCGAAGCACATTTGGATGAACCATACCTGCGCCCAAAATTTCAATCCAGCCTGTTCCTTTACAAGTTCCGCAGCCCTTACCACCGCACATCATACAGGAGATATCCATCTCAACCGATGGCTCTGTGAACGGGAAAAAGCTTGGACGCAGACGGATTTCGCGCTCTTCACCAAATAATTTCTTCGCAAATGCTTGCAGCGTGCCTTTTAAATCGCTCATGCGAATATTTTTATCGATTACAAGACCTTCAATTTGCATGAACTGATGGGAGTGTGTCGCATCGTCATCATCACGTCGGTATACTTTACCAGGGCAAATGATTTTGATTGGACCTTTTTCTTCATTTTTCTCCATCGTTCTTGCCTGTACTGGAGATGTATGCGTACGAAGAAGAACTTCATCTGTAATATAGAATGAATCCTGCATATCACGAGCTGGGTGACCTTTTGGCAAGTTCAATGCTTCAAAGTTGTAGTAATCGCGCTCCACTTCTGGACCTTCTGCAATTTCGTAGCCCATACCAATAAATAAGTCTTCAATTTCTTCAATAACAGCTGTAAGCGGATGATGGGAGCCAACACTCACTGGACGGCCTGGCAATGTTACATCAATTGTTTCGGACTCTAATTGCTTCGCGATTGCCGCCTGCTCAAGCTGCGCCACTTTTTCATCTAAACGAGTTTGGATCGCTTCGCGCACATCATTCACAAGTGCTCCCATACGAGGACGCTCTTCTGCGGACAATTTGCCCATGCCGCGCAAAACCTCCGTAATCGGTCCTTTCTTTCCTAAATACGCCACGCGCACATCATTTAACTCTTTCAGTTCAGATGCCGCTTCAATCTTCTCAAGCGCTTCCTGTTGCAGCTCTTTCAAACGTGCTTCCATGAAAAAAACCTCCTATTTATATTAATGAAGTGAAAATTTTACAAATAAAAAAAGCCTCATCCCTATGAAGGGACGAGACTTAGTCTCGCGGTACCACCCTAATTGGCAGAAATATATCTGCCCGCTTCATTTCGGTAACGGCATCATGCCGGAACGCCTTTACATGATATACATGATCCCGGCGCCAACTCCAGAGGTGAATTCACAAATCCCTACCATAAAAATGCTTCCAGTCTTAGGCATTTTCTCCCTGTATGGCGCTCTATTTGCTACTCTTCTCTATCATCATTTTTTGTGATATGTACTTTCATCTTCATAACAATTTATTCAAGACTTAATTATAAGTGTCTTTTTTCTAATTATCAACCTTGCTTTGTAAATAATATGCCAAAATGCCTGTCGCAACAGATACATTTAACGACTCTGCCTTCCCGTAAATTGGAATGTACAAATTCTGATCGCACTTCTCTAACAATTCCGGACATACACCGCTTCCTTCATTCCCAACGATGAGTGCAAATCTTCCTGGGGCTTTGATTTCCGTATAAGGAACCGCATGCTGCAAAGCTGTTCCATAAATCGGGATGCTAAGCTGCCTCAGCTCATCTATCCATTCTCCTAGACTTCCTTTTACAATCGGTAAATGAAACACAGATCCCTGCGTCGAGCGAAGCACCTTGCTGTTATATACATCAACACAGCCTTCTCCTAGAATCACCGCGGTAATGCCCGCCGCGTCAGCTGTACGAATGATCGTCCCTAAATTTCCAGGGTCTTGAATGCCATCAAGCAATAAAAACTTCCCATTTTCAAGCTGTATGTTACTTTCTATTTTCTCACATACCGCAAATACTCCCTGTGGCGTCTCTGTTTCACTGATCGCCTTACTAATCGCCTCCGTTACAACAAATATATCTGTGTTGTCCACGCTCCAATTCGCAGGCAAATCTGCCTGCTCACTTAGAATAATCTGCTGCACGACATTTGCTTTCAGCGCTTCTTCCACAAGGTGAAAGCCCTCTACAATAAACGTCCCTGTTTTATCACGCTCTTTTTTTGTTTGCAGCTTCTTCCACTGCTTAATGCGCGGATTTTGTAATGAATCAATTCTATTCATGGATGATATCCCTCACTTCCCTATACATTATAAACCATTTTGCATATTTCTAATAAAACAACAAACAATAATTACAGTGGTTTTCACATTACATAAAAGAGGTGTGCTGAATGAATTTTAATCTACGCGGTGCAGTACTTGCAAACATTTCCGGGAACTCTCAAGATCAGTTAGAAGACACGATTGTTGACGCTATTCAAAGCGGTGAAGAAAAAATGCTGCCGGGCCTTGGTGTGTTATTTGAAGTCATTTGGAATCATGCAAGCGAGCAAGAAAAGCATCAAATGCTATCTACATTAGAGAATGGTGTGAAGAACGGCAATCAGTAAAAGGGATTATAAAAAAACGGATGGTGTAAAGTTATCCCTACATCACCCGTTTTTTTTATAATAACCCTACCCGAAATTCCGAAATAAGAAAAGTACTTTTAAAACGCTTGACTTATTATAAGCTGATAACAAACGGTCAACAGTCAATTTTCTTAAAACTGCTTTTTGGCTAAGAACTCACTCGTCCAACGCAATAGCTTCAGGTCTTGGTGACGGTTAGCAATGAACGATAGCCCTATCGGAAGCCCGTTCACTTTTGCTAACGGAAGAGTGATTTGAGGTAATCCAGCTAAACCTGCGATACAAGACAACTGCATTGTTTTCGCTCGATATTGCTCCGCTTTTTCTCCTTGCAAGTTGAGTAACGGCGCTGCTCCAGGGGCAGTTGGAATAACCAATAACCCTTCTTCTCCTAAAAGATTTGACATCAATTGACGAACTTTTTCCCTTAATTCATATTGAGGGAGGCTTTCACTCTTTTTCAATGTGCTTGTCCACTGAAATCTTTCAGCAATGCCAGGTCCAAATTTCGGATTTTCCCTGCGAATCCATTCCCCATGCTCGCTCCAAATCTCTAATCCTTGAAGAATACGAAACGTATTCGACCACTCTGCTAACCCCTCTTCAGAAATTTTTATCCTCTCACTATGGTTTGTTATTTCTTCTAATGCAGGCAGAAAAGCTAACAGAGCTTCTTTGTCTTTTGTATTCAACACTCCCCATGCCTCTTCTGCCAAAAAAATATTATGAAATTGCCCTTCCGCACTTTGACCATCTATCAGGATATGGGCGATCTCAAGTAGTAATTCAGGATTCCTGGCCATCCATCCAACTGTATCAAAGCTTTTGGCTAATGGAATCACTCCATCAATCGGAACGACATTATGTGTAGGCCGGAAGCCATATACCCCACAGTAGGAGGAGGGAATGCGAACAGATCCTCCTGTATCAGTCCCTAACGCGAAATCTACTAATCCTGCAGATACTGCAACTGCTGACCCACTAGAGGATCCCCCTGGAATTCGATCCACAGCCTTTGGGTTTACGGGTGTACCGTAATGAAAGTTTTCACCATTTAAACTATACATCAATTCGTCTGTTTGCACGGTTCCTTTTAATGTCGCCCCATGTTTAAGCAGGCGCTCAATAGCGGGTGCGTGTTGCGTCGCGGGCACATGTGTCCGGAGCCAATCAGGATTTCCTGCTCCACTTGTATATCCTTGAATCGCAAACACATCCTTCACAGCAAACATTAAACCGTTTAACAGCCCACAATCTGTTGCTTCAATATTTATATCCTCATCTACAAATGCATTCCACTTATCACTCATCGTGGCTCCCTCCAATCCAATACCATTTTTTAGTGATTTTAAATCATTTTTACTAGAATATCTTGGCTCTCTAAAAGAAAACTCGTCGAATTGGATTCCATTTGGAAATTTATACTTTCTTACAGTGTAAACAATTGCACCCCAACACTTAAGAGAAGCCTAAGCCTTCAACCACCTATAGCAGGAAACTTTTTTTAGATTCCAAACGAAATCTTTGTCTATCATGAATCGTTATATCTATTAACATAATGAGCAATTTAAAATAATTGTAAAATAAACACTAGGTAAAAACACTCATAAAACTGTAGAACATTTAATCATTTTATTGTTTATATTAACTAAAATCTCAGTTAATACTTGATACTCTTGAACATATTCTACAACGGAGGAAAACACAGAATTGAACATAAAAGATAGATATACCAAGACAGCTTTGCCTGTAATATCCCCATCTACCAACAAACAACATGTTATATTTAATAACAAAAATTCAAACATTCAATACTATTATCATACATAATAACCAACTATTTTTTTGATTTTTAGTTAAAACACCCAATGAAAAAATCTTCCCACTAGGTTAACATATAGATTATATTACACGTAATGTTACGTTTTATAACATAAAAGACTTCGAAAACCTAATTAAGAATTATGCAAACATGAAAGGAGACAATTTATGAAGCAAGAAAAAGTAAAGCCCCCCTTTTACAAAATAAATACAAAAAGGAGAACCATACCCAAAAAATAGTTCTCCTTTTTGTAACTATACCTTCTTATTTCTTAGCTGTTTGCCGCTTACCAGAATGTAAGAAAAATGATAAAACAAGCGCAACTCCCGATAAAACCGTTGCTACCCAAAACGCATCATTAATTCCATTAATGGTTGATAGCTTCATAACCTGCCCATATAGCAATGTTGTTTCAAGCGTTGCTCCCGCCTGCGGCGAAACATGCGCAAGCGCAGCCGCCCCTTGCCCTGCCTGTGCAAAGCTCGTGCTTAGCACAGGATCGGTTGCCGTCACCACATTTGCATAATCAGCTGCATGGAAGGTTGATTGCCGCGTCATAACTGTAACGAGAATTGCCGTTCCAATTGCGCCGGCTACCGACCTCAATGTATTTTGCGAAGCGGTGCCGTGTGAAATTTTATTCATCGGCAGCGCGTTCATCCCAGCAGTCATAATCGGCATCATAATGAACGCCATTCCAAAGGAGCGCAGGATATAGATGCTCATAATGTGTCCATATGACGTGTCGAGCGAAAGATGTGTGTATTCGTATGTTCCGTACGTCATGAGGATCATCCCAAAAATAGCTAATGGCCTAATGCCGTATTTATCAAATAACTTTCCAGCAAACGGACCCATAAGCCCCATAATTAATGAGCCAGGAAGGAGCAATAGTCCCGACTCAATCGGGGTGAAGCCTCGAATGTTTTGCAGATAAACAGGAAGCAGCAGCATCCCGCCAAACAATGCCATTGTGATAATCATATTAATAAACAAAGTGAAGGAAAAAGCCGGAATTGTAAAGATTGTTAAATCCAGCAGCTTTGTCTCGGCCTTCAATTCCCATCGAACAAAGAAGATGAGCCCAATCACTCCGATTAGAAACATGATAATAACCTCTGCACTATCCCAGCCTTTATTACCAGCTTCACTAAAGCCATACAATAATGTACCGAGACCAATGGTTGAGGAAATCGCACCGACCAGGTCAAGCTTCGGTTTTGATAGCGGCTGTTCCAATGTAAACAGACGAAGACCCAGTAAAAAGATGACAAGTCCAATCACAAACATACCGTAAAACATAAGATTCCACGTATAATTTTCGACAAGCCAGCCCGCAATTGTCGGTCCAATCGCCGGAGCCAAGATCATTGCGACACCAAGCAAGCCCATTGCCGCCCCGCGCTTTGCTGGCGGAAAGAGTGTCATGAAGATATTCATCCCAACTGGCATTAAAATACCAGCACCGACAGCCTGAATGACGCGCCCTGCCATCATAATAGGAAAGTTCACTGCTATCGCACAAACAATAGAGCCAGCTGTAAAGAACAGCATCGCAGCTAAAAAGAGCTTTCGATACGTAAAGGTTTGAATTAAATACGCGCTAATCGGAACTAAAATCCCGTTTACAAGCATAAATCCTGTTGACAACCACTGACCGGTTGATGTGGAAATATTAAATTCATTCATTAATGCCGGCAACGCAACGTTAATAACCGTTTGATTTAAAATCGAAATAAACATTCCAAGCACAAGAACACTCAAAACAGCACCTACACTAAAAGCCGGCAGTCCCAATTGTGGCTTCCGCACTGCTTGCTCCCTAACCGGAGCCTCTTCTTCAACCGCTGTTGCTGCGGCTTGCAAAACTTCCTCTGAAGAGGAACGACCTTCTTCCTGAGAAGATACTGTTGCCTCTGCCCGCTCTACGGTTTTTTCAGCATGCTCATCTTTCACCGTACCACTGTGCCCTTGAAGCAACGGCTCTGTATCCTTTTTGCGACGAAATAATACATTCACAATGACAAAGATAACAACGCAAAACACAGCATATGCAGCAATAATTATCGAGGACATACAACCTCCCCCTTACTTGTGAATGCGGACTGACACGTTCATCCCAGGCACGATGTTCACAGATTTCGTATGATCTAAAGTAATTTTCACTGGTACAACCTGCGTTACCTTTGTATAATTGGCAGTCGTGTTTCCAGATGGAAGCAAGGAGAATGTATTAGCTGTCGTTAGACCAATTTGATCTATTACTCCTGTTAAGGTCGTATTTGGATATGCATCTACATACACATCTACATCCTGTCCCTTTTTCACATCATCAATGTCAGTTTCTTTAATATTTGCTGTTACCCATAAATTGTCCATGTCGTATGCGTATGCCAGCGGAGAACCCGCAGCGATAAATGTATTTTCCGTCGCGTTGGATTGGACTACCGTTGAACCGACAGGAATTGTAATATCAAGCATCTCCGCAGCTGTATTACTGCTCATTTGAACAGCACCTACTTTTTCTCCCGCACTGTATGTTCTCCCTGTTGTTGCTGTCCATTCAGTAAGCTTTCCAGCTGCAGGAGAAGCAATTGGAATTGCCTTTCCATCAATTTTGGCATTGTCCGTTGTTAAATAGTTTTGTGCTTGATTGTAGTAATAATAGCCAAGAAAACCTCCCCCTACTAGTACAAGCAAAGTAATAATATTGACTGCTATGAGTCGGCGAAACTGATTCATTCGTTTTCTTCCTTTCTTTTTATCGTCCCCCACTATAGCGTGAAAAACAGTCAACCTGGATTCTTAGGTTTTTATTAAACAAAATAAATTATTAACAATGTTAACTAAATGGCAAAAGCATACGAATCCACTGTGTCGATCTCATTTTTCTTTTCAGCAAGAGCATACTTTCATATTATAAAGAGTTTTTTCGAAGATAGAAACTAATTTGTTTAAAAAAATCTAATGTAAGAAAACTCGCTGACTGGCGAGCCCTGCCCTTAGGCGAAGACAGAGGCATAGTTGCCCTTACACTGTATCCCTAAAATTTCCGACTACGTCGAATTGGCTTCCAGCTAGAAATTTATATTTTCTTACAGTGTAAAGCAAAAAAGGCGAAAGGATTATATACCCTTTTCGCCTTCTCCCTCTTAATCAAATGTAATCCGATGTACAGTCGCCCCATCTAACCGTTTAATCACTTCTACAAGCAGCTTTACTGCATTGTCGTAGTCATCTCGGTGAAGCATCGCAGCATTCGAATGAATATAACGCGTGGCAATTGTAATAGACATAGCAGGTACACCATTAAGCGTCACATGAATAGCACCTGCATCCGTTCCGCCGCCCGCCATCGAGTCGTATTGATACGGAATGTTTAATTCATCTGCCACCCCGACAACAAAATCACGCAGCCCCTTATGCGATACGATAGACGCATCATATAAAATAATTTGCGGGCCTTTTCCAAGCTTTCCTTGCGCTTCTTTTTCGGTTACACCTGGCGTGTCTCCTGCAATGCCAACATCAACAGCAAATGCAATATCTGGATCGACAAGATGTGCAGATGTTTTTGCACCGCGCAGGCCAACCTCTTCCTGTACAGTCGCGACACCATACACTGTATTCGGATGGGATTGATTCTGAAGCTGCTTTAACACATCGATTGCAATCGCACATCCAATACGATTATCCCATGCTTTTGCAAGAAGCATTTTTTCATTTTTCATCACTTGAAATTCAAAATACGGTACAACTTGATCACCTGGACGAACTCCCCACTCGGAAGCTTCATCCTTGCTGGAAGCACCGATATCAATAAACATATCTTTAATTTCCACCGGCTTTTTGCGTGCTTCAACTGGCAAAATATGAGGAGGCTTTGAACCGATAACACCTGTGATATTTCCGGTTCTTGTAACAACCGTTACGCGCTGAGCTAACATCACCTGTCCCCACCAGCCGCCGACTGTTTGAAAGCGGAGAAAGCCCTTGTCATCAATTTGTGTTACCATGAAACCAACCTCATCCAAATGTCCAGCTACCATAATTTTTGGACCACTCGCATCACCTGTTTTTTTGGCAATTAAGCTTCCGAGATTATCTGTCATGATTTCATCCGAATAGGGTGCTATGTATGTTTTCATTACCTCGCGTACTTCACGTTCATTTCCGGCAACGCCATTCGCATCTGTTAATTCCTTAAGCATCTTTAATGTAGGATCTAGATTTTGCATCATCATACCCTCCTTTTTGTCTATCTCTTCCATTATACAGGAGGGTATGATGATGTTCAAAGCATGCCCTTAGTAGCCTTGCGTTTGACGCTGATGATTGACTTCGTTCTTAGCCAGATATGCCTTCTCAATATCCTCCTGCGAAAAATCAAGAGCTTGTCCAAGTCGCAAATAGCTTGTAAATAACTCAATATAGTTTGTAATAGACGGCTGATCGTGGAAGCGAATCACCTTTGCATATACATCTAAAAAGATTTGCACGGTTGTCTTATTCACGTGTGCACACTTGGAAAATAAAAAGTTTTTATCCACACCTAAGTTAATCCCGACCGATAAAATAAAATGAAGTCCGTCTACATACTCCTCTAAAATAATGTCCCGCTCTGAGGACGGCTTTGTACTCCAATATTTAAAGCAGCGTGTTTCGTTAGCTAATTCTCCTATTTCTACAAGCAGTGCAAGTGTTTTTTCCTTTAACAGCTTTTTCGGCTCTAAATTATGCTCCTGCAGGATACGCTCATCTAATTCTTTTTGCAGCTTAAACAAATGTAATAAGTCCACGTTTGCATTCCCCCTAGCTTTCTCAAGCTTCATTATATCAGTGCGCTTTTATTGAGGAAAGACAGTTTATTAACAGAGGTGCTATCTTATATTTTATGCGCTAGATGAAAAACAAAACAAAAAGGCCGGAGGTAAGATTATCCGGCCTTCATCTGTTAAAGATTCAATTAAAACTCTAATATCTTGCAGCTATATTATTTCTTGAATACCCCAAACGGCTTTCCAACAGGAAGAACAACTCGTCCAAAATGCGTGTTCAGCACCGCGGCAGCCGAAGCATAAAACGAAAATAGCGCAATGAATAACTCCGCAAACGCCGCAATTTCATGGGTGAATTCAGGAGCAACACCTAACGTACTTAACGATAAGCCGATAAATAAGAAATCAATAAGAACAAAAATAATAAACAGTACTTTATGTGTTTCCATTGCTCCAATTGTCATAAAAATGCTGAAAATCAAATAACCAATAAACGCAACTCCAAGCTGCTTTGCATCAGCCTCTTTCGCCAACGCTTCTCCAAAAACACCGAGCTTAATCAGCCATGATGCACCAACGCCGAACCAAAATAAAGCAAATGCTCCAAATGCTGTTGTTCCGAATGTGTTATTGTGCTTTGCATCGTGAATGCATGCGAACAATTGAGCAAAGCCGCCCAAGAAAATAGCCCATGGCAGAACAAAAGAAACTCCGTCGGTCAAACCGAGCTTTTGTGAAGACGCGACAAGCGTCACCATCGCAAGACCGAATAACCCAAGTGCGGATGGATCTGCCGTTGTAATTTTAACTTGCTGTACTTGACTGTTCATGTGATCCCCCTTATATTTTCAAAACATACTCGAAAACAATACAAAATTCGACAACATCTGTCAAGACCGTCAGTAATATAGCTCTATACATGTTTTCAGATACAGGACTGCAAATAATACGAAGAAAGGTCATTTTCAGCACAAGGATACGCTTACATAAATATTTTATCTTTTAATAATTTTATCTGTTCTCGCTAAAATTAAACCATCCTTGCCAATGGTTGTTTCAGGGACAAGAGCAGATCCCCTACAGAAGCTGGACAGCACCCAAGAAGACAGAGATTTTATCTAATGAAAAAATCAAAAAGAAAGCTCGTTGATTGGCGAGCTGTTAGGCGAAGACAGAGGCGCAGTTGCACTTACACTTTGTTCCTAAAATTTCTTACTGCGCCGAATTAGCTTTTAGCTGGAAATTTACACTTTCTTAAAGAAAACTCGCCGATTGGTGAGCCCTGCCCTTGGGCGAAGACAGAGGCGTAGTTACACTTATACTTTATTCCTAAAATTTCTCGCTACGTCGAGTTGGCTTCCGGCTAGAAATTTATACTTTCTTAAAGTGTAAAAAGTAAAAATCCCTTTAGGACATGTCCTAAAGGGATTCGATAAATTACTTATTTAAGCTATTTTTCGCAGATTCTGCTAATTGTGCAAAGCCTTGTGCATCAGTTACAGCAAGGTCAGCAAGCATTTTGCGGTTTACTTCGATGCCAGCTAATTTTAAGCCGTGCATGAATTTGCTGTAGGAAAGACCGTTGATGCGAGCAGCCGCATTGATACGAGTAACCCAAAGTTTGCGGAAGTCACGCTTCTTTTGGCGACGGTCGCGGAATGCATACATTAAAGATTTCATAACCTGTTGGTTAGCAACTTTAAATAATGTATGTTTAGAACCGTAGAAACCTTTAGCTAATTTTAAAACTTTTTTACGACGTTTACGAGTAACTGTACCGCCTTTTACTCTTGGCATATTTCTTACCTCCTAAGATATCTATGTTAACCGAAGTCTTATTAAATGTTGTCAAGCATTTGGCGAATACGTTTGAAATCGCCTGCGCTTACTACTCCAGCTTTACGAAGCTTGCGTTTTGCTTTTGTAGATTTGTTAGCGAATAAGTGGCTTGTGTAAGCATGGGAACGTTTAAGCTTACCAGTTCCAGTCTTTTTGAAACGCTTTGCAGCGCCACGGTGAGTTTTTTGTTTAGGCATGTGGGTTTCCTCCTCTATTACTTGCTATCGTTTTTAGGTGCTAAAACTAAGAACATGCTGCGACCGTCCATACGCGGAGCGGATTCCACTGTACTTACCTCTGCACAAGCTTCAGAGAAACGATCTAATACGCGCTGACCGATTCCTTTATGAGTAATCGCGCGTCCTTTAAAGCGAATAGATGCTTTAACCTTATCGCCTTTCTCTAAAAACTTAATGGCATTGCGAAGCTTCGTGTTGAAGTCATGCTCATCAATTGTCGGGCTTAAACGAATTTCTTTAATGCTAATAATTTTTTGGTTTTTACGCTGATCTTTCTCTTTCTTTTGCTGCTCAAAGCGGAATTTTCCGTAGTCCATAATGCGGCACACAGGTGGTTTCGCAGTTGGAGCAACCATAACAAGATCGAGATTCACATTGGCAGCGATTTCCATCGCCTCTTGACGAGATTTAATTCCAAGCTGATCGCCAGTCGGTCCAACTAAACGTACCTCACGAGCACGAATTTGCTCATTGATCATCATGTCCTTGCTAATAGTAAGCCACCTCCAAGGTTTTATGAGAATACTTCTGCGGCAGAATGTTTGCGCCCAATAAAAAAGTGCGGGCATATACAATACACCCACACTGTAACTGTTTATATCCGTTACATACAACATAATGTTGTAACCTGCTAACTGCCTTCTAGCGTCAATCAGGTGAGAAGCGGGTGCTCCTGCTTGTTCACAAATTAAGTATTCTTTTTCCTCAGAAACTATACCATATTTAGTAATCTTATGTCAAGAAGTCACATGTAAAAGTAACAACAAAAAGTATTGTAGCAGAGAAACGAGAATGATGCAATGTTTTTTTATACTGTAGACAAGTATAAATTTCCAGCTAGAAGTGAATTCGACGTGGCAGAAAATTTTAGGAATACAGTATAAGTGCAACTACGCCTCTGTCTTCGCCCAAGGGCAGGGCTCGCCAATCGGCGAGTTTTCTTTAAAGGAGTATGTCTAGATCGTAGTCCTTTTGACTAGACTGTAGTGTTTCTTTTTACTACTCTAACAGATTAAAGTAAAAGAAAAGGTGCCATATGATGCGGCACCTTTTCTTTCAAGAAGCAAGCCTTCTTATCGTTTTCCTTCTTTTCGAATCATATCGACAAACGCTGCAAGCGGCATTGTTTCTGATTTTTGCTCACCGTACTTACGCACGTTAACACCCGTTTCCTGTACCTCGTTATCGCCGACCACGAGCATATACGGAATTTTTTGCATTTGCGCCTCACGGATTTTGTAGCCAATTTTCTCGTCGCGTGTATCCAGTTCAACCCGGATGCCCGCAAGCTGAAGCTCCTCCTGCACCCTCTTCGCATAATCAAGATGCACCTGAGGAGAAACAGGAATCACCTGCACCTGTACTGGTGCAAGCCATGTCGGGAACGCACCCTTGTATTCCTCAATTAAGAACGCAACAAAACGTTCCATTGTGGAAACAACGCCGCGGTGGATTACAACTGGACGATGAGGCTTTCCATCTTCACCGACATATGTTAAGTCAAAGCGCTCCGGAAGCAAGAAATCAAGTTGTACAGTAGATAGTGTTTCATCCTTGCCAAGAGCTGTGCGAACCTGCACATCAAGCTTCGGACCGTAGAACGCCGCTTCACCTTCTGCTTCATAGTAGTCATAGCCCATTTCATCCATAGCTTCCTTGAGCATCTGCTGCGCTTTGTTCCACATATTATCATCGTCAAAGTACTTTTCTTTATCTTGCGGATCACGGTACGATAAACGGAAGGAATAATCCTCAAGACCAAAATCCTTGTATACCTCAAGAACGAGGCGAACAACACGGATGAATTCTTCTTTAATTTGGTCTGGACGCACGAAGATATGAGCATCGTTCAGCGTCATGCCGCGAACACGCTGCAGACCTGTTAACGCACCAGACATTTCATAACGGTGCATTGTTCCAAGCTCCGCAATGCGAATCGGCAGCTCACGATAGCTGTGAATATCATGCTTATACACCATCATATGGTGCGGACAGTTCATCGGACGAAGCACAAGCTGCTCATTGTCCATCTCCATCGGAGGAAACATGCCGTCTTGATAGTGCTCCCAGTGACCGGATGTTTTGTATAAATCTACACTTCCCATAACAGGTGTATAGACGTGATCGTAGCCAAGCGCTACTTCCTTATCTACAATATAGCGTTCAATAATGCGGCGAATTGTCGCACCCTTTGGCAGCCAAAGCGGCAAGCCTTGCCCAACCTTTTGTGAGTTTGTAAATAGCTTTAATTCCTTGCCGAGCTTGCGATGGTCGCGCTCCTTCGCTTCCTCTAGCAGGCGAAGATGCTCCTCAAGCTCTTCCTTCTTTGCAAACGCAGTACCGTAGATACGCTGGAGCATTTTGTTTTTGCTGTCGCCGCGCCAGTATGCACCAGCCACGCTTAATAGCTTAAACGCTTTGATTTTTCCTGTGGACGGAAGATGGACGCCGCGGCATAAATCAAAAAATTCACCTTGCTCATAAATGGACAATATTTGATCTGCTGGAATGTCGTTAATCAACTCTAATTTTAGATGATCGCCAATTTCTTCATAACGACGAAGTGCCTCGTCACGGCTCACCTCTTGGCGCACAATCTCAATATTTTCCTTTACAATGCGCTCCATTTCCTTCTCAATCTTCGGAAGATCCTCCGCTGTAATCGGCTCTTCTAAATCTATATCGTAGTAAAAACCATTTTCAATAACTGGTCCGATGCCAAGCTTTACGTCTTTATACAAACGCTTTAATGCCTGTGCAAGCAAATGGGCTGTAGAGTGACGCAAAATCTCTGTGCCTTCCTTGGCATCCAACGTAACAATAGCGATGCTGCCATCCTCTTGGATAGGTGTCTTCAAGTCGAGCAATGTATCATTCAGCTTTCCTGCCACAGCCTTTTTCTTCAAGCCAGGGCTAATGGAAGCAGCAATGTCTTCTGTTGTTGTCCCACGTGGAAACTCCTTTACAGCTCCATCTGGGAATGTAATTTTAATACTTTCTGCCATGTCATTCAGCTCCTTCATAAAAATAAAAAACACCCGTCCCAAAAAAGGGACGAGTGTTGATTTCTCGTGGTTCCACCCTTGTTCCGATTCACATAAGTGAATCGCTCAAGTGTCATAACGGTGTTTGCCGTCAGCAATTACTATCAATTCATCGCTGAAGTTCAGAGGTGGTAAACAACTTTTTCGTATTAGGAAGCTCGCAGCCTAAGGCCTCCCTCTCTGAGAATCGTAAAAAGAAATTCATGTCCTCATCATTACTTATGTTATATTCACATTATGTACGTAATTATATTCGCAACGCAAAAGAAAAGCAAGGGAGCATTACTGTTTTCTTACCTGCTTGCCCATCATTTTTTCAAATTCTCCGATGGTATGAACAATTACACGTTCTTGAAACACATTCCGAATTGTAATAATCATATTATCATCAATATGAGCAGTATATAGATAAATTGTTTTCGGCGCAATCGATAACAGCGGCGCAATGACATTAGGATCAATATACGGCTCTTGATTATACACTATGTCATCATCTATATATTGGACCAACCTCTCCTGATTTAAACAAGCTCCACCTTCATCGTAAAAAGTGAAACTTTCATTATAAACGAGATGAAGACAAGACAGGCGAGATTTTCGTGTATAGACATGCTGCCGAAGCATTTCCACAAAGGATTGATACTCCTGCTCAAGTTTATATTCGTCAATCGCGAGCTCCGTCAATCGAACCAAATACGCCATGTAGTGCTTCAAACGAAACTTCACATATGAATCAAAGGAAAAGGAAATCGGATTTTGTACAAATTCCTTCAGAGATGCTTCTAGCAAGTTCCTTCTTTCTTCCTGCAGACCTTTATATGGTATATCTCGCAATCTCCCATCTAATAGCGAATGAACAATATGTAGAATTTGCGTCCGTTCGTCCTGATCGCGATATAAAAAGGACTGTTCTAAAATCGATAAAATCCATTTTTCTTCCTTCACACCTACAATAAAACGGATAACTGCCGGAATTAATACTTCTTCTGCACACCATACATCTCCAGGCGGAATATGAACGACCACTGTTGATTCCTCCAAAAGCACGCCCATACTTCCATACGCAGTTTCCGCACCTTCCAGCAAATGCTCGTACATCATGCGCGCATCATGTTCCTCTTCAAAGCGGATTTCGATCACTTTTGTCCCCCCTTTAAGGTCATCGCCTATTTTATGTATATTAAAAGGGAAAGAAAAAAATGATACAAGAAACCCTTGACAAAAAAAGAAAAGCGGAATTAGATCGCTTTTCTCCCGGATTAAAACAACCCGTACACAAAATGCACGGGTTGGGCGAAGACAGAGCATAGTTGCCCTTACACTTTATTCCTAAAAACCCTCTGCTACGAGGACCTCGCTTCCAACTGGGAAGTTATACTTTCTTAAAGTGAAACAAAAGGAATAATCTATCCTAAATCCCCTTGATGGCGGCGATTCTCACCTTTGACCTGCACCGGCTTCGTCAAATACTTAATTCGTTCCATAATACGAGCCGCCTTCATTCGCTCTTCTTCCCCGCGCTGCGAATAGGTTAAATGATGCTCAAGTTCCTGCAGATTGAAATTAGAAGTAAAGAAGGTTGGCAGATTTTCCAGCATCCGAAATTGCACAATAGCTCCTAACACATCATCCCGCACAAAGCTTGACATCGCTTCTGCCCCAATATCATCAAGCATCAGCACCGGCACTCGCTTGACCGCGTCAATTTTATCACCGATTGTATTATTCTGAATGGAGCTTTTAATTTCACGCAGAAATTCCGGTAAGTACACAAGCATAGAAGAAACTTTCCGTTCGGCTAACTCATTAGCAATTGCACCTAAGATATATGTTTTTCCTACTCCAAATGGTCCGTATAGATATAAACCCTTGACCTTCTTTCCAAGCTCGTATTCCTTTAAAAATTCGCTAGCAGCGCGAATCGCTTGTACTCTTTCTAATTGCGAAAGATCTAGTCCTCCCATAGATGCTTCTAATATGTCTCTTGGCACATACAAGCTCTGAATAAGAGACTCCTGCTTCTTACGTTCATCGTACGCCACCTTGCGCGGACAGCGGTCATATTGGATATCAATCCGTTTCCCTTGAATCACAAGATGAGGGTGGTAGCCCTGCAGCATATTTTTACAGTGGTCCAATGTTTGACAGTCATCACAATTCACACTTTGGCCTATATACTCATATAGCTTCACAAGACTACCTTCAAGCATAGAAGTGGTTACCGCCCCCTCTTGCTCAAGCAGAAATTGCTGGATACGCGGATGTGACAGCACCTGCTCCTTTAACGAAGCATACCGTTTCTTGAAATCCTCATTTTTCATGAGATTAGCGAAGGAGTTTTGAACATGTTCCATCTTCTCACCTCCAAAGGACACAAATTCCTTTATTCCTTCTTATACATTTTTAACTCTTCCTCTAAGCGGCGCCGTTCTTCTTCCAAATCGATTGCACTCTCTGTCTGGTTCTTAGAAGCTGCTGACTGTTGCTTTTGTTCCTCCAGCCATTCCGGCAACTGTTCCTTGCGCGTCGTCGCGCGCTTCTTCGGCGTCTTTTTCGATGTAGCCCATTCCTGATATTGACGGTTTTCTTCTTTTGCGAGCATCATAGCATCCTGGACGGTTGTTACCTTCTTACGTGCCCAATGCCCTGCTATTTTCTCAACATATGTTTTGGAGAGTTTCATATCTGTTCTCAGCATAACATAATAAATGAGTACATTCACCACACCTGGCAACAGCTTTTGTGACAGCATAACGTCCTCTATAATCTTTAAGTCTGCCGCAGTCGGCTCCGTGCCGCCTGAGATTTCCTTCAACAGCTCACGCGGTGAAATTTGCTCAAGCTGCTGAATAAGCAGTTCCTCCTGACTAGACGGTTCTTTATGCTGCATCGTTCTCGCATCAAGCGGCTGCACACGTTCGCTGAATACCGGCACAGCACTTCCATTCTCAAATTGATACCAGTCTCGCGCGCCTTTGCGCAGCTTTTCCATATCAATCGTATGATGCTCCGTTAATGCGCCAAGCACGACATTTTGCATCGCCAGCGCATTCATGCCGTATACATAAGCAAGCTTCACAACCGCTTCCTTCACCTGTGCTGTAAGAGCCTTTTTCGGAACAAGTGCTGAAAGCCCTTCTGCAAACAGCTCGAAGTCAAAGAAATCATTCCAAATGCTCGGTGCCTTGCCAGTTGTCCGGCCCGGTGCCGCAAATCCTGAAGGCACACTGACTTCCTCCTGTAAAGAAGCGATTTGCGAAGGAGAAAACGATTGGAACACATCATTAAAGGAATGTGTTACTTCGCTATAAGACGAAGCATCAGATTCCTGCTCCAAAAAGGATTGCTTCAGCTTGTTGTACTTTGTTTTACCAAGACGATTATATAAAAAGATATTTAACACAACATCATCAAAAAACTGCTTTGGCGACAAAGGCGGCTGTAATTCATATAAAAACGAACGGATGTCCTGCTCTTTTTTTACATATACCTTTAACAGCCCAAGTGCCTCTAGCTTCATGCGTTCTTCATAAATTTCAGGAAGCGGCATGTACATATGAATCATCAGTGCATGATGATTGCTTTCTTCACCACCCGAAACGAACTGTTTCAGTTCACCCCACAATGTATTGTATAAGCCGATTGCTTTGCTGCCAATCAATGGCTGATACAGCATCGTCAACATATGACGGTCATGCTCATGCAGCAGTCCGCTGGCACATACGCGATACCGATCCACCGGCAGCAGCTCTCTCCATGACTGTCTTTCCATTCCTATTAATTCCTTTCACAGCATATTGACCGGGATAAAAAAGAGCCGATAGCACTTATGCCTCAAGCTCTTTTTACTTCCCGCCTTTTTGCAGAATATCCTTTAATTCCTCAATAAATACATTTAAGTCTTTAAATTGCCGATAGACTGAAGCGAAGCGAACGTAAGCGACCTCATCAATATCCCGGAGCGCTTCCATTACCATTTCACCGACTTTATCACTTTCCACCTCAGATACCCCGATGTTGCGCAGTTCCCGTTCTACATGTTGCGTGACATCTTCAAGCTGTTTCAAGGAAACAGGCCGTTTTTCACAAGCCTTAATCAGCCCTCGTAACATTTTTTCTTTGCTAAACTGCTCACGCGTTCCTTCCTTCTTTACAACAATCAACGGTGTCTCTTCAACACGCTCAAATGTTGTAAAACGGTATAAGCAGCTTTCACATTCTCTGCGTCTGCGAATGGAGCGTCCTTCATCAACCGGACGAGAATCGAGCACTCTTGTACCATTATGAGAACAATTCGGACAACGCATTGCCATCACTCCTCATTTATTTCTTTTCCTTTTGTCCGTTATAGCTTTGCGCCTAATCCCGATCCAATAAACACGAGCTGCTTGTCCAATTGGTTATATAGCTCCATAATCACCTTCTTACTAAATCCGAAATCACTCGGTAGCGACGTTTCAGTCGTGACAGAGAAATCAACTGCCGTCTCAAATGGGCGAATTGTAATTACAGTCACAACAACAAATGCTTTCTTAGATCCGGCAATATTCACACTCATTTCCCCACGTTCAGGAGAAACAGATGTAACTGTATAGCCTTTTAAACCACGAATAACATCTTCAACAGCCTTTAACGCATTTTGTGTGTTTGTTTTATAATAACGGCTGCGCAGCTGTTCATCCGGGTGGGAATCCATTGTTTCAGCATGTGTGGAAAAAACCTGCTTCACCTTCTGCATGATGCTCATAAAACTCTCCTCCTGCACAACAACATATTATAGTTCTATAAACAATGATAATAAGAAAAGCATCTCGTGTACACAACGTATAGTTCAGAAAAGGCAGATCCGCCTGCTTCCCTATGCAAAAGGTATTTCATACCTTTTGTACTGGATGTATCCCGTGAACTAGAGCAAGCCTTGAAAATCAGATCGTACCGCATTCTTATTGTGTAAAGAAAACTCGCCGACTGGCGGATCCTGCCCTTGGGCGAAGACAGAGGCGTAATTGCGCTTATACTTTATCCCTAAAATTTCCAGCTGCATCGAATTGTCTTCCAGCCAGAAATTTATACTTTTCTTAAAGTGTAAACTAAAAAAGAGGTGCATTCTACACCTCTTTACATTTTAAAGCAAATATATTGTTTTTTAAAGAGCTTTTGCATCTCGTTGTTTAATTTCAAAGCTTCCGGTTTCACGCGGAGGTTCAATGCTTTCACATATTTTCGCACCAAGGCCCTCTGCAGACAATCAGTATTTATCCTTTTTAGGCTGGTTGCGCCTTCTCTCTTGCTATAAATTGCTTAGTAACAATTCCTACAAGATCCACAACACGCTTAGAGTATCCCCATTCATTATCGTACCACGCAAGTATCTTTACTTTACGTGTTCCCATCACCATCGTGGATAAGCCATCAACAATCGCAGAGCTGGCGTTTGTATTAAAATCCACTGATACGAGCGGTTCGTCGCACACTTCAATAATTCCCATCATGGAACTTCTGGCAGCAGCCCGAAACGCATTGTTAATATCCTCCGCGGTAACATCTCGTTTTACATCAACAACAAGATCAACAAGCGATACATTTACTGTTGGTACACGAAGGGCCATACCGTGAAGCTTACCTGACAGATGAGGGAGAACCTTAGATAACGCTTTCGCCGCTCCTGTTGTTGTCGGAATAATAGACTGCGCACAAGCTCGGGCTCTTCGCAAATCCTCATGTGGGTTGTCAATGTTTTTTTGGTCATTTGTATATGCGTGAACAGTCGTCATCAAACCGTTTTCAATACCGAACTGCTCATCAAGAATTTTTACAACAGGCGCTAGGCAGTTTGTCGTACAAGAGGCATTAGAAATAATAGTATGCTTCGCAATATCAAGCTGCTGCTCATTAACCCCTACTACAACTGTAATATCCTCATCTTTACCTGGCGCTGTTAAAATAACCTTTTTTGCCCCTGCTTCAACATGGTCTATCGCTTTTTCCTTCGTATTAAATTTCCCCGTTGCTTCAATGACAATATCAACGCCAAGCTCTTTCCAAGGCAGCTTCTTTGGATCACGTTCATTTAATAAGCGTACCATTTTCCCATCGACTAACAAGTGATCCTCAGACGCTTCCACTGTTCCAGCAAATTTCCCGTGAACTGTGTCATACTTGATTAAATGAGCTAAAGTTTCAGCGGGATAGCTGGCATTAATCGCCGTAATTTCAAATGCGCTTTCTTTAATTGCTTGACGGAACACCATTCTACCAATACGACCAAATCCATTAATCGCCACACGTACCATTCTCCAGCCCCCTAATTATGTTATACTCTTTGTTCGTAAACCCCATAAATAGTATAACATAAATAGGTGTATAGTCACTAATAAATTCATATTATGGATATTTTATTATAATTCGAGTGACCATTTTTCAAAAATGCTGACTAATTGGGTTTTTGTGTGTTCTATTGTGCCATTATTATTAATCACTTCATCTGCTAATGTTATCTTTTGCCTTAAAGGCATTTGGGAAGCTACACGCGCCCTCGCTTCTTCTTCTGTTAAATGATTACGCTGCATGAGCCTACGTAATTGTACCTCCTCATCTACATATACAAGCAGCACCTTATGTACAAGTGAGGTTAGTTTACTTTCAAACAGAAGCGGAATATCCAGAACTATTGCTTTCTCGCCTTGTTCAATATATATTTCCTTTTGCCGATTCATTTCCATACGAATAGCAGGATGCACAATCCGATTCAAAAGAAGGCGTTTGTCCTCATTATGAAATATAATGCTTCCGAGCTTTTGGCGGTCAATCTCTCCATTGGTCTGTAAGATTTCTTGGCCAAAGGCATCGACAATTCCCTTATACGCTTCCTTGCCAGGTTCCACGACTTCCCTTGCAATAATATCCGCATCAATTATAGGGATATGAAAATCACGCAGCATAGCAGCAACAGTACTTTTGCCGCTTGCGATACCGCCCGTTAGCCCAATTACAATTGTCATATGGCATCTCTCCTGTCATTTTATCCCTATTATTATACTTCATCCGGAGAGCTTTTCTCACAATAAGCAATACGTAGGAGCAGGACCGTACTTCAAAAAGTTATGCTTTCTTAATTCTTAAAATAAAGAAAACTCGCCGACTGGCAAGCCCTGCTCTTGGGCGAAGACAGAGGCGTAGTTGCACTTATACTTTGTTCCTAAAATTTCTCGCTACATCGAATTGACTTCCTGCTAGAAATTTATACTTTCTTAAAGTATAAGAAGAAGGTGACTCACAAGAAAAAAATCTCCTCTTGGGAATCACCTCATACATGTAAGTATAGAAAATACATTTAAGCTGACACAAATTTCTTACAGCAGCTCCCCTACATCTTCCAAATGCCAATAATAATAAGCAAAATACCTGGCAGAAATGTCAATCTCTGCAGCCATGAAACACCAGAAAACCACATACCGACCTTCATGCCCAATGTTAAAAATATAGAGCTCATTACCGCAACCAGTATAGCGAGAACTACCGGGGAAAACCCGAGCAACGAAGCTCCAATCCCAGCCCCAAAAGAGTCTAGGGATAGCGCCAGCCCTAACATAAGGGCTTCAATACCGGAAATTATACCTGATTTATCAAAATCGGCCATCGTTGGCTTTCTCAAGATCTGAATAACAATCCCAAGAGAACGGATCTCCAGATTCCACACTGTTGTTTCCTCTACTAGCAGCTCTTCCTTTTTGTCGGTTTGAAAAAATTGATATAGCACCCATGCGCCTATCCCAACAAGAACAGCCCCTCCAATCTTTGTTGCGAGAGCGGGCGAGAAAATTTGTGCAATGAGATGGCCGATCCCCATAGAAAGGATCATGACTGCTGCTGAACAGAGGGATATTACAATAATTGATTTTGCCGGAATCCTCACCTTTCTCAGTCCATACGTAAGGCCTACGCTGCAGCTGTCAAGGCTTAGCGTCAATGCCAAAAGAAACAAAGCAACATAATGGTGCATCGTCAGGCTCCTTTCCATATGTCCGCCTTTCCCTTTAGGTTCAGGGGAAAGCTTCGTTTATGTTCATATGGTGTATATATATGACAAAAGCCTATCCGATGTTATTGTCCCTTTCAGTTTTGACAAATTGGGCAATAGTGCGTACCTCGTCCACCAACAACTGTTTTCTCAATTGGCGTTCCACATGACGGGCAAGGTTCTCCCTTTCGACCATAGACGTACAAGCTTTGCTGAAACGTTCCGATTTGTCCTTGAGAATTAATATATGTCCGGATAGTACTACCACCCTTTTCCACCGCTTCTGCTAGTGTTGCGACAATTTCCTTCTGCATTGCTTCAATTTCAGGGAGCTGTAAAGAAGAAGCCTCCCGTTCTGGGTGAATACGAGAACGAAATAGTACTTCATCTACATAAATATTTCCCAGTCCAACAAGTATACGCTGATCCAATAAGACAGCCTTAATTTTTCGATTCGTTTTCTTCAGCTTTTCCATCAAATATGCCGCAGTCAACTCATCTGAAAAAGGCTCTGGTCCTAAATCTGCAAGAGACGGACAAAGATGCTCCTCTCCTTTTTTATACATATGCATCGTTCCAAATTTACGAACATCATTGTAGTGCAGCTCGGTTCCATCGGTAAACTGAAAGCGTACATGTGTATGCTTGTCCACAGGCTCACTCGCATCGTGCAGACGGTATTTCCCTTCCATACGCAAATGCGAGACAAGCGTATAATGCGTCAAATCAATTAATAAAAATTTCCCTCTTCGCCGTATCCCTTCAATGACTTCACCCTTTAGCATCGCTTGAAATAACTTGACGTCGTCGGGCTCTTTTACAAGTTTTCCATATGTCACAATTACATCTTCAATTTGCTTTCCTTTGACAAGTATCTCTAGCGTTCGTCTCACCGTTTCTACCTCTGGCAGTTCAGGCATATCTATCACATCCTCGCATTGTTATCATGAAATGTAAACAAAACTCCCCCGCAAATGGAGGGAGTTTTGTCACAGTCCTTTATTTTGCGTCGTACCATGTTGGACCATAGGAGTAGTCCACCTTTAATGGCACAGATAACTCAACCGCATGCTCCATCACTTCCGGAACAAGCTTCTCCAATTTTTCGATCTCTTCCTTCGGGGCCTCAAAAATTAATTCGTCATGTACCTGAAGCAAGAGGCGTGCAGTTAACTTTTCCTCCTGCAAACGCTCAAACATTACAATCATAGCCTTCTTAATAATATCAGCAGCACTTCCTTGAATAGGTGTATTCATTGCGGTACGCTCTGCAAAGCCTCGCAAATTAAAATTACGACTCGTAATTTCAGGAATGTAGCGACGGCGATTTAATAGCGTTGTTACATACCCCGCTTGCTTCGCTTCCTGCACAATGCTATCCATATACTCCTTTACACCAGGAAAGCTTCGGAAGTATGTTTCAATAAAATCAGCAGCGGCTTTTCTTGTAATCCCAAGATTTTGCGATAAGCCATAATCACTAATTCCATATACAATTCCGAAGTTTACCGCCTTTGCTTGACGTCTCATATTAGATGTTACTTCATCCTGACTTACATCAAATACATCCATTGCGGTTTTCGTATGAACATCCATATCCTGCAAAAACGCATCCATTAAGCCTTTATCCTCGGCAATGTGAGCAAGAACGCGCAGCTCGATTTGCGAGTAATCTGCCGCAAATATAACCCACCCTTCCTGCGATGGGATGAACGCTTCACGAATTTTCCGGCCTTCTTCAAGCCGAATCGGAATATTTTGCAGGTTTGGCTCCGTCGAGCTTAAACGTCCTGTTTGTGTTAGCGCCTGCTGAAAGCGTGTATGGATTTTGGAGGAATCACTATGCACAACTTTAAGCAACCCCTCAATATACGTTGAATATAACTTCCCAAGCTGGCGGTAATGTAAGATTTTTGGAACAATTTCATGATGGTCCATTAACTTCTCAAGCACATCTGCCGAAGTCGAATAACCCGTTTTTGTTTTTTTGAACACCGGCAGGTTTAGCTTTTCAAATAAAATAACCCCAAGCTGCTTTGGTGAGTTAATATTAAATTCACTGCCTGCGAGCTCATGAATGTCTTTTTCAATTGCCTGTAACTGTACAGACAAATCCTCCCCCATACGCAGCAAACGATTCGTGTCTACCCTCACGCCCATATACTCCATTTCCCCGAGCACTCGAGATAATGGCAGCTCTAAATCTGTAAATAGCTCATACTGTTCATTCTTTTTCAATTCTAGGACAAATGATTCTTTCACCTCATACAGCACCCGAGATTTGCGTGCTACATGCTCCGATAAAACCTCTTGATTTGGAACGGCCCGCTTTGCCCCTTTTCCGTATACCTCTTCATCTGATTTTACCGCATGAGCATCCTTCATCTTCGCGACAGCGCGAAAATCTTTATCTGTCTCGGATGGATCAAGCAAATAAGCAGCAAGCAACAGATCAAAATCAATTCCCCTTAGCTCTAGACCCTTCCACTTTAAAGCGACGATTGCCCGCTTCGCGTCAAACGTGCTTTTTTTCATGCTATCGTCAGCAAGCCATTCTCGAAAACGTTCTGAGTTCAGCCCGACTTCCGCAGGAATAAAATAGCTGCCCGTCTCATTGGTAATGCCGAAGCCTTGCACATCAGCACCATGATAATTCTCTTCCTGCACCTCAACAACTACAGAATTTCCGCTTCGCAGTATGTTCTCATTTACTTCCTCTACAACGGTAAACGATAGCTCATCTAACACCGTTTCTGCTGCTTCTCCTGGAAGCTGGAGTTTATCTAGCAAGGAATTGAAGCCTAACTGCTTGAAAAGAGGGATAACAGCTTCTTGCTCGTACCCTTTATATTCAATATCCTGTAAATGGAGTGTAATTGGCGCTTCCCTATAAATGGTTGCTAACTCCTTGCTCATGAAGGCCTGCTGTTCATGTTCCTCTAGCTTTTCCTTTAGCTTCTTTCCGCTTACGCTGCCTAAGTTTTCATACAGCTTTTCTATCGTTCCGAATTCCTTGAGCAGCTTAATTGCTGTTTTTTCCCCCACACCAGGCACACCCGGAATGTTATCGGACGGATCGCCCATTAAGCCTTTCATATCAATAATTTGATCAGGCTGGAGCGACAGCTTTTCAAACAACGTTTCCGGTGTATATTCATCAACTTCTGTAATACCTTTTCTCGTAATTAGTACACTCGTATGCTCCGACACAAGCTGAATAAGATCACGATCTCCTGAAATGACTCTCACTTCAGCACCGTCGACATCCGCTTCTTTAGCTAAAGTACCGATAATATCGTCTGCTTCGTAATTTGCAAGCTCATAACGTGCAATTTGAAGGTTATCCAGAAGCTCACGAATAAACGGAAATTGCTCTGACAGCTCTGGCGGCGTTTTTTGACGCCCTCCCTTATATTCTCCGAAAGTTTTATGACGGAATGTTGTTTTCCCCGCATCAAATGCAACGAGCATATGCGTTGGTTTCTCTTCCTCAAGAATCCGCATAAGCATCATTGTAAAACCGTACACGGCATTTGTATGTATTCCCTTATCATTATTAAGCAGCGGCAGCGCAAAAAAAGCGCGGTATGCAATACTGTTGCCGTCAATTAATACTACTTTTTTCTTCAAGATATATAAGCCTCCCCACTATATAACATAAATCAGATAAAGAAAACTCGCCGACTGACGAGCCCTGCCCTTGGGCGAAGACAGAGGCGTAGTTGCACTTATACTTTGTTCCTAAAATTTCTAACTACGTCGAATTGTCTTCCAGCTAGAAATGTATACTTTCTTAAAGTATAAAGAAAACTCGCCGACTGACGAGCCCTGCCCTTGGTCGAAGACAGAGGCGTAGTTGCACTTATACTGTATTCCTAAAATTTCCGCCTACGCCGAATTAGCTGCTGGCTGGAAATTTATACTTTCTTACAGTGTAAAGAAAACCCGCCAACTGACGAGCCGTTAGGCGAAGACAGAGACGTAGTTGCACTTATACTTTATTCCTAAAATTTCTCACTACGCCGAACAGTCTCGCTGCTAGAAATTTATACTTTCTTAAAGTATAAAACAAAAAGCCGTTTCTTCTCTCCTCTATATTAGCATGACCTAACGAGAGAAGGAAAATAACGGCTTGATAAAAGTATATACGCAAGATTTTTAAAGAGAGCACTCACCAGTTCAGGAACTGTCCGGCGAGGAAGAAGACGCAGGTACACTTATATTTTACATGTATACCATTTCTAATACAGCCAGTCGCCCTCATGCTAAATTTCACCTGTTCTTACAATAATAAAAAAGTAGGCGGGAACGGGAAGTCATGTTCCCGCCTTGAACTACTCCTTGGATGAAGGGGTTTTCGTTAACTAGAATAACAAATCTTTATTAAAATTGAATAAACATATTGTTAATATAGTGTAAACTTGTCAATTCTGTTTCTGACGAAGCATCACTGTAAAGGTAGTACCGCCCCCTACATCACTTTCTACTGTAATAAGTCCGCGATGCGCTTCAACAAGATGCTTTACGATGGACAGACCAAGACCCGTACCGCCCGTATTACGGCTGCGTGCTTTATCCACTCGGTAAAACCGTTCAAAAATCCTTGGAATTTCAGCCTTCTCAATACCGATTCCTGTATCCGATACTTTTACGCTTACCCAATGAGGAGATTCCTCAAGGGAAACTAATACCTTTCCTCCTGCTGGCGTATATACAATTGCATTACTAATTAAATTAAGAAAAATTTGCTTCAATCGATGCGGGTCTCCGGGAATAGTGACAACTTGAGCCGTTTGCAGCTGTAAATCAATTGTTTTATTAACTGCTTTTCCTCTTAGCATCACTTCAATTTCCTCAAGCAGCATATTTAAATTCACGCTTCCCATTTGCAACTTAAAGCCTTGCTGCTCAATTTTAGATAAGTCTAATAAATCGGCAATCAAGTTTTGCATTCGATCGCTTTCTTTCAAAATAATGGTTAAAAAATATTCCCGAAGCTTTCGATCCTCCATCGCCCCGTCAAGCAGCGTTTCAGAAAAGCCTTTAATAGAAGTAATCGGCGTCTTCAGCTCATGAGATACATTCGCTAAAAAGTCCTTTCGCATTTGCTCCAATCTTTTCAGCTCAGTAATGTCATGGAACACAAGAATAATTCCCTTCCATTCATGATTTGTCCCAATAATCGGTGCACCGTATACTTCAAAATGCTTACGCTCAATCCGAAGCGGCAGCAGCATTTGCTTACGTACCTTTACTTCCGTCATGAAAATCTCTTCTACAAGTTCAATAATTTCCTGATGATCAAACGCCTCATAATAGAGCCGATTCAAATATTGCTCATTTGTCGCATGAAACGTTTCCTTGTATGAGCGATTCACAAGACTAATATATCCGCGGCTATCAATTAAAATCATGCCGCTCCCCATGTTCTCGATAAGTGTATGCAAACGGTCTTGCTGCATCTCTTGTGCTAATGTCATCTCTTGCAAGTTCCGTGCTAAAATATTGATCGCCTGACTCAACATGCCTGTTTCATCGGCACGATTTTCATACGCACGAGCCTTATAATTCCCCTTCGCAAGCTCAATAGCGACTCTTGTTGCCGATTCAATCGGTTTTGTATACTGAGCAATAATCCTAAGCCCTAATAACAGGATGACAATAAATGCGATGAAAAAGCTGCTAATAAGCAAGCCCCATATTTTTTGCTGAATGTACGAAAATGAGTTCATCGACAAATGTACGATTAAATATGCTTCATCATAGCGCCTGTCACTCAATAACACCCCATAATAATACGTATCGTTGCCTGTATACCTCATCTCTACACTTTGAGGATTGCCCTTTAAATCTGACAAAAGCTTTTGCACTGCTTCTGTATCGTCTTTATCCTTCTTCTCTTCTGAACCGTATAACAGTTTCCCTTTTAAATCTAATAGAGTAATGTTTACCTTCAGCTTATCTTGTATCTGAATGAGAGTCTCCGGACGAAGCCGTGTCTCATGAATTCCTGTTTCCTCCAAAACGGAGGCGGTATAGCGAAGCTCCCTCTCCATTCGTTCATTGAAGTTCTCAATATAAAAGCCTTTAAAAAGCTGACTTAGCAGCAGCCCTAATCCAACAAGGACCGCAACAATCAATGAAACCAAGGTTAGAAGAAGCTTCGAGCGAAACTTATTCATTGATTTTCGGCTCTTCCAGCTTATACCCTAAACCGCGAATTGTTTTAATATACACCGGCTTTTTCGTATTGCTCTCGATTTTATCGCGCAAATGACTAATATGAACGTCCACGATACGGGTATCTCCAGCAAAATCATAGTTCCAAACAGCACTTAACAGTTGATCACGTGTTAATACACGCCCCTTATGCTTAGCCAAATAGACAAGAAGCTCAAATTCCTTTGGTGTTAGCTCCAGCTTCTCCCCGCGGTAGTACGCTTCGTAATACTCCGGCATAATTTTCAAATCAGCAATCGTAATACGGCTCGTATCTTGCTCTTCCTGTGCGTTTTCTTCACTTATTCTCGTCCTGCGCAAAATTGCTTTAACTCGCGCAACGACCTCTCTCGGACTGAACGGCTTTGTCATATAATCATCTGCGCCTAATTCAAGACCGAGCACCTTATCAAACTCATCATCTTTAGCGGTCAGCATTAAAATCGGCGTCATAATGCGGCGCACCCGAAGTTCCTTACACACTTCCATTCCATCCATTTTCGGCAGCATTAAATCTAATATAATCAAATCTGGATTTTCTTCCGTTGCTTTACGAAGACCTTCTGCTCCATCCATAGCAGTGATGACTTCAAATCCCGCTTGCTGTAAATTAAATTCTATTAACGTTAAGATAAATTCTTCATCGTCCACTACTAAAATACGATTGCTCATCCTATTCCTCCAGATTAAAAAGTAAAACCCTTCCTCATCCAATGAATATTTGTCTATTTTATTAGTTGTATCATACTAGAAAACAAATAATTGCTCAACCCAAAGCCCTAAAGCTCCCATATTACCCCAGACAGGGCATGTTCTTGAAGGACGATAGGCAATAGCTGCTTTATTTCGGAACGCTTTGTGTAATAATCGGTGATGGCTGAGAATTATACACTTGTGAAAACGGCGGAACAGAATGAGTGAGCCAAACATTCCCCCCGATAGTAGAATCATGACCTACTACTGTATCTCCCCCAAGAATTGTAGCACCAGCATAAATCACAACCCCATCCTCAATTTCAGGATGCCTTTTAATTCCTTTTATCGGATTCCCATTCTCATCAAGCGGAAAACTTTTTGCTCCGAGCGTCACACCTTGATATACTTTTACATTCTTCCCAATAATACATGTTTCACCGATTACAACGCCCGTCCCGTGATCAATAAAGAAGCTTTCTCCAATTTCAGCGCCCGGATGAATATCAATCCCTGTTAGTTGATGAGCATATTCTGACATCATTCTCGGGATGAGAGGTACATTCATCCTGTATAATACGTGCGCAATTCTGTATATAGTAATAGCCTCGATAGAAGGATAGCTGAGCAAGATTTCTTCCATATTTAATGCTGCTGGGTCCCCATTATAAGCAGCCTCAATATCTGTATTTAACGTTTCGCGTATTTCAGGCAGCTTATTAACTAAATGGATCGTAATTTCATTTGCACGATCTCTTCGTTCCACCAATGTTTTATACTTCATCGCACATTCATTCTTAAAGGCCTTCTCAATTAAGTTGCTCAAATCTACAGCCGCATTTCGGATTCGATTCCCGATTAGAATGTTCGCTCTTGTCTCATCAATAGGATAGTTTTCGTACACCCCAGGAAACAATGCAGAGCGCAAATGAAACAATACCTTATAGACAATCTCTTTACCAGCAAACCCGATTGTCTTTTCTTTAAAAAAATGATCCATATTAATTTTTTCTAACTTTTGTGCCACCTCAGGCATATCCCGATTTAACCAGTTGTTCAGCTCCATTGCAGTGCTCCTTTTGATCGAAATATTTCTTTATACAAACAGCTCTTTGTAAAGAAAACTCGCCGACTGGCAAGCCGCTAGGCGAAGACAGAGGCGTAGTTGCACTTATACTTTGTTCTTAAAATTTCCGACTGCGTCGAATTCGCTTCTCGCTGGAAATTTATGCTTTCCTAAAGTGTAAAGAGAGATTCACTCTTCTTTATGCTAAAGGTTTCATCATTCTTATTCAACTAAAAAATGCGAAAATCAACCTCTCTGCCTTTCCAACCCCTTCTAACTCAAGATAGGAATAATACTAGGAAATCTATACTTTCTTACAGTATAAAAAAAAGATTCGAGGGATCCCTCGAATCTTTTCTCCTAATTGATTAAGCAAGAACCTTCATTACGTTGCGTACAGCTTCTACAGAACGGTCAAGCGCTGCTTTTTCTTCATCAAGAAGATCTAGCTCGATAACCTTTTCAATTCCGTTGCCGCCAAGAATAACAGGAACACCTAGATATAAATCGCTGTAGCCATACTCGCCCTCTAAATAAGCAATAGCAGGCAATACGCGACGTTGGTCTTTTAGAATTGCTTCTGTCATTTCAACAAGGGAAGCAGCTGGAGCGTAATATGCGCTGCCGTTTCCTAAAAGATTTACGATTTCACCGCCGCCTTTACGTGTACGCTCGACGATTGCATCTAAACGATCTTTTGGAATTAATGTTTCTAGCGGAATACCGCCAGCATAAGAATAACGTACAAGCGGAACCATCTCGTCACCGTGACCGCCTAATACGAAGCCTGTTACATCCTTTACAGACAGGTTTAATTCTTGTGCTACGAACGTACGGAAACGAGCTGTATCAAGTACGCCAGACTGTCCAATTACGCGCTCTTTCGGAAGACCAGACTCCTTAAAGATTGTATAAGTCATCGCGTCAACAGGATTCGTTAACACAACAATTGTTGTATTTGGAGAATACTTCACGATTTCTTTTGCTACACTCTTCATAATTTTGGAGTTTGTTGCAACAAGATCATCACGGCTCATGCCAGGCTTACGCGCAATCCCTGCAGTAACTACAACCACATCAGAGCCAGCAGTGTCAGCATAGTCAGAAGTACCGATAATATTTGCATCAAAGCCTTGTACCGGGCTTGCCTCAAGCATATCCAACGCTTTTCCCTTAGTCGGGTTTTCTAATGGCGCAATATCAACTAATACTACATCAGCTAACTCTTTTTGCGCTAATAAGAATGCTGTTGTTGCTCCCGTAAAACCTGCACCGATAACAGAAACCTTTTTACGTTTGATTGTCATGAGAATTTCCTCCTGCTCCTGTGACGCGTTTACTTGAACCGCGTCCATGTTTTTGATTAACTCATCCTCAAACTCAGGGCATTTCACTTCTGTTGCTCCGTCCTTTAAACGTGCAAAATCGTATGTTACTACTTTTAGAAGCAATTGTTTTCTCTATAGATCCTACAATCAGGTTTACAGTTTCGTTTCAGCCAAGATGTTCAAGCATTAATACACCTGAAAGGATAACAGAAGACGGATTCACTTTATGAAATCCCGATTCCCTCCTGCTTACGCGTTTACTTGAGCCGCGTCCATGTTTTTAATTAACTCATCCCCGAACTCAGAGCATTTCACTTCTGTTGCTCCGTCCATTAAACGTGCGAAATCGTATGTTACTACTTTAGAAGCAATTGTTTTCTCCATAGACCCTACAATTAGGTTTGCCGCTTCGTTCCAGCCAAGATGCTCAAGCATTAATACGCCTGAAAGGATAACAGAAGACGGATTCACTTTATCAAGTCCCGCATACTTCGGAGCTGTACCATGTGTCGCTTCGAAAATAGCATGTCCTGTTACATAATTGATGTTAGCGCCAGGTGCGATACCAATACCGCCTACTTGTGCAGCTAATGCATCAGAAATATAGTCGCCGTTTAAGTTCATTGTTGCCACTACGTCGAACTCTTTCGGACGAGTTAAGATTTGTTGTAAGAAAATATCTGCAATAGAATCCTTCACAATGATTTTGCCAGCTGCTTCTGCTGCTTCTTGCGCTTCATTCGCTGCTTGCTTGCCTTGCTCTTCTACAAGACGATCGTATTGCGCCCAAGTGAACACTTTATCGCCGAACTCTTGCTCAGCCACTTCATAACCCCAGTTCTTGAACGCACCTTCTGTAAACTTCATAATGTTACCTTTATGAACAAGCGTTACAGATTTACGACCATGATCTACTGCGTATTGGATAGCTGCGCGAACCAAACGCTTTGTTCCCTCTTCAGAAACAGGCTTAATACCAATACCAGACGTTTCAGGGAAACGGATTTTCTTTACGCCCATTTCATTTTGTAAAAATTCAAGTACCTTTTGGACTTCTGCTGAGCCTTTTTGATATTCAATACCTGCATAGATGTCCTCTGTGTTTTCACGGAAAATTACCATATCAGTGTCTTCTGGACGCTTTACTGGTGACGGAACGCCTTCAAAATAGCGAACAGGACGTAAACATACATATAAGTCAAGTTCTTGACGCAATGCCACGTTTAGAGAGCGAATACCTCCACCTACTGGAGTTGTTAAAGGACCTTTGATCGCAAGCAAGTACTCATCGATTAGATTAAGTGTTTCTTTAGGAAGCCACTCCCCTGTTTGGTTGAACGCTTTCTCACCCGCAAGTACTTCCTTCCAAGCGATTTTCTTCTCGCCTTTGTATGCTTTTTCAACTGCTGCGTCTAATACACGTACAGATGCTGCCCAAATATCCGGACCAGTTCCATCTCCTTCGATGAAAGGAATGATTGGGTTGTTTGGTACGTTCAATACACCGTTCGTTACTGTAATTTTTTCGCCTGTAGTCAATGTAATTACCCCCATGCTTGTTAAAATTATGTATGAAACAGACTAGAGACCCGCAAGCGGGTCCTAATCAACCTCAATAACTAGTTGTCATACTGCCACTATTCAGTCTACCCGAAAGAGGCAAACTTTCAAACAAAAATTATCCTCTTTGCTCAACTGGCACATACGTTTGATGTGTAGGACCTGTATAATCCGCACGTGGACGGATTAAGCGATTGTTTTCATACTGCTCAAGAATGTGAGCAAGCCAACCAGACATGCGGCTTACCGCAAAGATTGGCGTAAATAAATCATGATCGATTCCTAAACAATGGTACATAGAAGCAGAATAGAAATCTACATTTGGCGGTAAATTTTTGGAAGATGTTACGATTTCCTCAATTTGCAAGGACATTTCATACCATTTCGTTTCCCCTGTCACTTCGCCAATTTTCTTGGACATTTCCTTTAAATGCTTCGCGCGTGGATCTCCGCCTCTATATACACGGTGTCCAAAGCCCATAATCTTTACTTTGTTGTTTAACGCATTTAAGATGTATGGTTCAACATTTTCTATATCACCAATCTCCATAAGCATCTTCATCACATTTTCATTTGCGCCCCCATGAAGAGGACCTTTTAACGCCCCGATTGCAGCTGTAATACCAGAATATACATCAGAAAGCGTCGCCACGCACACACGTGCCGTAAATGTCGATGCATTGAGCTCATGATCAGCATGAAGAACGAGCGCTTTGTCAAATGCTTGGATCTCAATTTCATTCGGATCTCTATCATTCAGCATGTACAAAAAGTTAGCTGCGAAGCTGAGTTTTTTATTTGGCGCAATTGGCTCCAAGCCTTTGCGGATACGGGAATATGCGGCTACAATTGTTGCGACCTGTGCTTGTAGTTTAACCGCTTTCAAATAGTTAGATTTTCCTTCCATTGATTCTGCGCTTTCATCATATAAGGATAGCATGGAAATAACTGTACGTAGGACAGACATTGGATGGGCTGTAGTTAAGTTTGTTGCTTTTAGATATGCGATAATTTCTGCAGGAATTTGCGCGTTTTCAGCTAGTTGAGATTTTAATTCCTCTAGTTCTGCTTTGTTTGGAAGCTTGCGGTGCCATAATAAGTACACAACCTCTTCAAATGAAGCGTGCTCTGCCAAGTCATCGATTGTGTAGCCTACATATGTTAAAGTGTCATCAATAATAGAACTAATCGATGAGGTTGTGGCTACTACCCCTTCAAGACCTCGAGTAACTGCCATAGTGATCTCTCCTTTTCCACAAATTTCTCCCCAACCCTAAAGCGCCGAGACGAAAAATAACACGACATAAAACAATGCATCCTGGCATTGTTTTATGTTGGTGCTACTTTTCCACCATACAATTTTCATTGCTGATCTATCCCGGGCACTTCCTTACGTACCATTATAAACAATTATCTGACTTTTGTGAATGAAAAGAATTCGTATAATTTATATCAGGATAAAAATATTCTACCTTAATATTTGTACCACATGCAGTACCATATATGCAATACCCGCCCCAACAAGAGGTCCAACCGCCACCCCATTAAAAAGCGCAACTGCTAACACTGTTCCAATTACAAGTGCAGCTGTAATATGAGGATCACTGGCAAGCAGGCTTACTCCTCCCTTAGCCAGCAGCGCAACAGCGATGCCAGATGCCAACGCAATCCAAGCATAATAGGATTTGATTGCTTCCGTCAACTGTCTGAAGCCAATTTCTCCTGAGGCGATAGGAACAAGAACAGCAATTGTAATAATTGTTACACCAAAGTTAATTCCTTTCTGCTGTAAATATGAAAACAATTTTTCATCAAAAGGCATCCATTTTATAAGAAGAAGCACGAGTACAGCAATTGTAAGCGATTGATTTTTGGCAAGTAAGCCGATAGCAAGCAAAATGCATAAAAATAAAAAAGACTGATTAAACATAACTTGTTTATCCTTTCCTATAAAAATAATATTTTGTAAATACTCAAGAAATATTAGGAAAATCTTACCTAATGACGGCTTTTTTTTCTCCTTAATACGATGTAAAATAAGAAATGGGAAAACCTTCTTCTCCCTAGTAATTCCAAAAAATACACTCCGAATAGGAGGAATGTTCCATTTTAAATCGAGATTACCTGTACATGGGACTTCGGCTTATTTTTGTAGCAGCATTAATTATAATTGGTCTGTACGTTCTCTTTTATATCTCCGGTCTGGTATATCCGTTTATTATTGCTCTTTGTTTGGCATATGCGATGCACCCAATCGTCGATGTACTCGAGAAAAGACTGCTCTTCCCACGCTCACTTGCTGTATTTGTAGCGCTCATCCTTGTATTCGGGGCGGTAGTAGGGCTTGTCACTCTTCTCGTAATAGAGACCATCGCTGCTGCCACATACTTGCTTGAGATTTTACCAGATCAGTTCCCGAAACTTGTTGTATATGTACAGAATATTATTGTTCATAATATCATGCCGTTATATGAAGATTTAGCTACAAAATTTAATCGTCTTGGAGAAACGCAGCAAAATACAATCTCCTCTAACATCCAAAATCTTGGCTCAGACCTCACGCAAAAGGCACAAGATTTACTTACATCCATTTTGAGCGGATTGACCAATTTTTTACGCGTTCTTCCAACCACAGCAACCGTTCTGATTTTCATTTTGCTTGCGACATTTTTTATTAGCAACGATTGGAACAAAATAGGACAACGTGTAAAGCGCGTGCTGCCGACACGCATTCACCTATATAGTGAAACCATTTTTGGAAATTTGCGTAAGGCGCTCCTCGGCTTCATTAAAGCGCAATTCACGCTTGTCTCAATGACAACCATTATCGTACTTGTCGGATTGCTCATTTTACGTGTGCCGTACGCTATTACAATTGCTATCGTGACTGGAATTGTAGACCTATTACCGTATCTTGGAACAGGCGCAGTATTTGTACCGTGGATTTTATACGCCTACTTTACAGGTAGTACCCCGCTTGCTGTCGGCCTTCTTGTTTTATATATCGTCGTCATTGTGCAGCGGCAAATTATGGAACCAAAGGTACTATCTTCAAACATCGGTCTCGACCCGCTTTCGACACTCATTGCGCTTTTTGTCGGCTTCAAGCTATACGGCTTTCTTGGGCTAATTATCGGTCCAGCAACGCTCGTTCTTCTCAAAACATTGTATGACGCAAATGTATTTCGTGATCTTTGGCGTTTTATTAAAGATGCTAAATAGCCTGCAGGAGCTTCTATTAGAGAAACTCGCCGATTGGCGAGTCCTGCCCTTTGGGGAAGACAGGGGCGTACACTTATACTGCATTCCTAAAATCCCCTGCCACGTCGAATTCCTTCCTAGCTGGAAATTTATACTTTCCCAAAGTGATAAAAAGCGATTCGGTCACATTCCGAATCGCTTTTTATTTCCAAATGATTGTTTGGTTATTTTTCTTTATTTTCTTCTCAATCCATTTCATAAACCAATATGTAACGATCTTTCTTGTAACAGGAACCAGAAGCAAAAAACCGATAATATCGGTGGCATAGCCTGGTGTAAGCAGCAATATTCCACCACCCAAAATACAACCCCCATCTAAAAGAGATTCTGTCGGCATTTGCCCGCGGTTCAGACGATACTGCACCTCCCGCAGCACTGCTATTCCTTGCTTTTTCGCTAAATATCCCCCAATGATTCCGGTGGCTACAATCATCAAAAATGTCGGCCAAATACCAATCCAATGACTCGATGCTACAAGCAGTGTAACCTCTAAAGCAGGTACAATAATAAACAACAGGATAAGAAGCTTCATCATTAGTTTTCCTCCTATTAAGAATAGGTTTCCACAATCCAGCCTTTTCGCCAAAAACATTCTGGAGACTAAAGCAGACAATGTGATCTAGACAACATCCAAAAGTTTTCTTAATCGAATAAAGAAAACTCACCGACTGGCGAGCCCTGCTCTTGGGCGAAGATAGAGGCATAGTTGTCCTTATACTGTATTCCTAAAATTTCCTTCTATGTCAAATTCACTTCTACCTGAAAATTTATCCTCCCTAAATGCGAGAAAAAGGGAGAGATTCACTCTCTCCCTTCCTTATCCCTTATAGAACTATTGCATGTCCGTTATAAACAATCCCGCGTGCTGCATCAACTGTTACTTCCTGATCATCCTTTAGAATAGAAGTAGCGTTATTTACACCTACGATAACTGGAATACCGATAGATACCCCTACAACAGCAGCATGACTTGTTAAACCGCCTTCTTCAATTACAAGCGCGCTTGCCTGTTCAACTGCCGGCATCATATCCTTGTCAGTGCTAGTTGTAACTAAAATAGCTCCTGGCTGCATCTTTGCAAGTGCTTCTTCAGCTGTTTTCGCAACAACAACTCGCCCTTTGCTGCTTTTGCGGCCAATACCTTGCCCTTTAACAATTTGCTCGCCTACAACATGAACCTTCATTAAGTTTGTTGTTCCTGTTTCACCAATAGGCACACCCGCTGCGATTACAACTGTATCTCCTGATTTTACAATGCCTGTTTCTTTAGATGCTTGAATAGCGCCCTCAAGCATTTCATCCGTAGAATATACAGGATCTTGCGCTAAATATGCTTGTACACCCCATACAAGTGCAAGCTTACGACATACACGATCATCTGCAGAAACCGCAATAATTGGAGACTTTGGACGATATTTGGAGATCATTTTTGCTGTATGACCACTCTCTGTAGGTGCTACAATTGCTACCACATCTAAAGAAAGAGCTGTATGCGCAACCGATTGACAGATTGCATCTGCAATACTTGGACTTACTTCTTCAATACGCTTGCGGAAGATATCTTGATATACTAGAGATCTTTCTACGCGAGTAGCAATAGTCGCCATCATTTTAACTGACTCTACAGGATAGTGTCCCGCAGCAGTTTCACCAGAAAGCATAATTGCATCTGTACCGTCAAAAATTGCGTTGGCTACGTCACTTGCTTCAGCGCGTGTCGGACGAGGGTTGCGTTGCATGCTATCAAGCATTTGTGTCGCTGTAATAACAGGCTTTCCTTGCAGATTACACTTGTTAATTAGGCTCTTTTGTACGAGCGGTACTTCTTCTGGCGGGATTTCTACACCCAGGTCACCACGAGCAACCATAAGACCGTTGGAAACCTCTAGAATGGCATCAATATTATCAATACCCTCTTGGTTTTCGATTTTTGGAATGATTTGAATGTGTTTCGCGCCTTTTTCTTCTAACAGCTCACGAATTTCTAAAATGTCAGCTGCCTTACGCACAAAGGAAGCTGCAATAAAGTCTACGCCCTGCTCAACACCAAAAAGAATGTCTTGTACATCTTTCTCTGTGATACCAGGCAACTTGATGCTTACATTTGGTACGTTTACACCCTTTTTATTTTTAACAAGCCCGCTATTTAATACTTTTGTACGGATCTCACCATTGTCTTTACCGATAACCTCTAATTCAATCAAACCATCATCAATTAAAATGCGTGATCCTGTATCAACATCATCATACAAACCTGTATAGGATACTGAGAATTTTTCTGCGGTTCCTAAAACTTGCTCCATGGAAATAATGACTTCCTGGCCTGCTGTTAATTCAGCTTGTCCATTCTCAAAGTCGTGCGTACGAATTTCAGGTCCTTTTGTATCAAGTAAAATTGCAATCGTTTTTCCTGTTTGCTTTGCCGCCTCACGAATATTAACAATACGTGCTGCATGCTCCTCGTGACTGCCATGCGAGAAATTCAAACGCGCAACATTCATACCTGCTTCCATGAGTTGCTTTAGCTTCTCAATACTTTCACTTGCCGGTCCAATAGTACATACTATTTTCGTCTTACGCATACAATACCTCCGCTTTTTTATGGAAACGTTCCCAATTTTGACGTACCAAATTTCAATTATGTCCTACTAAATAGATAATTCCTGAGATAATCGATACATATCTTCATCAATTGTGTGATTCTGTGCTAATGCTTCAATGATATCATGGTCTACAAGCTTGTTGTTTTGAATACCAACGCAACGGCCGCCCTTTCCTTCTAAGAGAAGTTCAACCGCTCTTGCCCCTAAACGACTAGCTAGTACGCGGTCAAATGCACTTGGAGAACCACCGCGTTGTACGTGACCTAACACTGTTACGCGCGTATCCAGATTCGTTGCCTCTTCAATGTTCTTACCGATCTCAATCGCACTGCCTACCCCTTCAGCCACGACAATAATACTGTGCTTCTTGCCGCGTTCGTGGCCTCGTTTTAAACGTGCAATGATATCTTGCATGTCAAATTCTACTTCCGGAACCAAAATTGTTTCCGCACCATCCGCCAAACCAGCCCACAGCGCAATATCCCCAGCATGTCGACCCATAACTTCAATTACATATGTACGTTCGTGGGAAGTTGCTGTATCACGAATTTTATCGATTGCATCGATTACTGTGTTCAGTGCTGTATCAAAACCAATTGTAAAATCAGTACCCGGAATATCGTTATCAATTGTTCCAGGAACGCCTATACAAGGATAACCATGTTCTGTTAGCTTTTTCGCTCCTTGATAAGAACCGTCGCCGCCAATGACAACCAAGCCTTCAATACCGAATTTTTTCAATTGCTCAATGCCTTGCATTTGTCCTTCTAATGTTCTAAACTCCGGACATCTCGCTGAATACAGCTTTGTTCCTCCGCGATGAATAATGTCGCCAACAGAACCAAGCTCTAGCTTTTCGATATGGCCTGAAATAAGACCGGAGTATCCATGATACACACCGTATACTTCCACGTCATGATAAATTGCTTTGCGGACAACAGCGCGCACAGCAGCATTCATTCCCGGCGAATCTCCGCCGCTAGTTAAAACTCCAATACGTTTCATCTGCAATCACCTCGAAAGTTTATTTGCCCTCTAATAAAATACCATGAAAAATTACGGAAGCACAATGGGGAGATGCATATTTGAGAAGAAAAAACGTGCATTCTGAGAAAAGAATGCACGCTTTTTCTTCTATTAAGTAAGGGTGTATAGCTTTTTGGAATATCGTCTAGCGTATGCGATCTACTCCAGTCCCCAAGTTATTCTCCTGATCCGCATAGAACATATAGAAAGATTCCAAACTCAGCTTCACTACAGAGACACGCTTGTTTTGCCTGTCGGCTAAACAGGAAGCTTACACTTTTATTGTGCCCCAATTGATTCCTCAGCAAACGAAACCTGCCCCATTTTCATGTACTTCTCATACCTTTGCTCAAGAAGTTCTTCTTCTGTCATCTGTTTTAGCTTCTCTAATGACTGCCCCAGCACTTCATCCATGAGTTCCGCCTGCTGCTTCACGTCTCGATGTGCTCCTCCCCGCACCTCAGGAACGATTTCATCAATAACGCCCAGACGCTTCAAATCCGCTGCCGTAATGCCCATTGCTTCCGCTGCTTCCTTTGCTTTGCTTGCATCTTTCCAAAGAATAGTTGCGGCCCCTTCTGGAGAAATAACAGAGTACGTTGAATTCTCCAGCATATGCACATAATTCCCGACACCGAGTCCTAATGCACCACCGCTTCCTCCTTCACCAATGACAATACAGACAATCGGAACGGTTAGGCCAGCCATTTCAAACAAGTTACGGGCAATTGCCTCGCTTTGTCCGCGCTCCTCCGCTGCCATTCCTGGATATGCACCCTTCGTATCAATAAAACAAACAATCGGGCGCTTAAATTTTTCAGCCTGCTTCATTAAACGAAGCGCCTTTCGGTAACCTTCAGGATGAGGCATACCAAAGTTACGGCGGATATTCTCCTTCGTATCCTTCCCGCGCTGATGTCCAATTACCGTTATCGGAATTCCTTTATACTTGGCAATTCCTCCAACAATAGCAGCATCATCTCCGAAAGCACGGTCACCATGGCACTCGAAAAAGTCTGTAAACAAGTGTTCAATATAATCTAGAGTTGTCGGACGCTCCGCATGACGAGCTATTTGTACCCGATCCCATACCTTCATGCTGCCGTATACTTCGTTCTCCAAATTCTCGAGTTTCGCCTCTAGAATACGAATCTCCTCACTAAAGTCCAGTTGGCTGTTATTCGTATATTCTTTCAGTTCGCGAATCTTATTTCGCAGCTGGACAATGGGCTTTTCAAATTCTAATTCTGCCACTGCTCCGTCCCCCCTACATGATGAATCCCTACAATAGTACTCAATGTTCCCTTCATTTCAAGACGGTTCACCACTGCATCTAGCTGCCCATGCTGGAGCAAAAATTCCGCAGTCTGAAAATCCTCCGGCAGCTCCTCGCGCACCGTTTGTTGAATAACGCGTCGTCCTGCAAACCCAATTAGAGCACCAGGTTCCGCTAGATTATAGTCTCCAAGTGATGCAAAGCTTGCTGAAACACCACCCGTAGTTGGGTGAGTCATAACAGAAATAATAAGACCTCCGTTTGTACTAAAACGTTTTAGTGCAGCACTTGTTTTTGCCATCTGCATGAGACTCAATACGCCTTCTTGCATTCTTGCACCGCCTGATGCTGTGAAAATAAGGAACGGCACTTGCAGCTCCCCCGCTTTCTCAATCGCGCGTGCAATCTTCTCTCCTACGACTGAACCCATGCTTCCCATACGAAAACGCGAATCCATTACTGCAACAACAACAAGCATCTCATCAATCGTTCCCTCACCCGTTACAACTGCTTCATTGAGCTTCGTTCGCTTGCGGTCTCCCTCTAATTTTTCCTCATAGCCTTCAAACTCGAGCGGATTGGCAGAAATCATCTCTTGATCATATTCTAAAAATGACTGTTCATCCAATAAGCTATCTAATCGCTCCCACGCACTCATCGGATGATGATAGCCGCAGTTCGCACACACCTTTAGGTTTTTTAGAAGCTCCTTTGTATACATAATTTTTTTACACTGTGGACATTTTGTCATAAGACCGTCCGGAACATCTTTTCTCATTTGCTCTGAAGGAATTGCTGCGTATTTCTTTTTCTTAATAAACAAATCTCTTAGCACGTTACCCCTCCTTTGTAGTAGATGCAGCCTTATCCGCATCGGAAACAAGCTGACCTTTCTCTTTACCTTACATGTTGCCAAATAGGATATTTGTCGTAACACATCAGTGCTGCTTCGGCATGTTTCAAAACTTACATGTGCAACAGGATGATTTTTGAAACCTCCTCGTAGCAATGCATCGCCTGTTCCATATCCTTGTTTTCTATTGCTCTATAAATGTTCTTGTAGTAGGTTATATCTTCCAATAGCACTTCTGCTTTATAGGAAAAGGTTGCTGCGTACTCGCTCACAATAAGCCAAATACGATATAATAGGTGATTGTCCGTAAGCTCAACAGCCTGCTTAAAAAAGGCTTGATGAAAAAGGAGTAACGATGTTTCATTCGAGGAAAGAAGCTCCGAGAGCGGCAGCAGCTGCTCCTCTGCTTTGCCAAGCAAGAGGCTTAATATATCTCGTTCGAGCAACATCTTCACCTGCAGTAAATCTTGCCTTGTCTTTTCATCTTGCAGTAAAAAGGTAGCAATTAACTGCACAAGACCGTTCTCGTAAAAGTGCTTCACAAATGTTCCTTCCCCGCGGCGTGTTTCGATCAACCCTACAAGCTCTAGTGCGCGCAATGCCTCACGCACAGAGGAACGCCCCACGTTCAGACGTGCACTCAGTTCCCGTTCTGAAGGGAGACGGTCGCCAGCCTTGAGACCATCTCCCTCCATAATAGAACGAATTTGATGAACGATTTCTAGATATACCTTCGATTGTACTGCTGTCAATGAACATTCCCCACTTACTGTTTTCCTATAGTCGCCAATCTTCTTGTTTTCTCAGCTATTTCGTCTGGATTCACCTTCCGGCGCGCTACACCTGTCTCCATCGCAGCCTTTGCTACATATGCCGCGACCTGAGGAGCAACACGCGGATCAAACGGTGCCGGGATAATATAATCGGCATGTAACTCCTCATCTGATATGAGTCCCGCAATCGCTTGAACAGCAGCAACCTTCATCTCTTCATTAATTTGTGTAGCGTGCACATCAAGCGCCCCGCGAAAAATACCAGGAAACGCCAATACGTTGTTCACCTGATTTGGGAAATCGGAGCGTCCCGTTCCGATAACTGCTGCACCGGCAGCCTTCGCATCTGCCGGCATAATCTCCGGTACAGGATTCGCCATCGCAAAAATGATTGGCTGATGATTCATCGTTTGCACCATCTCTTTTGTTAGAGCTCCCTCTGCCGATACACCAATAAATACGTCTGCACCTTGAATAACATCAGCAAGCGTTCCTTGCTTGCGATCACGATTCGTATATTTCGCTATCTCATTTTTTACTGCGTTCATGCCGATTGGACGCCCTTCGTAAATAGCACCTTTTGTATCGCACATAATAATATCACGAACACCATAGTGATATAACAACTTCATAATCGCAATCCCAGCGGCGCCCGCTCCATTTGCGACAACTTTAACTTCAGACATCTTTTTACCTACTAATTTCAAAGCATTCACAAGTCCTGCCACCGTAACAATTGCAGTACCATGCTGATCATCATGAAACACAGGAATGTTTATTTCCTTCTTCAAGCGTTCTTCTATAACAAAACAGTTTGGTGCTGCGATATCCTCAAGATTCACGCCGCCAAATGTTGGCTCCATTAACTTAACAGTTTCAATAATTTTTTCTACATCGTTTGTATTTAAAGCAATTGGAAATGCATCAACACCAGCAAAGCTTTTAAATAGCACCGCTTTTCCTTCCATAACAGGCAGCGCCGCCTCTGGACCTATATTTCCTAAACCCAATACAGCTGTACCATCTGTTACAACAGCGACTAGGTTTCCCTTCACTGTATATTCGTACACCTTGCTTTTATCGTCATAGATAGCTTTGCACGGCTCTGCCACGCCCGGTGAATACGCAAGACTTAAGTCCTTCGCATTTGCCACCTTAACCTTTGAAACAGTTTCAAGCTTTCCTTGGTGTACTCGATGCATATGTAAAGCCTCATCGCGAAGTGTTGACAAAACGTTCACTCTCCTCGTATTGGATTGCTGCTTCGTTTTTCTTCTCTCCAAAGTGGTCTGACCACGAGCTTCATTATTACTATAATAGACAAGACACGAAAAAGTCTATCACATTTTTAATGCAACGTTATCCGCACCTGAAATTTCCTTTAGTGCTTTTATACACTCTTCATTAGGATGTACAGAAAAAGGACGGGATAACTGTACCATTTTATGTTCTTTTTCATAGTAAATAAATACTTGAGCAAGTCCCGGATAATGCAATAAAGTTTTCGTGACTTTCGCAAGCAGGCCTTTGTCATATTGAGATGGCAGTTTGATATACAAACGATTGTTCCTTGCTGCCTCATAGTCCTCTATGCGCTCGAGTGGATATGCACCGCTAACAACCCACTGCTTTCGGCTGTTGCGTACACTCATCACCCCTTCGAGCAGCAATGTACTGTCTGCCTGCAAAACGGAACGAAACTGCGCATACGTATCTGGAAATACGACTGCCTCCCATTCTTCATCCCTATCGCAAATAGTCAAAAAGGCCATATTTTGCATCGCTTTCGTCCTAATCACTTTTATTTCTATTATAAATACAATAGAACGAATATTTTTACTTTGGCTTTGGACTGCCTCTGAAAGTGTCGGAATTTGCAGTTCCCGTATAAGGGATTCATATTCCTGTGTCGGATAACCAGATACATATAAACCCAGTGTTTCTTTTTCTAAACGAAGCCGTGCCGCAAATTGCATCGGAGCTGCTTCTGTATACGCTGGTTTGGGTACAAGGTCCTCATCCAAAAACATCTCAGCTTGATTTGCATCATCCGGTCTAACAAGTGCAGCATATTCTAATGCCGCATCTATGCTTGCAAGCAAGGAAGCCCGTTCTACTCCAAAGCAATCAAAACAGCCTGCTCCAATCAGCAATTCTAGATGCTTTCGATTCGCTGTTCGCGACGGCAAACGGACGCAGAATTGAAACAGGTCTGTAAATGCCCCTTTGCGCCGCTCCTGCAAAATGTCTCTTACCGTTGCGCTGCCGATACCGCGAATACCAAGCAGGCTGTATCGAACTCCCCCTTTCTCTGGGTAAAACCGGTAATCACTCGTTTGGATAGAAGGAGGAAAAATTTGTACGTTCTTCCGTTTTGCCTCATGTACATACTGCATCATGCGTTCTTCATTGCCGATTGCGCTTGTTAAAAGGGCCGCCGTAAAGGCAATCGGGTAGTTCGCTTTTAAATACGCAAGCTGATAAGCAATCATACTGTAGGCGACAGCATGACTTCTGTTAAAGCCATAATTGGCGAAACGGACAATTAAATCATATACAGCCTGGGCTGTCGCTTCGTCATAGCCCTTATCTAAACAGCCGCTTACAAACGGCTTCCTCTCTTGATCCAAAATATCATGTTTTTTCTTGCTCACTGCTCGGCGCAGCAAATCTGCTTCACCGAGAGAAAAACCCGCCATCTTAGAAGCAATTTCCATAATTTGCTCTTGATATACTACAACGCCATATGTTTTTTTCAAAATCGGCGCTAGGTCCGGATGCAGATATTCCACGGCTCTCTTTCCGTGCTTCGCTTCAATGAAAATAGGAATTTGTTCCATCGGGCCAGGTCTGTACAAAGCATTGACAGCGACAATATCCTCAAACACAGTAGGCTGAAGCGTCCTCAAGACATTACGCATCCCGGATGATTCGAGTTGAAACACACCCGTCGTATCTCCCTGTCCAAGCAATGAAAAGGTTGCTTCATCATTAAGAGGCAGACGCTGTAAATCAACCACATCCCCGCTCATTTCGGTAATAAAGCTGCAAATATTCTCTAAAATAGTAAGATTACGCAAGCCAAGAAAATCGATTTTAAGTAATCCAAGCTCCTCTAATACCTCTGCAGGGTATTGTGTAATATAGACATCATTATGCCCCTGCTGAACTGCTACGCTATTTGTAAGCGGGGCAGCACTTAAAATCACGCCTGCCGCATGGATAGATGTATGCCGCGGAATTCCCTCTACACGCTTGGCAACTGAAAACACGCGCTCGTATCTTGGATTGCTTGCCGTATACTCTCTCAAAGCTGCGGAATCCTCATATGCCTGCTCCAAGGTAATCCCTGCGCGCGAAGGAATAAGGCGTGAAAACTGCTCCATTTCACGCTGTGACAGCCCCATCACACGCCCGATATCACGTACTGCGGCTTTTGCAGCAAGCGTACCAAATGTGATAATTTGTGCCGCATGCAGCTGACCATATTTCTTCGCAACATACGAAATGATTTCGTCACGGCGGACATCGGGAAAATCAATATCAATATCGGGCATTGTTACACGCTCTGGATTTAAAAATCTCTCAAATAACAGTCTATATTGAATAGGATCAATATTTGTGATTTCCAATACATAGGCAACAAGCGAACCAGCAGCTGATCCACGACCCGGTCCCGTTAACATACGCAGACTATGTGCATACTTCATAAAATCCCATACAATCAAAAAATAATCACTAAAGCCCATGCGGCTAATAACACGCAGTTCATGCTGCAGCCGCTCTCTATGTACATCCGTTATACGCTCATAGCGCTTACGGAGCCCTTCCTCACAAATGCGCTGTAAAAACTCATCTGACGTTTCGCCCGTATCGATTGGAAACTCTGGTAAACGGCTCTCATGAAAGGTCACTTCAACACGACATCGCTGTGCAATCTGCACTGTATGATCGAGCGCCTCTGGAAGAAAGGAAAATAACTCATCCATTTGTTCAGCGGACTTTAAATCATATTCCTCTGTCCTAAGACGAGGTCTGTTTGTATCCTCTACTTTTACACCATGCAGGGCGCATAGCAAACAATCCTGAACAAAGGCATCTGTTTTATCCACATAATAAACATCATTAGCTGCTACAAGGGGCACATGCATCTCTTCACTCAACTGCAGCAGACGTGCTTGCAGCAATCTTTCTTCAGACAAACCATGATTTTGTATACTAAGATAAAAGGACGAAAACATCTCCTTATAGTCGGCAATCACTTTCCGCGCCTGCTCATCCTCCTGCTGAAGCAGCAGCTGCTCCACTTCTCCATTTAATCCCGGTGAAATAGCGATTAATCCTTCAGCGTAGCGAGCGAGCCATTTCTTAGGAATCCCGTTCTTAGTTTTTGTCATAATCGCACTTGAAATCTTAAGCAAATTCTGATAGCCTGTTTCAGTTTCAGCCAACAGTACGAGCGGATATGACAAAGATGCTTCTTCCTCCAATACGGAGGCTGTTAACCCGATAATTGGATGTATACCAGCTGCCTTGCATGCTTTATAAAACGGAATCACACCGTACATGACGTTTTGATCTGTAATGGCAAGCGCCTGAAATCCTAGTTCCTTCGCACGGCGTACAAGCGGTTCGATTTTGCACGCGCTTTGCAACAAGCTGTACACAGTTTGACATTGCAAATGCACGAATGTCACTTGCTGCACCCCATTTCCTCAAATATTCACATTCTTTCATTATAGTTGATGGTTTGTCGTGAAATCAAAACATACTCCCCAGCTGCTGTCCATATACATAATGATAGAGAAAGCTCGCCGATTGGCGAGCCCTGCTTTTGGGCGAAGACAGAGGCGTAGTTGCACTTCTACTGTATTCCTAAAATTTCCGACTACATCGAATGACTTACAGTGTAAAGAAAACTCGCTGATTGGCGAACCCTGCCTTTGGGCGAAGACAGAGGCGTAGCCCTACTTATACTTTGTTCCTAAAATTTCTCACTACGTCGAATTGGCTTCCAGCTAGAAATTTATACTTTCTTAAAGTATAAAGAAAACTCGCTGATTGGCGAGCCAAAACGGATACGTTCAATTTCTTGTGAAGGGGTGGTCGCCTTGGAAGTAAAACAAACATTTTTGTCTCTTCTCATTACGAGTTACTTCATTGCATTTGGCGTTATGCTCGGAGGATCACTGCTCGGAGGCCTCGGATCATTTTTGGCGGGAGAACCGCCGCTTACTATGATTAAGCGATTTTCAGATAGCCTGCGCATTTGGGCGCTTGTAGCCGCAATTGGCGGGACATTTGATACCTTTTACAGCTTTGAACGCGGTATTTTTCAGGGTGAGACGAGAGATATCATCAAACAGGTGCTGTTGATTTTGTTTGCTATGGGCGGCATGCAGACTGGACTTACGATCATTAAATGGCTGACGCAGGAGCACGTATGAGAATCCCTCCATTATATAAAACAAGGACATGGCAAATGTTTTTTGCGGGAGCAGCGATTGGGGGCGTACTGAGCTGGATTATTTTTTTGTATATGTACGGAATTTATCATGAAGAACAAACATCCACAATTGCAAAGCAACAGCTGAAAATACAAGCATTAGAGCAAGACAAGCATTTTCTGATCGAAGACCAAAAAAAGCAAAATGAGCAAAATAAACGTATTTTAACAATTCAGGACATTAAAATTACAATAACCAACCACGATACTTATGATTTAGACGGTCTGACTGTTCATACACTCACAACCGCTGTACGGGATGACTTGCGAGAATTGCTGACACAAGATATTCAAAGCGTCGCCAAAAATAAAGCTCTGCTGAAAAAAGCAATTGAAAACAAAACCTATGAGCGAGATGACCGACAATATAAATTTAAAGTTGACTCCATTTATTTCGACACAGTATTGGAAATCTCCTTGAAAATTGCAGATAAATAGGAAAAGCCAATTTTCCTGACTGTACAGGGGAATTGGCTTTTTCTTGTAAATCTTCTATTAGTGTCTGCAAAGGTCACGTAAATCTTCAATAAGCGCATCCGCTTCTTCCCATGAATAAACTGTTGCGCCAGATGCTAACGGATGCCCTCCGCCATTATATTGAGCCGCTAGCTTATTAATCACAAGACCCTTGGAACGAAGACGAACACGAATAGATTCCTTCTCCTCAAGGAACAAGACCCATGCACGTATGCCCGCGATGCTTCCAAGTGTTCCAACGACCGATGAAGCCTCCGCTGTTGTAACACCAAACTTCTCCATCGTCTCACGGGAGATTTTAATATAGGATGCTCCTTCCTCTGTGAGTTCAAAATTTTGCAAAATATAGCCATTTAAACGTGACAGACTAACGCTCGTCTTATACATTTCATTATACAACTCTGGAAAATCAATGCCCATTGCCACAAGCTGCGCCGCATATTCAAATGTTTTAGGCGACGTGTTGCGGAATAAGAAGCGTCCTGTATCACCAACAATACCGCCAAAAATAAGGCGTGCTGATTCCTCTGTTAATACAAGACCTTTGTCTTGTCCATATAAATAAAACTCATAAATCATCTCGCTGCATGAGCTTGCTGTCGTATCAACCCACAACAAGTCTCCGTACGGCGTTGCATTCGGATGATGGTCAATTTTAATTAGCATTTTTCCATTTTTATAGCGTTGGTCACAAATGCGATCTTCGTTGGCTGTATCACATACAATCACCAGCGCATTTTCATATGTACTGTCATCGACATTATCCATAATATGCATATAAGAAAGTGTTGGTTCATTCGCCCCGGTCATATAGATGCTTTTCTCCGGGAATGATGCTTGCAGCATGGTGCCCAGTCCGCACTGTGATCCTAATGCATCCGGATCGGGACGGATATGACGATGAATAATAATCGTATCGAATTGCTTAATAGCCTGTAAAATTTGTTCTTTCATAGCTTTATAAATCTCCTTTTCTTCATAACTTCTGCTCCTATCATACACGAAAACACTTCAAGCATCAGGAAAATTCAGATAAAATAAAAATAAATGCATACTAAATGGAGGGTTGCGGGTCATGCCTGTATTAGCTGTTTTCATCGTCGTTTCATTTATGTTTTACCTGTTTTACAAAACCAAGTATTTCCGTACACGCCGACCAATGGAGAAGAGATGGCTTTCTGGAAAATCAAGCATGGCACTCGGATTATTTGTTATGCTGTTCGGATTGAATCAATTTTTTGTCTACCTCTCTACAATAAGCATCATTGTGGGAGTATTGTTTATACTGATAGGAGGCGCAAGTGCATATAACGGCTTTCGTCAATACAAACATTTTCTTCCCCTTGCTATAGAAGAAGCTGAAAAATTAAGTTAATAAAGAAAACTCGCCGATTGGCGAGCCCTGCTCCCTGGGCGAAGACAGAGACGTAATTGCACTTATACTGTATCCCTAAAATTTCCGGCTACGACGAATTCGCTTCTAGTTGGAAATTTATACTTCCTTACAGTGCAAAGAACACAAATCTTCTAAAAATATAACATAGGGTTAGATTGAACTACCCCCACCTATTTGCTAACACTCCTTGAGGTAGGAGATTCCGTATCCTCTTCCGAGGAAGCGAAATACAGAGCCGTTCAACATGCTTCTCATAAGGCAAATAGGGAGAGCTCACACTTTCTTGTAAGGGACAAATGTCACCGAGGCGACTTTGTCTCTTACAAGGAGTGATAGCTGCTTCTCTTTTTTCACCCTATACGTGTTGCGATGTTCTTGCATCAATGCGCCCACCATTCTGGAGCTGGATCCTCTGGCCTTTGCGGCAAAATGATGGTGATGAAAGAACAGGTTATGCCATTTCAAACGAAGTCAGGTTTCTGTTTCTTCTAACCAAACTTTTGGTACATACTTCTGCAAAACATCACGTTCTGCTTGTGTCAGCCTATAGTTACAAATCTCTTTGTTGAATAATGGATAAGATTGGCCCGATACATGATAGAATACGTGCGGACGAAGCGCTTTGAATGCTTTTGTCAAAACACTCCATTGTTTCCAGTGATGCTCCCCATCCTTACGTTCTGTATAGGCTCGCAACACCTTTGGCACCTGTTCCTTCAGGTTCATGCCGCGTCTGCCAATGACATAGGAAGCCGCTTGATGGATGGAAATATGCATCCCTTTCATATACTTCATCTTTCCGATCTGGCTTGTGAAGGCAGGATTCACCTCAAACACAGCGACTCCCATTTTGGCAACTCGGCTGTGAATGCTATCCTGCATCTTTTTATAGGCGAACATGCTCATCCTTCGGTTTTGCTTCCGATTGCGGTAACGGCCGGCAGACTTTGATAGAGTTGTATCTAATACCTCCAACACAATCGGCTTATTTCTTTGAACTGCGATATCCACCAAACGAATCGCTTCTGCTTCCAGGATTTTTGTAATTTGTCCGCTTCGTTTTCCTTCCAGGGAGAAATAGAGACAGGAGGAGGAAAGTAATTGTCCTTGTCCATTCGCATAGGAGAAGGCAATATGATTGTAGTTGACGTCTACACCAATGACACCATCTGCTTTTGAATAATTGATATGAGGATGTTCTGGCTCTTCTACGATACATTTGATGATGTAGTACGTACCATGATCTTCGATTGACCAACCGACTGGCTTGCCATACTTCTTTTTGTTCTGACAGGAAAGCTGCGTGGCGATAGATTCTTGCACCTGATCTTGTCCATAAGGAAAATACACATAGGGAAGTATAAGCGCTTGTCCTGTAATACTTCTGATATGTAAGGTTTGGCTTTGCGCATCATATTGGAACACAAAGTTGCCGTACTTCGCATCCTTCCGTCCAGAGATGGTCATCTTGGCGTTTCTTTTGTAACGGAATGCATGTCTCCACGCCGCATGACTCTTTTGATCCTTACACATTGTATATTGTTTACGAAAGAAGGAACGAGAGCCGAACAAAGCCGAAGGAATCGTCTGTTTTAGTTTCTCCTTTTTCTGCTCCTGCCGAAAAAGACGATGCTGGAGTTTTCCGATTTTTTCCTTGAGACGTTTGATTTCTTTATCTATATGTCGATGTTCAAACAGATAGAGGGAAAACCAAATGTATGTCTCGTTCTTACGATGAAGCGCATATACCGCACCGGAAGAGGTTTGATGCACTCGATACCCCATTCTCTTATGCAATTTTGGTTTTCCAGCTACAATCGATTGCTTCATGTTTCGCAATGTAGTTAGCTTGCTGCGTTCGTTTTTTAATTTCTTTTGAATCGATTGCATGACAATGTCTACCTGTTTGACATACAACGCTTGTAGTTCCTTTTGCGACGTACGAAGGGCGTTTGCTTGTTGGACTGCACTATTCGCATAGTAGTCGTCCATTTGAAATTGTTTCTTAATCGCAAGATGAAGACTGCCTTCATACGTTTTGTTCCCCATGCGTAGATGTTTTGTCTGCCAAGCATAAGCCGTGCGCATTGCACTATTATAGAGCCGAAGAGAATGGAAGAGTTCCTGATTCAAATCGTGAGGGATCTTGTGTTTATAGATTCGATTGGAAAAATAGCACTTCTTCATTCCCTCCTTCTCCCTTCTGGTTCATTTTGGTAATTATACATTACCAAAAGAACGTATGTTTGTCTAGTGAGGTTTTCCTATTCACCAAACATGCTAGGTGAATCGCTTAGCCGACATTCATCCCCACTTATCACTGGGCTACGCCCATCACGTGCTTGAATTGGGGGTCTTCTGTCGAAAAATGATAAAACTATATTTTACTAGCGGTCGATTAACTGCACCATTAAAAGTGCTTTTCCGACGACCTCCCCTTCTTGATACACCTCTACATCTACTTTTCCGAACTTTCTTCCAACTTCCATCACCTTTGGATGCACTTCAATAACCGTATCAATTTGTACTGGCTTAACAAAGTAAATTGTTAAGTTTTCTACGACAAGATCTCCTTTTTTGTGTGCACGCAGCACTCGATTCGTCGCCTCTGTCACAATCGTTGTAAATACACCATATGATAAGGTTCCAATAGAGTTTGTCATTTGCGGTGTAACAGAAAAGCGGTACATATTCTCGTTCTTTGTTTCCTTCGTATCGATAAATTGATTGGTCACAATGTCCTCGATAGTCTCCCCGACCTGCGGCTGACGTTGAATCATCTGCAGCGCCTGTAAGACGTCCTGTCGGCTTAAAATACCTTGCAGTCTATTCTGCTCATCAACAACCGGGAGAAGCTCAATACCTTCCCACACCATCATCCGCGCCGCTGAAGCAACAGATACCTTGCCGCTCACCGTAATTGGATTTTTCGTCATGGCCTTTTCTATAGGTGTTTCAATTGATACTCCGATAATATCCTTTGCTGTAATAATGCCTAGCACCTTTAAATTCTCATCGATAATCGGATAACGGCCGTGAAGTGTTTCTTGACTATATTCATGCCACTTTGCAACCGAATCTGTCGGTCTAAATGAAATGGTCTTTTCGATTGGCGTTAGGATATCCTCTACAAGCACAATTTCTTTTTTGATCAATTGGTCGTAAATCGCACGGTTAATAAGTGTTGCGACCGTAAAGGTATCATAGCTGCTTGAAATAATCGGCAGCTTCAATTCATCTGCTAATTTTTTTACATAATCCTCTGTATCAAATCCGCCTGTAATTAGCACGGCTGCCCCGGCTTCTAACGCAAGCTGATGTGCCTGCGTCCGGTTTCCGATAATCAGCAGGTTTCCTGCATCCGTGTATCTCATCATAGCTTCAAGCTTCATCGCACCGATTACAAATTTATTTAACGTCTTATGCAAACCTTCCCGCCCGCCGAGAACTTGTCCGTCTACAATGTTAATAACCTCAGCATATGTCAGTCTTTCAATGTTTTCCTTTTTCTTTTTCTCGATCCGAATCGTTCCAACACGTTCAATCGTGCTCACATAGCCTTTATTCTCCGCATCTTTAATTGCTCGATATGCCGTTCCTTCACTTACATTCAAGTCTTTTGCAATTTGCCGCACCGAGATTTTGTGCCCTACCGGCAAGCTATTAATATGCTCTAAAATCTGATTGTGTTTTGTAGCCAAGTAGCTTCACCATACTTTCCTTCCAGCGTTATAATAACAATTATACTACAAAATGAATACTGTTACACTGAGAGTAAGGAGAACTGTATTCATTTTTTTATAACACATTAGGAAACGAAGATACGGTCCCTCTTAGTCCTAACAGGTAAAGACTCGCATAAAAGGGCATGCTCAGCAAAAAAGCAGGAAAGCAATTAAAAACCGGGACGCTTTGTTATCTCATAAAGAAAACTCGCCGATTGGCGAACCCTGCTCCCCAGGCGAAGACAGAGGCGTAGTTGCACTTATACTTTGTTCCTAAAATTTCCTACTACGTCGAATTCACTTCTAGCTGGAAATTTATACTTTCCACAGTGAAAAAAGAAGCGCACAACCCTAGGCGCCTCTTCCCTTTGTTCTACAATTCAATTGCCTCTCCCGGCTGTAATACTTTTCCAACACTACCTTTCAGCATTTCCACAAAGTGATGCGGATTCTGCTGAATCGGCGGAAATGTATTATAGTGCATCGGTACGACAACTTTTGCACCAAGCCATTGGGCTGCAAGTGCTGCATCCTCAGGCCCCATTGTGAAGTTATCACCAATTGGCAAAAAAGCTACGTCAATGGAATGACGAGAGCCAATCAGCTTCATGTCTGAAAACAGCGCTGTATCTCCTGCGTGATAAATCGTTTTCCCTTCTGCCGTAAACAAAATGCCAGCCGGCATGCCTGTATATGTAATTGTCTTTGTTTGTTCATCTATATAAGCTGAGCCGTGAAACGCTTGTGTAAGCTTCACCATACCGAAGTCAAATTCACGAGAGCCCCCGATATGCATGCTGTGAGTTTTCACCCCCTGCCATCCCAAAAACGCTGCCAATTCGGCAGTTGCTACAACCAAAGCATCATTCTGTTTTGCAATCGCCACTGTGTCGCCAACGTGGTCCCCATGGCCATGCGTAAGTAAAATAGCATCAGCTTTTACTTCATCCGCCTTCAAGTCTGTCTGTGGATTTCCTGTTAAAAACGGGTCAATGAAAATTGTAAAATCATTTGTTTCAATCTTGATGACAGAATGACCGTGATAAGATACCTTCATTTTATTTTCCTCCTTGAAAATATGTCCTTACTCCTTCTATCTATCAACAAATTCGCTAAATCTTAAAACAAATCCTTTAAATCTTTACCTCTTTTAGCGCTTACTCCCTTGTCATCGCAACAGAGAAACAGTAAAGTTATAATAACGAAACAAGGGAGGGTTGAGATATGAACCAACGGCTGCAAAATTTGACGCATTGGCTGCAGGAACACGATATCGATGTAGCATTCCTTACCTCTACACAGAATGTATTTTACCTGAGCAAGTTTTATTGTGAGCCGCATGAGCGGCTGCTGGGACTGTTTATCTTTCCCGAAAGCGAGCCGATTTTAATTTGTCCTAAAATGGAGGAGCACCAAGCACGAAATGCAGGCTGGATGCACGAAGTGATTGGATACAGCGATACTGACAATATATGGTCGCTCATCTCAAAGAAATTTGAAAAAAGAGGGATTCATGTTCACACAGCAGCAATCGAAAAGGAGCATTTAAACGTAGAACGGTATGAAAATCTCCAGAGTCTCTTTCGGAATGCTCATTTTATTGCTGCAGAAGCAAAGCTGCATGAGCTTCGTCTCATAAAGGATGAACAAGAGCTTACTATTTTGCGCCAGGCTGCCTATATGGCAGACTATGCAATTGAAATCGGCGTAGGTGAAATCGCGGAAGGAAAAACAGAGCTGACAATTTTGGCAGCAATTGAAACAGAGCTGAAGAAAAAAGGGATTCAACAGATGGCCTTTAATACGATGGTACTAACTGGCACAAACTCAGCCTTGCCGCATGGCGTCCCAGGTGCGAACCGCATTCAGCGTGGTGACTTTGTGTTATTTGATTTAGGTGTAATTATCGATGGCTACTGTTCCGACATTACACGCACTGTTGCGTTCGGAAATGTGACAGAAGAACAAAAACGCATATACGATACTGTACGTGATGCACAGCAAAAAGCAATTGATATGTGCAAGCCTGGTGTGCCGTTTGACACGATTGACCGCGCTGCCCGCTCACATATTGAGCAAGCTGGATATGGAAATTTTTTTCCGCACCGTCTCGGACACGGCTTAGGAATTAGCGTGCATGAGTATCCATCTGTTACGGATGCCAACACAACCCCCTTACAAGAAGGAATGGTATTCACAATTGAGCCCGGCATATACGTCCCTGCTATTGGGGGTGTGCGTATTGAGGATGATGTGTACGTAACAAAACAGGGTACAGAAATCTTGACGAAATATCCAAAGCAATTACAAATTATTAAAAAATAAATATCTTTTTACAGTGGATTTTGCATATTTCGATACATTACTAGAAGGAATTTCTCTTCTCTATAGCGAAATGTACGAAATGCATTTATGGAAGGGGATCGAACATCATGGAATTCGAAGGAGCTCTAATTCAGGAACAAGGTTTGACATTTGCAATTGCCGTTGTAGAAAACGGTCTATTTTATAATTCAGACGACTATATTAATCAAGTCCGAGATAAATTTGTACCATATTTCCCTAATGTTCCTATAGTCTTAGTGAGCAAGGATCGGAAAGGCAGACCAGTATATCATGGCAGAACAGAACTCACTTTATTTCTTGCCGGACTTGATTATCGAAAAATCGACTGGAAGCGTTATAATGCCAGTTAACCCTATATAAATGTTTTGATTACAACACTTATATAACAATATGTAAAAAGGACCTATGATAAAATGGGTCCTTTGCATTGTTTATGGAAGAAGCGTAGCTGCGTCTACGTAGGGTAAGTCATGTGCTTGTGCAACAGCCTGATATGTTACATGACCATTTAATGTGTTGATTCCTTTTAGCAATGCTGCATTATCAAGGCAGGCTCTCTTATAGCCTTTTCTGGCAATTTGTACCGCATATGGTACCGTTACATTCGTGAGGGCAATGGTCGAAGTACGAGGCACAGCTCCTGGCATATTCGCCACAGCATAATGAACAACGCCATGCTTGATATAGGTTGGATTGTCATGTGTTGTAAGATGATCCGTCGTTTCAAAAATACCGCCTTGGTCAATGGCAACATCAACAATCACTGAGCCGTGCTCCATCGATTGGATGATGTCTGTACTTACAAGCTTTGGAGCCTTTGCGCCTGGAATGAGCACAGCTCCAATTACTAAATCACTTTCTCTCACTGTATGAGCAATATTATATGGATTCGACATGAGGGTTGTAATACGATGACCAAAAATATCATCCAACTCACGAAGGCGCTGGGGATTTACATCAATCATCGTCACATCTGCACCTAAGCCTACCGCAATCTTCGCTGCGTTTGTCCCTGCTACCCCTCCGCCAATAATGGTTACCTTTCCACGCTTTACCCCTGGAACCCCACCAAGTAAAATTCCTTTTCCTCCTTTGGGCTTTTCAAGAAACTGGGCTCCGATTTGCGTAGCCATTCGACCCGCAACTTCACTCATCGGTGTCAGCAATGGCAATGATTGGTTTGTTAGCTGCACTGTCTCGTAGGCTATACCAACTACCTTTTTCTCAATCAGCGCTTTTGTTAGCTCAGGCTCCGCTGCAAGATGTAAATAGGTAAATAAAATTAACCCTTCTCGAAAATAAATGTACTCACTTTGAATCGGTTCCTTGACTTTCATAACTATATCCATTGACCATGCTTCTTGCGCCGTACGCACAATAACAGCACCAGCTTTTTCATACTCCTCGTCTGTAAATCCCGAGCCAGTCCCCGCCTCTGTCTCAATATATACCTCATGTCCGTCTCCAACGAGATGAATAACCCCCGCTGGCGTCATAGCTACACGGTTTTCGTTATTTTTAACTTCCTTTGGTATACCGATTCGCACTGCGCCTTCCCCCTTAAGATAATAAAAGCTCGTCTTCTGCTAGCATATGCAAAAAAATTTAAAAATATTTAAGCGTCTGTTCCCTATTTTGGATTTTTGTTTACAACTTCACAATCTTGATGGAATTTTGTAATAATTTTGTCCCACGATTGAAAGCACTTTCCTGTATAATAAAGTTATAGAAAGTTATCTCGTTTTTGCATTGATCTAATAATCAATGCAAAGATGAAGCTTTGCTTGTACCTCAACAGTAAACGTATGCTGGCGTTAGAATTCTCACTGTATTTCTATCTCTATAGGAGGGATTTCATGTCAAATTATCAGAACGTTCTAGTAGCCGTTGACGGTTCTAAGGAAGCAGAAAAGGCCTTTAAGAAAGCGATCCACGTGGCAAAACGCAACAGAGCAAAACTCGTCATCACCCACATTGTTGATATAAAAGCATACTCTGCTGTAGAAGCCTACAACAGAGCCATTGCAGATCGCGCCAATGAATTTGCTGAGGGGTTATTAGAAGACTATAAGAAATCTGCACTCGAAGCCGGAGTCTCAGTTGTAGAAACTGCTCTCTCGTATGGAAATCCTAAAGCACAAATCGCCAAGGAGGTTGCCCCAAAATATAAGATTGATCTTATTGTATGCGGTGCGACAGGCTTAAATGCGGTAGAACGCTTTCTAATCGGCAGCGTCTCTGAACATATTATTCGCTATGCAAAATGCGATGTCCTTGTTGTCCGCGGCGAAGATGAGGAAAAAGGTACGCTGTAAACACATTATATAGTAAAGAAAACTCGCCGATTGGCGAGCCCTGCCTTTGGGCAAAGACAGAGGCGTAGTTGCCCTTATACTTTGTTCCTAAAATTTCTCACTACGTCGAATCGGCCTCCAGCTAGAAGTTTATACTTTCTTAAAGTGTAAAGAAAACTCGCTTACAGTAAAAAACAAGCCAAGGCAGGGCCTTGGCTTGTTTTTTATATCTTATTATCCTAATACCGTATTCGCTTTCTCAAGCGCTTGACGCACTTGATCAAAGCCAGTACCGCCTTCGCTATTACGACGCTTTACTGCTGCATACGGGTCCAATACATCATACAAATCCGCCTCAAATAACGGACATACCTCTTGATACGTCTCAAGCGGCAAATCTAATAAGTAAATGCCCTTTTCAATACACATGAGTACTAAACGTCCTACTACCTCATGCGCCTGACGGAACGGAAGACCTTTAGCTGCCAAGTAATCCGCAATTTCAGTTGCATTCGAGAAGTCTTGCTTTACCGCCTGTCCGAGCTTGTCGGTATTTACTTTCATTGTGTCAATCATGCCTGCCATTACAAGAAGAGAAGTTTTAATGGTTTTCACCGTATCAAACATACCTTCCTTGTCCTCTTGCAAGTCTTTATTATAGGCAAGCGGCAGACCCTTCATAACCGTAAGCAGGCTAAACAGGTTTCCGTACACGCGTCCTGTTTTACCACGGATTAACTCCGCCATATCCGGGTTTTTCTTTTGCGGCATAATGCTGCTTCCTGTAGAGTATTTGTCGCTCATTTCAATGAATTGAAACTCCTGACTGCTCCACAAAATAAGCTCCTCGCAAAAACGCGACAAGTGCATCATCAAAATAGAAGAGCCGCTTAAAAACTCTAGAATAAAGTCACGGTCACTTACCGCATCCATGCTGTTTTCATAAATACCGTCAAATCCAAGCAATGACGCGCTGTAGCTGCGGTCGATCGGGAATGTTGTACCAGCAAGAGCACCAGCCCCAAGCGGAGAAATATTGATGCGTTTTAAAGAATCTTCATAACGCTCAACATCGCGCTGCAGCATCCAAAAGTATGCAAGAAGATGATGTGCAAATGACACCGGCTGTGCACGCTGCAAATGCGTGTAACCTGGCATAATCGTTTCCACATGCTGCTCCGCCTTCTTCATGAGCACCTCTTGCAGCCCTTTCAGCTTAGCAATAATATCGCGAACTTCCTTACGTAAGTACAAATGCATATCTGTCGCAACTTGATCGTTTCGGCTGCGGGCAGTATGCAATTTACCGCCCACTTCGCCGATTTGTTCAATTAGCATTTTTTCTAGGTTTAAATGAACATCTTCATTTTCAACAGAAAATGTCAATTCATTGTTGTTTGCTTTCTCAAGAAGAACTTGCAGCCCTTCCTTAATCTTTGCCGCATCTTCTTCTGGAAGGATGCCAGCTTTCGCAAGCATCGTGACATGCGCGATACTTCCTTCAAGATCCTCAAGCACAAGCTCTTGGTCGAAGAAAATCGATGCTCCGAATTCCTCTACCCACGCTTCGGCTCCTTCCGTGAAGCGGCCGCCCCAAAGCTTTTTCACACTTCCACCTTCTTCTGATTATGCAGCTGGCTGTAAACCTTTGTTGGTAATCCGAACAATTCGATAAAGCCTACCGCTGCTTGATGGTTAAACTCATCTTCTTTTGTATATGTTGCAAGCTTTTCATCGTATAGAGAGTTTTCAGACTTTCTGCCCTCTACAATAGCATGCCCTTTAAATAGCTTCACGCGCACTGTACCATTTACATTCTTTTGTGTGCTTTCGATGAACGCAAGCAACGCTTTATGCAAAGGAGAGAACCATAGGCCATTGTAGATAAGCTCTGTTAATTTATGAGCGATGATTGGCTTGAAGTGTGCTACATCCTTCGTTAACGTTAAATCTTCTAGCTCTTTGTGCGCCTTAATTAAAGTAAGAGCAGCCGGGCACTCATATACTTCACGGGACTTAATACCTACAAGACGATTCTCAACATGGTCAATGCGGCCAATGCCGTGCTTACCAGCAAGATCATTTAACTCTATGATTAACTCATGAAGCTCGTATGCTTTTCCGTTCAATGCAACCGGCACACCTTGCTTAAACTCGATTTCAACAATATCCGCTTGATCTGGAGTCGCTTCAAGTGGCGCTGTCATATCATACGCACCTTCTGGAGGAGCAGCCCATGGATCTTCTAACACGCCGCACTCACATGCTCTTCCCCAAAGGTTTGCATCGATAGAGTATGGATTATCTAAATTGATTGGAATTGGAATGTTGTTTTCTTTCGCGTATTCGATTTCTTCTTCACGTGACCAGCTCCACTCACGTACAGGAGCTACCACTTTTAAATCTGGATTTAAAGCCATGATAGCAACTTCAAAACGAACTTGGTCGTTTCCTTTTCCTGTGCAGCCATGAGCAACTGCAACCGCTCCTACTTGCTCTGCAATCTCAACAAGCTTTTTTGAAATTAATGGACGTGACAAAGCCGATACAAGCGGATATTTTTCTTCATATAATGCATGGCTTTGCAGCACTGGAAGAACGTACTCTTCAGCGAATTCTTTTCTTGCGTCAATAGAATAAGATTCTACTGCGCCGACCTGTAATGCTTTTTGCTTGATGAACTCAGCGTCTTTTCCTTCACCAACATCTAACCCTACCGCTACTACATCATAACCTTGTTGTTGTAACCATTTAATTGCAACGGAAGTGTCTAAGCCTCCGGAATATGCCAACACTAATTTTTGATTGCCCATCTGACATCCTCCTATATATTAAAAGAATAAATATTCATCTAAATTCATTTTCATTCATAGTGATACTTTACCAACTTTTTGCTCACCACGCAAGAATTATTTTTCGCTTTTCTTTTTTCAGACAATTCCTTCTAATTTACCTAACCTTTCGTATAGAATACAGGTAAACGGAGGCGAAATCATGAAACATTATTTTATATTAGATGAACGATTAGGCATTGAGGTTCCAGATTTACAAGAAGGCTGGGATGAAATACCAGAGGAGGATCAGCAGCACATCTTACTGAAATGGGAAAGCATACGCGGATATATTCCCGATCGTATTCAAGAGCTGGAACAAACAATTAACCAAAAGCAGCATCAGCTTGATCATGAAGCAGATTTTGGAAATTCCTGCAGATTAAATTCAGAAATTGCTAATCTTGCTTCTGTTATTAATGATTTATGGCTGTGGTATCGTATACATCAAGATATATCTATCGAAAAAACACACTCATAATACATCAGCGCCCACATTCCATTCTCACTATATGCTGCTTACAGAAGGTAGGAAGCTGTAAGTATCTTCATTGTTCCCTATGCATCATTTCCTATTTATATTTATAAAGAAGACAGAGGCGTAGTTGAACTTACACTTTGTTGCCGAAATGTAAAAAATAAGCTTCTGCTGGGGCAGAAGCTTACTTTTGTTTCTCAAGCAAATACCGCATTTGATAAAAACGGTGGGTAAACTCTGTGACAGTGCGGGTTAATCGGTAGTTCACCGTCGATCCAACCGCAATTCCGAGAAGCGGGATCCCTTGAACGAGCTTGCGGCGAAGCATATACATAATATACGTTTTAAGCATTTGCTTCAAAATAGCCTGAAAGGATTCTGTACCTATGATTTTATCTTCTCCTGCATAAAAAAACGGCATATCTCCTGCCTCGTTAATTTCGTCTAGTAATCCATGCCAAGCATAGCGCTGTAATCTCGCCGGCAAGATGGCAGCATGAAACACCTTTAAAGCGAGCATCATCTCAGACGGTTTATTCACATCATATCCATACGTAGTTGCAATCAGCTGAACAGCCTTCAAGTTTAAAGTAAGCATGAGAGGAAGATCAGCACTAAGCAATAAGAAGCCTCCAGCTCCCGTCGCCCCACCCTGCAAGAAAGAATAGACACGATGACGGGCTATTTGATGCTCTGCGATATAAATAAGCTGATCAATAGATAGTGTACGAAGCTCTTCAAGGTGCTCAATATGCTCATTAAATAAACGCGCCTCTGATAAGATACGCCCTCTTGCGTCTAACTGCGATTGTGAGCTTTGAATAAACGCATGTAAATGAAACAGCCATTGATCTGCTTTTGCAAAAGCCTCCACCCTCTTGCTAGCCGGTATTCCATTTATAGCCGCATTCATCCATTTGTCATACAGCATTTGAAAGTCAGTTGATTCTTGCTGCGACAATTGGTACTCCCAGCTTTGAATTTCATTCCAAACCTTTTGCTCCCGTTCTGTTAATGGCATAGTATCAGCTCCTTATCTGAGAAAGCGTTGCTTGGCCCAGGCTTGCCCTGCACCATCCTTTTTTACCACATAATTCCTAATATTATACCATATTTATCTTAAAGAACATGGCTGCAACTGCCGTTCCCTTTTGTGCTAGAGACTATTCGACGGGAAGAAGCAGCCTTTGGGATCCAGGCAATGTCCCGAAAAGTTATCCTTTCTTAAAGCGCAAAAAAAAGACGGGATATCCCGCCTTTTTCTTATACATTAGCCTTACGCATAACGTCACGTGCAATCATTACTTCTTCGTTTGTAGGAATAATCAATACTTTAACTGGTGAATGCGGATAGCTGATAAACGTTTCTTCCCCACGTACGTTGTTGCGTGCTGGATCCCAGTACACACCCATGAATTCCAATCCTTCCAACACACGAGCACGGATAGTATCACTGTTCTCTCCGATACCTGCCGTAAAGATAATAGCGTCAACGCCCTTCATACGAGCTGCGTAAGAACCGACATATTTATGGATACGGCTTGCAAACACACGAAGAGCTACCTGTGCACGATATTCTCCCTCAGCGCTCTCCTGCTCAATATCGCGCAAATCACTAGAGAAGCCGGAAATCCCTAACATTCCGCTCTTTTTATTTAAAACATCTAATACTTCTTCTACATTCTTTCCTGTTTTCTCCATAATGTATGGAATTAATGCCGGGTCAATATTACCAGAGCGCGTCCCCATTGTTACGCCTGCAAGCGGTGTAAAGCCCATAGAGGTGTCAATAGATTTTCCACCCTCAACAGCCGCAATACTTGCCCCGTTTCCTAAGTGACAGGAGATAAGACGAAGCTGCTCTATTGGACGCCCAAGCATTGCCGCAGCGCGTTCTGTAACATACTTATGGGATGTACCGTGAAAGCCGTACTTACGGATGCCGTACTGTTTATAATACTCATACGGCAAACTGTATAAAAATGATTCTTCCGGCATTGTTTGATGAAACGCCGTATCAAACACTGCAACAGCAGGCACGTTTGGAAGCACCTCTTGAAACGCTCTAATACCAACGATATTAGCAGGGTTATGTAACGGTGCTAAATCGCTCAATTCCTCAATTTCTTGTAGAATCTCTTCTGTAAGCAATACTGAATCATTAAATTTTTCCCCGCCATGTACAACGCGGTGTCCAATACCGCCAATTTCATCTAAGGATTGGATAATCCCTGTAGAAGTTAATTTTTCCAGCAACATTTTTACAGCCACTGCATGGTTTGGAATGTCTAATATATCTGTTTGCTTTTCATCATTCACTGTAATCGTGAATACGCTATCGTTTAAACCAATACGTTCTACTAATCCTTTTGTTAGAACCGTCTCGCTCGGCATTTCAAACAATTGAAATTTTAAAGATGAACTGCCTGCATTAATGGCAATCACTTTTGTCATCTGGGTTTTCGCTCCTTTATACCTTGTTAACGATGTAGAAAATTCGCAAGTTTTGTCATTTTTTATCACACTATTAATTTAAACACCGTACTCGCTATATTTCAAGAGAAAAAATGAAACACTTCATTTTTTTTTATACTACAGATTGATAAAAAAACGAAATTCCTGACTTAAATAGTGTAAAAAATTACAATGTTTTCTAACTGTATTATACAATTTTTGCTACCTGTTATATACCTTTATTCATTGAAAACCACTGGTTGAGCTGCAACATCATGTTTTCTGTAGCCTTAAGATTTGAGAATGCCGGGAGTTCTACGAGCAGCGCCTGCTTCGGCGGTTGTATACCCAGCCCCTTCTTTTGGAGAACAAATATACTTTTTGCATTTTTTTCATTTTTAAACATGGAAACTGCTAGCTGTAGTACTCCTTGAATATGACAGTGCTCCCGGATAAACTCTTGCAGCTTTGGTGCCTGGTCACTTGTAAACAGGAAGTTTGGAATTAAGAAAAACAAATAGCCGCCTTCTTTTGTATGTTTGATGCTTTGCTCTATAAACAGATGATGCGCATACGACATACCGCTTTCTGCCCGCAGCGTATATTCCTTCGCTCTCTCCTCATTTGGATAATAACCGATCGGCAAATCGCATACGACAGCATCAACCGGGTCGATATAAAGCGAGGCTAAGCCGTCTTGATGAAACAATTCAATGTTATGTTTTTGCAAATTCGCATTCATGAAAGCGAGGCGAAGCAGCACATCATCAACTTCTACACCGAAGCCATTCATTTGCACGCCCTTCTCCCGATGATTAAACAAGGTTGTCAGCAAGTTTCCCGTACCAACAGCTGGATCAAGAACAGTTAAACCCGTTTGACCCATTGTAAATTTATTAAATAAGTAACTCACAAACATGCCAACTGCATCAGGTGTCATTTCATGCGTAGCCTGTATCCCTTCCTTCATTCCCTTTAACAGGCATAACTGAACTGCTTTACGAATATCTTCGCTTGTATATTTTTCTTCATGGAATTTTCCATACTCCCGTTGCAGACGTTCTATGGCGGACTGCCGCAATCCCTCCTGCAGAACTGCCCCCTCGAACATATTATCTCCTGCTTCAGCAAGCGCCTCTAAATATGTAAAGTCCAGCTCATTTCGCAAAATGTTCGTGGATGTATCTAGAATGGAAAATAACACCTCTATTTTAGAACTCATTATCTACACTCCTCTCAAAAATCACAAAACAAACATAGTGTACCACACTGTTCCATATTATTCAGTATCGGCGCATTACGAGAAAAGCAGACACAGCATGCATTCTTATCCAGTAAAAAGAAAAATCGCCGATTGGCGAGCCCTGTCCTTGGGCGAAGACAGAGGCGTAGTTGCACTTATACTATATATCCCCCAAATTTCCAAATGCATCAAATCTACTTCTAGCTGGAAATTTATACTTTCCTACAGCACAAAAAAGACCCCCTTTTTGGGAGGTCTCACGACTTGTACCACTGCTTATTTCGCAGCTTTTGCAGCTTCAAGCGCTGCTTCATAGTTTGGATGATTTGTTGCTTCACTCACATATTCTACATATGTTACTTGATCTTCACTGTTGATTACGAACACAGCGCGAGTTAATAAGCGAAGTTCTTCAATTGCAACACCATATGCTTTACCGAAGGAAAGATCACGATGATCAGAAAGCGTAACAGCATTCTCAAGACCTTCTGTCGCGCAATAACGTTTTTGAGCAAATGGAAGATCCACGCTAACTGTTAATACCTTTACATTGTCAAGACCTGCAGCTTCTTCGTTAAATTTACGTGTTTGCGCAGCACATACGCCTGTATCTACAGAAGGCACTACGCTGATCAATTTCACTGCACCTTTGTAAGTATCTAATGTTACAGGAGACAAGTCATTAGCTAACACTGTAAAATTTGGAGCTTGCTCTCCTACCTTTACTTCGTTGCCAAGCAATGTAACAGGATTTCCCTTAAATGTAACGTTTGCCATTGTAAATCCTCCTTATTTTTACAAAAAGTATGTACAGTGTTCATGATAGTGGGAATAGAAGTAGAATGCAACAAAAAGGCTTTCATTTGTCGAAAAATATTGAACTGTACCCTAGCTATGCTCATCATGTCCTTGAAGCAGGAGTCTTCTGTCGGAAAATGACCAAATACCGCCTTCTACAAGTCCGTTTCTTTTTCATGAATCCACAGAGAGAGCTGATGTCAAGCGACATCAGCCCTTTGTACTAATGAGAGTGCGTTTGATCCGCCTCTTGTTTGTTTTTCTTGAGCATATCCTGTATTTTCTCGACCGCCTGTGGAGCCATATCGATTACTTTATCAATTAAGTGTGTATTTTCATCGAGATGAAGCACTTTAATCCCTTTCCCGTTCACAACAAGAAACGCGATAGGGGTAATTGACACACCTCCGCCGCTGCCGCCCCCAAAGGGCCGCTTCCCTCCACTCTCTTTACCGAATTCACTTCCACCGGCTGCGAAGCCGAAGCCTACCTTAGAAACAGTTAAAATCACGCTGCCATCCGGAGATTGAATGGGTTCTCCAATAATTGTATTCACATCGACGAGCGCCTTTAAATTTTCCATCGCTGTTGTCATTAAGCTTTGAATCGGGTGCTCTGCCATAATCTGGACCTGGTTCACAAAACTTACCAAAATTTACAATTAAGCATTGAACCTACAAGTTTTGCATTTCCTTTTGGAAACGTGTGCCTCACAGGATTCGTACACTAGAGGACCGCTCTCGCTCAGTCAATAAGGGATATTCATGTTCCCTATTACAGGTGTCACCTGTCTCTATCAAGATGACCGTAACCTTCCTCACGATGTTCCAGTTACACGGTAATCTTCTTATAAATCCTGTTCCCGTAGTATAGCAACGCTTATTTGTATATTTTATCCATTTTTAGTAATGTTTCGTAGCCAGGATTCACCTCCTTTTAATGAATATATCTAAAATAATATTTAGTAATTTTTAGTACCTTTTCCGTAACTGTTGTTACCTCCTTCAGCTTCCCTTCACTATTTATTTCCATATATCTATCACACCGACAGTTTCTATTGATGCAGCTGCTCTGTTTGATCAATCAAGACAGAACGATGTTTCCTGATATAACGCAGCAGCTTAATTGCCGTAAAAATAACTGGACCGCTTCGAAAGGAAACAGCGCACTCAAGACGAGTTGCTGCCGCTGTTCCTTGAAACACAGGATGCACCTCCAGCTGAGGCTGCCCTACGACACGCATATAATGACTGACCAATCCAGTTGCTATTCCTTTTACAGACCAAACTTGTCCAGCCAGTATACCAGTGGCTGCCGCATCCCCCGTGCCAATATGAGAGCTCCATGAAAACTTCTTTACCTTGATTTTCTGGAGAAAACCCTTAAGTATAGTATGGATATCTCCAACGCTTTTTATCAAATTTGACATTCTTTCAAGCCATTCTGATAAAGAATACTCCAAGGCCTCCTCTTGCTTCGGCTCCGTATTCTGCTTCTCCTTCCGTTTTTGCAATAGTTTCAATACATCAATCGTAAAGGAAATAAACCATACACGTACATGAAGGGTTACTTGTCTTTCTTGTAGCGTGTACAAAACAATTACATTTATGGAAATTTTCGTTATGAAAATGACTAAGCATAATAAAATCAAAATCGCAGGGACTATAGTGTACCAAGTCATACGCGTTCATCCTTTCATTCCGTAACCAGTATAGACGGAAGAAAAAGGAAATAAACATTTAAAAGTAAACTTGGTCTATTTTGTTCCCGCTAGAAATTTATGCTTTCTTAAAGTGCAAAAAAATACGCAAGAAAACAGAAATCCCCTGTCTTCTCACGTATTTTTAGTTAGACAATAGCCGCTGTTCACGCTGACGTAATTCTACACGTCTAATTTTCCCAGATGTTGTTTTTGGAAGCGTACTGACGAATTCTATTTTACGTGGATATTTATGCGGTGCCGTGAATGCTTTTGTATGCTTCTGCAAAAGAGGAATAAGAGCAGCATCTGCCTCTATCCTTACCTTAAAGAATTCACATTATATTTTGAACACTCTTTCATCCCAGAAATTTGTTTATTTCTTGACGAACTGGCAACAATAGTAGAGGTTTTCGAGCAGCACTTGTCCCTATTGATTATAAATTATATTAAAAAGAACCTCTATTTCTCTGTTCTCGTTATGTTGGCATTGTTCAAAAAATAAAAGAGAGCGGTGGAGAAGTCCCGCTCTCAAAGCCATATTATATAGGATTATCGACTAAAACCACCTAATTGTTGCTCAGCCATTGCGACTAAACGCTTTGTAATCTCGCCACCGACAGAACCGTTCGCACGAGATGTAGCGTCAGCACCAAGCTGTACGCCAAACTCTTGCGCGATTTCGTATTTCATTTGGTCTAATGCAGATTGAACGCCTGCAACTAGCAATTGGTTGCTGCTGTTGTTGTTTGCCATGTGTATTTCACCTCCTTGTGAGTATAGAATGTGAAAAAACACATAACTTCATTCAAAAAATATATTGGTAATTTATGGTTTTAAAAGAGTTCTTTAAATTCCTCGACCACTTTATCCTCTGCTGCCTGTATAAGTATCGTTTCTGTTTGTTCGATTGCTTCCTGCAGCAATGGTTCAAAATCCCCAAACCCTTCAAATCGGCTCGCTTTCTCGCGTTTTGGCTTCGTAGAAGGATTCGGCGGCGTAAAGATTGTGCAGCAATCCTCATAAGGAAGGATTGAAATATTATAAGTGTCAATATGATTTGCAATCTTCATAATTTCCAATTTATCCATTGTAATAAGCGGACGAAGAATAGGATAATTCGTAACCTCATTAATCGTATGCATGCTGTCGAGCGTTTGGCTTGCCACCTGCCCAAGACTCTCCCCTGTCACAAGTGCCAATGCACCGCGCTGCTGTGCAATACGCTCTGCAATACGCAACATCATCCGTCTCATCACGGTCATCGTATAGCTATCAGGAATTTGCTTATGAATAGCCTTTTGCAATTCCGTAAAAGGAACGACATGCAAGCTAATTCTTCTGCAATACTTCGTAAGCTCTTGCGTCAAATCAATAACCTTTTGCTTTGCCCGTTCGCTCGTAAACGGCGGACTATGAAAGTGAATGGCTTCAAGCGTTACACCACGCTTCATCGCCAAATACCCTGCTACCGGGCTATCAATGCCCCCTGACAAAAGAAGCATAACCTTACCGCCAGCACCGACTGGCAAACCGCCTGCTCCCGCTTGCTCATCGCACATGATATACGTAAAATCAGGACGAACTTCCACGCGCACATTTACATCAGGAGTATGAACATCCACTGTAATATTGTCCGTATTTTGTAAAACGTATCCGCCAATTTCACGGTTCAATTCATTTGTTTGCAGAGGAAATTGCTTATACGCACGGTGCACAGACACTTTAAAAGTACGCACGTCCTTCTTGACTTCTAAAAACGCAGCAAGAGCGCCCTGCTTCATTGCCTCAAGCTCGGTTTCCACTTTTAAGGATAGGCTAAAGGAGTGAATGCCAAACACATCCTTCAGTCGTTCTGCAACTGCTTCATGGTCTTCTCCGTTCAATTGAATATACATACGGTCCCGCGTTGCCTCATACTGCAAGTTTGTAAACTTCTTAAGTCTGTATTTAATATTTTCCTTTAGAATGCTAACAAATTTCGAACGATTTTTCCCTTTTGTCGTCAGTTCTCCGCCATAGCGAATCAATAAATAATCATACTTCATTTCTTTACCTCGTCACTTCATATAATTTTGGAATCACTTCTTGTACAATCTGTTGAAACTGCTGAATTTCAGACATAATATTTTCTGCAGATAAACTAATCCGAATCGCACTTTCTGCCGCCTCGCGCCCTCTCCCCATCTCAAGCAAAACATGACTCACTTCCTTTGCCTTTGATGAACAAGCAGACTTTGTCGATACAAATACATCTCGTTCCTCAAGCGCATGCACAATTACTTCTGGCTTTAAACCTGGAAAGGAAACATTCACAATATGGGGGGCTGAAACGTTAGGTGTATTCAATATAACATTTGGCATGCTGCCAAAAAAAGAAAGCAATGCCTGCTTCATTTCATTCAGATGCCGTATTTTGTTCTCCTGCTTTTCAAGCGTCATACGCAATGCCTTTGCCATCGCAACAATGCCAGGCAAATTCTCCGTTCCAGCTCGATACTGGCTCTCCTGCTGTCCGCCTGATAAAATCGGATCAAGCGTCACGCCCTCCCTCACATATAAAATCCCTGTTCCCTTCACTCCATGGAATTTGTGCCCAGAGATCGTGCAAAGATCAATATTTGCGTCATAAAAAGACAGAGGGACTTTTCCAACACCTTGCACATGGTCTGTATGAAAGCGCACCTTTGGGTGTTTACGCAACAGCCTGCCGATTTCTGCAATTGGCTGCACGGCTCCTGTTTCATTATTAACATGTATAATGGATACAAGAATGGTATCATGACGCAATGCCTGCCCAATGCTCTGGGCTGAAACAACTCCATTTTCATCAACAGGCACATATGTTACTTCAAAGCCGAGCGTCTCTAATTGCTTAAACGCCTCGAACACAGATGCATGTTCTACAGCTGTCGTAATAATGTGGCGTCCGCGGGAACGAAGTGCAATTGCCGTTCCTTTAATTGCTAGATTATTCCCCTCCGTGCCACCAGATGTAAAGATGATTTCTGTATGCTTTACACCAAGTAATCCCGCGATAACAGAACGAGATTGCGATAGCAGCCGCTCCGCTTCCCCCCCGAGCGCATGAAGAGAGGACGGATTGCCAAAATATTTTTGCGCAACCGTTATATAAGACTGCAGCACATCATCATACGGCTTTGTCGTAGCGCTATTATCTAGATAAATCATTAAAGCTTCCCCCTAATTCATTTTACAGGCTGTGTGCGGCATCTCTTGCTGTTTTCCATACGGTTACACAACCAGCTATACACTTACTAAGAACAGATGATTCCGTCCTGCTCTACATTTAGTTTTGGTCGCCCATCAAGAGGGCATACATGGGAGGCTCGAAAAGCAGCCGCAGGAGCTAGACAGCTTGCACGAACCTTTCCTATCTATCCAAAACAAAAGGAGGTGATCCCATTGAACCACCTCGCGAAATAGACCGTCATGCAAAATCCTATAACATAAAGGATTGCCGTGACGGTCTGTTTCACATACCTTTTTGTATATTACTCTGTTTTGATGAACTCCTCAATCTTTTGGACCACACCCGGCTCCAATTGCTCTAATAGTCCAGCTGCCTGCTCAAGCGCTGCTTCATATTCAAATTGTCGAAAACGTTTCTCTGCCTGTTCTAATTCCTCTGCAATACGCATATCCTGGCTTCGATAACGGTTTCCATATTGAATCACCTTTTCTACCAAGCAGGCTTTTTCAATGAGCGCAGCTGTATCTGCATAAGTACTATTCACAAGAGAAAGCGCTTCTTCCAAAGCTCCATTTACTACCTTCATATTTAGAGGCTTGTGCTCTAGCTGCTCGTATACCCTCTGCACAGAAAGCTGCGCCTGCTGCACATCGCCTAAGAAATTCTCCGGCAAACCTGGCAGATTCGATCGCTGCAAAAGACGTTTCGTTTCCACCATCGTGCCGCGCATACGCTGTAACGCTTCACGCGCCTGAAATTCTTCTTTTCGCAGCGTTTGCAGCATTTCTTTATAGTGTTGATGTGCACGTTTAACCGCCTCTACTTGCTCATGAATATCCTCAATTTCCTCACGAATGACAGAAAATGCAATATCCTGCTTTGCAATCCGAAGATGCAGTGCGTCATATCGTTTGAGCAACACATTGATCTGCTTTTCAATATATTTTTGCATCTCTACATCTTCATCTCTTAATTCGTAGCTTTGCTTTACGAATTGGGTTTCTTCCTTCGTCTCTACTGCCTTTTCGCGCACATCCTCCAGCATATCATGCAAAATGTATGATTCCTGATCGACATAATGCTTGGACGTAACCTCCGCCTCCAATTGGTCATATAATGTATCCAGCTTCTCCTTTAAAAAGGCGATACGCTCCTGCACTTTCACAATTTCCACATTTTGAAGATCTATAGTACACTTTTGCAGCTCTTCTCTCAGTTCCTGTACTTCCCTCGGAATTTCAAGATGCTCCAGCATATATCCTTGTCTGCTCATCTCCTCATACCCACTAAGCAAATCGGCCAATTGACCAGGAAGCGCTGATTGACATTCAACTTGTAAATCTGGAATCTCAGTGATTAAAAACTGCATATACGAAATACTTTCCTCCAGGCCCAGCACAATGTCACGCGCCTCCAAATAGTTCCCTTTGCTGGTCTCTTCTTCAAAGGTTTGAAACTTCTGCAAAGCTTCATCTAACAGCTCCTCTAGTTTATATTCTGCTAGACTGAACATGTGGCGATACGCGAGAACATTTTTTTTCATCTCCCGGTAGGCCTCACGAAGCTGTTCGATTTGATTGCTATTTTTCTGCTGGCTTTCAAGCAAGTTATGTAACTCCTGTAAAATTTCATCCGTCCGCTGATCTGCCTCCTCCAGCAAGCCAAGAGCTTCATTGAGCACAGCACGACCCTTTCTAAAAGAAAATTGGGCTGCATGGCTCTCAGCCTTCTGCAGCTTTCGTTCCGCCTCAGGAATCGTTACGGTCAAAATCTCATCCCATTCATGGCGCCATTTCTCAAAAAACGCCTCTGTTTGACCGGTTATATTCAAATCTTTTACCTTTTTCAGTTCATCGGCTATCGGCTTTTCTTTCAATTCTTGCTTATACTGCTTACATTCTTGCAAATCTTTATGTAAACGATTTCTTATCACAAGCTCTATCGTAAGCAGTATAAGGATAAAGCTCACTACAGTGATAATGATCGTCAGGATAGAACCCATCCATTTTCCTCCCCTTTTGCTCTTATCTCTTGTATGAGGACTTCCTTAATAACTATTGCCAAAATAACTAAAACGGCCCTGCGATGCAATTTTTATCCTAGTTCGAAATCAAGGATACTTCTTGTCTATATGTATCAATACTTGGAAAATGTCAATGTACTAATGATACCATGTTATATACTGTTTTTGACCTCATTTTTTATATTTTTTTCAGGATTCATCTTTCGCTGTACAAGCCTGTTGATTCGTTTCTTACATAAACTTTAAAAAGAGACTCACCGATTGGCGAGCCCTGCTCTTGGGCGAAGACAGAGGCGTAGTTGCACTTACACTTTGTTCCTAAAATTTCTTGCTACGTCGAATAGGCTTCCTGCTAAAAAATTTATACTTTCTTAAAGTGTAAAAAAGAGCCGAATGTAAGAGCAGCAAAGCCGCTTTTACATCGCCCCTTTCCTTAAAAGCACAGGGAGGATTCCAGCATTTTGGTTGACCCTTCCTTCTGTAGAATAATCGGGTGGCATTTACACTTTCATTAAAACTGAGCGGCTGCGGGCATTGGCGCTATTGATGGTTTGTACAGTGCATGAGTTAACCAGCTTTCAACCTCCTTTGCATAACGATCTGCAAAATAGGGCTCCGCCGGAAACGCGTACAGTACCTCCGCAATATATTGCGCATGTAAATATGGACTTTGCAGCATCCCTTTTAGCTGCACCATAAATACAGGAAACGAAACCTTTTGAAATTCGCCCTGCTGAGTCCCCTTATGAATGATCGTTTGGAAATAATATTTTTCTCTTACTAAATATGTTGTCATAATCTCTCGAATTAGCATGCTATCTAAAGAAATTTCACGATAAAAGAAGCGGGTGAGCTGACGGTGATTTGACTGATAATGAAGAATTTGGCGGACAATAACAAGCAGCATCTCCTTTGGCGATAAACCATCTTGCGTAAATGCACTTTCCAAAATACGGATATACTCTTCCAAAAAGCTGGTGACTATATACTCCAATAGCCCTTGCTTTCCCGAAAAATAATAAGAAATATTTGCCGCATTCACATTTGCTTCCTTGGCAATCTCTCTTACTGTAGTCCCATCATAGCCTTTCGTATTGAACAAAATAATCGCCGCATCGATAATCTTCTTCTTTGTATTCGTCTGTGTCACGTCAATCCACCCTTTCGTCGACACTCTCTGCATCTAACTTCTTGACTTTTAAGACAAATTCCTTTAACTTTCTATCGACAAAGTTAAGGCAAAATACACGCTTTTTGCCAAGACTCTACACATTCCGTGACGAAGGGAGACATTTTGATGTTTCATACAGAGACATACAGCGGATCACGAGAAAAAAATTACGACACATTGATTCGACAATTAGAAGCATTAATTGAAGGAGAGACGAACGCAGTAGCCAACATGGCCAACGCTTCTGCCCTCTTGCATCAATTTCTTCAAGATATTAACTGGGTCGGCTTTTATGTAACAGAGGGTAATGAGCTTGTGCTCGGCCCTTTCCAAGGCCTTCCTGCTTGCGTACGTATTCCATTTGGCAGGGGGGTCTGCGGAACAGCTGCAGCAACGAAAACAACGCAGCTCGTACCGGACGTACACCAATTTCCTGGTCATATCGCCTGCGACGCAGCTTCAAATTCCGAAATCGTCGTGCCGTTAATTAAAGCTGGTGAAGTGATTGGTGTACTTGATATCGACAGCCCTAGCAAAAATCGTTTTGACGAGCTGGACCAAACATATTTAGAGAAATTCGCACAGTCGTTAGTGAAAGGTCTGTAACAACAGTTATAGTACCTATAAACACGCGCTTATTTCTTCTAAAATTTCCTGCTACACCGCATTCGCCTCTAGCTGGAAATTTATACTTTCTTAAAGTGCAGAGAAACTGCCTTGACTCTATTTACAGAAAAAGATATAATAGCGTTTGTGTAAAATAAAAAGGCAGCCTTTGAGAATATATTTATGTTTGTATTTTATTCCTCCAAGGAGGTGTATCGTGTAACTCCCTGCTGCTGGAGCGATGGTACATGAAAATAAAATGCGCATAGACGGAAGTCTCACGTCTGTTTTTATTTTACGTAAAATAAAAACATTGAAGGAGGAGCTATTCATGGCTCGTTATACAGGTCCATCTTGGAAACTTTCTCGTCGTCTTGGAATCTCTCTAAGCGGCACAGGTAAAGAATTAGAAAAACGCCCTTACGCACCAGGTCCACACGGTCCAGGTCAACGTAAAAAATTGTCTGAGTACGGTTTACAATTACAAGAGAAACAAAAACTTCGCCATATGTACGGCGTAAATGAGCGTCAATTCCGCCGCACATTTGATATCGCTGGCAAACAGTCTGGTAAACACGGTGAAAACTTCATGATTCTTCTTGAATCCCGTTTAGACAACCTAGTTTACCGTATGGGTCTTGCTCGCACTCGTCGTGCAGCTCGCCAATTAGTAAACCACGGTCACGTTACTGTTGACGGTGCTCGCGTAGACATCCCGTCTTTCCGCGTAAAACCAGGTCAAACAATCGGCTTACGTGAAAAATCCCTTAACCTAGCTGTTGTTAAGGAAGCTGTAGAAGTAAACAACTTCGTTCCTGAATACCTAACTTTCGATGCTGACAAGTTAGAAGCTACATTCACTCGCTTACCAGAGCGTTCTGAATTAGCAGCTGAAATCAACGAAGCATTAATCGTAGAGTTCTACTCTCGTTAATAACAAAAATACCGACACTTACGTGTCGGTATTTTTTATTTTGGCTTTATTTTTATCCCTAGCAACAAATCAGCAAAGGCAACTAAATAACTTTGTCTATTATTTAGTATAGAAATGGAACAAGAAACGGCGCAACAATAGAAGTGAAAATGGCGGCAATCCCCATCGCAACGCCCGCTATTGCTCCTTGCAATTCTCCTTCACTCGCTGCACCGGCTGTACCTTGTCCATGTGAGATTGTCCCTAAAGACAGGCCTCTTGATAATGGATGAGAAATTCCGGTCTTATTCATGAGCCATGGTCCAATCATTGTGCCTGAAACACCTGTACCAACAACAAAGGCAGCCGTTAAAGCAGGATCGCCGCCAATGATTTTTGCCACCTCGATTGCAACTGGAACTGTTACAGATTTTACGCTAATGGAGGCAAGGATTGTTTCAGATAAATGGAACAGTTTGGCTATCAACACAGCCGATAGTATTGTGGCAAAAGATCCAACGACTAATCCTATTCCGGCAGGAGCTAAGTTTTTTAGAATTATATTTTTGTTTTTATAAAGAGGAACCGCTAAAGCGACTGTCGCAGGGCCAAGTAAAAATGTCATAATTTCCTTGGCAGGCTCATATTCAGCATATGTCACATTGCTAAGAAGCAGTATGATTATAATAATCGTTGTACTGAAGAAAACGGGTGTTGTAAATGGAGATGGATATCTCCTTGCGGCTTGGCGTGAAATAAGATATGCGCCAACAGTGAGGATGATGCTACATAGCGTTACGATGTTGTTCATCAGCACTCTCCCCTTTTTTTGACGCCAGCTTTTGAGATGTGGCTCCTGTAATAAGTACCCCAATGGCAGCACTTCCTATTATAGCTGTAATTAAAGCAACGCCGTTTTGTAAAAAAAGACTTCCAAAATTCATAAGTCCAACCGCAATTGGGATGAAGAAAAACGCAAGATGCTTAATCAGTAGCCCAGAAGCCTGCTCGATCCAGCGTAATGGAACGGTTTTAGTTGCCAGCAAAGCAAAAAGAAGCAGCATCCCCATTACATTCCCTGGAAGAGGAAGCTGAAGAGTTTCTACAATCCAATAACCCGCTTCATTGAGGAGCCATAAGCCGAGAAGTTGGAGAATGAGAAAGACGAGATTTTTCATATTGGCAGCTCCTAGTCTAGTAAAATTTTATAACGTTAATAATAGGCCTTATTTTATATTGTTTCAATCTTTTCTTCCATTGCACTGCTCGCTAACGCTCCTTTCCTATGAGGGAAAGGAGAACAAGCCGATGCAGCTGCATCGGCTTGTTCTCGATTAGGATACCCCGCCTTGCTTAGCCAGAGATTCTCCTTCCTTCATCTAGGCTTCTCCTTGCTTTTCCACCCCATCGTTCCCTTTTTGAGATGCTTCTGCCTCCAGAGGCTTGATAGGCGCCTGAACCGCCGCAGGCTGTGCGGGAGATGGCATTGGAGTTGCCGCCGGAGTTGCCGGAGCTGCCGGAGCTGCCGGAGCTGCCGGAGCTGCACTATCCTTCTCTAGCTCTCTTCCGCCCAATGTATAGTTTGCCACCTTTGTGATTGAGCTGTTTGGGAAGAAATAGATCTCCCCATCTAAAGCCTTCATCTTTGTCGTACGTAATCCAACCTCTTCTACCGTTCCGCCTACATCATTGATTTTCACCTGATCCCCAACAGAGAATTGATCCTCGAAAATAATTAAGAAACCCGTTACAATGTCCTTTACTAAATTTTGTGCACCAAAGCCAATCGCAAGCCCGGCAATACTGACCCCTGCCAGCAATGCTGTGATATCAACGCCGAGAGCTTTGATTGCAGTAATAATCGCAATAAAATACGTAGCATAAGTGAGGATATTTTGGCAAAGCTTAACAAGCGTCGTTTCCCGCCTCTCACTTTGACGTAATGGTCCTTTTAAACGAATCTTAAACATTTTCTCTACAGTCATGTTGGCAAAATATAAGAAAATGCGGGCTGCAACAAAAATAAAGATAATCTCCACAATCGCCCCGCCAAATGCTACGAGCTTATCTGGATTGAATACGTACTTCTGAAACCAATGTTGCATGTTTACCACTCTCTCCCCTCTAATAAATAAAAGGCGTAAGAAAATCTTACGCCTTTATTATTGTTAGTACTTAATCAAGAAATATTTCTTTTTACCACGGCGAATAATTGTAAATTGTCCTTCGATTCGGTCTGCGGCCGTAATGATACGGTTTACATCCTGTTCACGTACTCCATTTACTGATACAGCACCGTTCGCTACATCTTCACGTGCCTGGCGCTTAGAAGAAACAATTTTACTTGCAACAAGCAAATCAACTAAAGAAATCTCTTCCCCTGTATGCTCGTAAGATGGAACATCCTTAAAGCCCTGCTGAATTTCCTCCGCTGTAAGTTCTGCTACAGATCCGCTGAATAGTGCCGCCGAAATTTTGATTGCTTGCTCTAATGCAGCTTCACCGTGCACAAGCTTCGTCATCTCTGCTCCTAATGCCTTTTGTGCCGCACGCTGCTCTGGTGCTTCTTGCATTTGTTTTTCTAATTCGTTAATTTCATCATGAGACAGGAACGTAAAGTATTTTAAGTATTTTACAACGTCACGGTCATCCGTGTTAATCCAAAATTGGTAGAACTCATATGGCGTTGTTTTTTCTGGATCAAGCCAAATCGCTCCGCCTTCAGTTTTACCGAATTTTGTACCGTCTGATTTTGTCACAAGCGGTACTGTTAAACCAAATACCTTTGCATCTTCCTCTGACTTACGAATTAATTCCATTCCGGCTGTAATATTGCCCCATTGATCACTGCCGCCAACTTGCAGTCTACAGCCATGTGTTTGGTATAAATTTAAAAAGTCATAAGATTGTAAAATCATGTAACTAAACTCTGTAAAGGAAATACCTGTTTCTAAACGAGCAGAGACAGATTCCTTCGCAAGCATATAGTTTAATCCAAAGTTCTTCCCGATATCACGCAGGAACGTAATAACATCAAGCTTACCAATCCAATCATAGTTGTTGGCAACAGTTGCTGGATTCTCTTCTTTTTCAAAATCCAAGAAACAGGATAACTGCTCCTTAATACGCTGACTGAACATTGCTACTGTTTCTTTTTCATTAAGCTGACGCTCTGCCTTCTTTCCACTCGGGTCACCAATTAAACCCGTGCCGCCGCCGACAAGCGCAATTGGCTGATGTCCAGCCTGCTGAAAGCGGCGTAAAATGAGAATAGGCAGCATATGACCGATATGCAGACTATCTGCTGTCGGGTCAAAACCGCAATACAGCTTTACCACTTCTTTGTTTAATAACTCACGCAGTCCTTCCGCATCTGTCTGTTGGTTAATCAATCCTCGAAACTCTAAGTCCTGTAAAATATCCATTATCTTCTCTCCTCCATTCAAATAAAGAAAACTTGGCAATCGCCTAGTTGCGCTTATACTTTAGCCTTAAAAATTCCTACTATCCCGGATAGCTTCTTAGCTGGAAATTTATAATTTCTTAAAGTATAAAAAAAATCGCCCCTTCTTAATAAAGAAGGGACGATTGAATATATAATCGCGGTACCACCCTAGTTGTGACATATTGTCACCGCTCCATTTTGATAACGGCTCGTGCCGTCCTTCCCCTCTTGAAAATAATACTCAATCGAAGAAGAATGCTCCAGGGTGTAATTCGTAATCATTTATGTGCTGATTCACACCAACCATCAGCTCTCTGTGACAGGGAAATGATTGCTACTAAATCCTTTCAACGCGCAAATATTCATGATTTACTTTCTTTATACCATTGATAGCGGTATCATGTCAAATGCAGCTTTCTACAGTATTAAAAGAAAACTTGGCAAATAGCCTCCTGGCTAGAAATTTATATTTTTTTAAAGCGTAAGAAAAACCAAGCCGAACAAAACGTTCAGACTTGGCTTATTCACAGTACGATCAATCTTCTAAGGTAGAGAGGTCACCTGTTGGCAAGTTTAGCTCCCAAGCCTTCAAAACACGGCGCATAATTTTACCGCTGCGCGTCTTCGGCAGCTTATCACGGAATTCAATTTGACGCGGAGCCGCGTGAGCAGCTAGTCCTTTCTTCACAAACAATCGAATGTCCTCGATAAGCTCCTCAGAAGGCTCATAGCCTGTGCGAAGCGCGATAAACGCCTTAATAATTTCGCCGCGAACCGGGTCAGGGATACCGATCACACCAGCTTCAGCAACAGCCGGATGCTCAACAAGCTTGCTTTCAACCTCAAACGGACCTACACGTTCTCCGGCTGTCATAATTACATCATCTATGCGGCCTTGGAACCAAAAATATCCATCCTCGTCCATATAAGCAGAATCACCTGATACATACCAATCACCTGGCATGAAATAGGATTCATATTTCGCAGGGTTATTCCAGACAGCCCGCATCATAGACGGCCAGCCACTCTTAATTGCGAGATTCCCCATTGTATACGGCGGAACTTCTTTGCCTTCATTGTCGACAATAGCAGCTTGTACACCTGGTATCGGCTTACCCATGGAGCCCGGACGAATTTCCATACACGGATAGTTGCAAATTAGCTGCGCACCCGTTTCTGTCATCCACCACGTATCATGAATCCGAAGACTAAATACTTTAACGCCCCAGCGTACAACCTCGGGATTTAACGGCTCACCTACACTTAAAATATGACGAAGAGAGGATAAATCATATTTTTTAATCACATCTTCGCCGGCACCCATTAGCATACGAAATGCGGTCGGTGCGCTGTACCATACGGTTACACCGTACTCCTGAAGCGTTTCATACCATGTGTCAGGGCTGAAACGTCCGCCTAAAATAACATTGGATGTTCCTGTTAGCCAAGGGCCAAAAATACCGTAGGATGTTCCGGTTACCCAGCCTGGGTCAGCAGTACACCAGTATACATCATCTTCTTTTAAATCAAGAACCCATTTTGCTGTTTGATAATGTTGAATCATTGCATTTTGTACGTGAAGAACACCTTTCGGCTTTCCAGTAGATCCAGACGTATAATGAAGAATTAAACCATCTTCACGGCTGAGCCATGTGATGTCGAGCTTTTTAGAGGCTTGTTCGAATAGTGGGTTGAACGCGATAATTTTACCGCCTTCTTCTATGTTGTCACCTATAACAAATACAGTTTTTAACGCAGGAAGATCATTAAGCGGAACACGCGAAAGAAGCTCTGGTGTCGTAATAAGCACCTTTGCTTCGCTGTCCTCTAAGCGGTCGCGTACAGCTACCTCCATAAAGGCTTCAAATAATGGTCCAACAATTGCACCGAGTTTAATCGCGCCGAGCACTGTAAAATACAATTCCGGAGAACGAGGCATAAAGATAAAAACACGGTCACCTTTTTCGATCTCGCCGTAAGTTTTTAACACGTTTCCAGCTTTATTGGATTGCTCCATCATTTCCTTAAATGTGTATTTTTCCTTACGATTCGCATCTTGATAGTAAAGGGCAATCTTATTTTTCCGGTGGGATGCGGCATGTTTATCAATTGCTTCATACGCCATATTTACTTGTCCCGTTTCGTACCAAGAAAAATTCTTCTCTGCCTCTACCCAATCAAAGCTGCTATACGTGTCTTCATAACTAAGTAAATTGCTATCTCCGTTCATTATAGGAAGCGCTTCCACCTTCATTGTTAAATCCCCCTTCGTTATGGAATCTAATGCTTATTATAATATAAACTATTTAAAATTTTCAGTATTTTATTGCAAAATTTTATATTTTTTTACAATCATCTGGATTCTATCAGAATATTTTACAAAATTCTGATGATATTTATAGTTCACTTCAAGGTTTTTTTACGCTACTATGAAAAGGAGATACATTTAGATTGTTTGTTTGCTCTCCAAAAAGGTGGTGAGATTAATTGATTCACAACAAGGTGTATCATTCACAAACGTTACAGACCCCAAAAGGTAACCTCATCATAGAAGGACCAGTCCCTGTTCTTACTTTAGAGAATTGTGAATTTCACGAGGATCTAAAGGCATTTCGCCCTGCACATCAACAGCACCAAGCCATCATTGAAATTTCAACCCTACCGGAAGCACGTGTTATTATCGCACGGCATGAACATACGATTGTAGGGTATGTCACATATTTGTATCCCGACCCTCTTGAACGTTGGTCAGAGTCAAACATGGACAATTTAATAGAATTGGGAGCCATCGAAGTAATTCCGGAGTTTCGCGGATATCATGCCGGTCAAAATATGCTCCAAGTCTCCATGATGGACGATTACATGGAAGACTACGTTATTATTACAACCGAATATTATTGGCACTGGGATTTAAAAGGAACAGGCTTAAATGTGTGGGAGTATAGAAAGGTGATGGAGAAAATGATGAACGCTGGCGGGCTTATTTGGATGGCAACGGATGACCCTGAAATTTGCTCACATCCAGCTAATTGCTTAATGGTACGAATCGGAAAACGTGTTAACCAGCAATCAATTGAAATGTTTGACAGAATTCGTTTTCAAAATCGTTTTATGTACTAGAGGGGGAAAATCTATGATAGTCGAAGAAACTATGAATACAACATCTGCAACGCTCCGCTCGACAAGCACAGCTGAAACAATGCATCCCCTAAACATCATCGAGTATTTACACAAGAAAGGCTGCGAGGTACTATGGCCCGAGTTGATGGGAACATCGTCATGAAGAATATCTTTGTTTACTCCGATGCGTTTCAGACCTATCGATTTAGCCCTGAACACCCATTTAACCAGTTACGTGTAAAACTCTCCTATGATTTACTGCAAAAAGGGGGATTCATTCGTGAAGAGCAAGTCGTTGCGCCACGTATCGCGACTGATGAAGAAATCGCTCTCATTCATGATCAAAACTATATAGAGGCAGTGAAAAAGGCTGGAGAAGGGAAACTCGATAAACAAACAGCTCTGCAATATGGACTCGGCACCGATGATGTGCCCATGTTTGCAGGCATGCATGAAGCAAGCGCACTGTTAGTGGGAGGAACATTAACTGCTGTAGATTATGTATTAGAGGGAAAAGCAGAACACGCCTTAAATTTAGGTGGAGGACTGCATCATGGCTTTCATAATAAAGCCTCTGGTTTCTGTATTTACAATGACAGCGCTATCGCCATTAAATATATACAGAAGAAATATAGAATGCGCATCATGTACATTGATACAGATGCCCATCACGGCGATGGTGTGCAAGCATCGTTTTACGATGATCAAAATGTTTGTACTGTGTCTATCCACGAAACAGGTCGATATTTATTTCCGGGAACAGGAGATGTCCATGAGCACGGGAAAGGTGCAGGCTATGGGTATTCCTTCAATGTTCCTTTAGACGCGTTTACGGAGGATGACTCCTTTCTTTACACCTATCGTACGTTAATTCGGGAAGTAGCAGCCTACTTTGAGCCAGACGTTATTCTCACGCAAAACGGGGTAGACGCCCATTATTATGATCCTCTTACCCATCTTTGCACTACCATGAATGTCTATCGGGAAATTCCAAAAATCGCTCACGAAATTGCTCACGAATACTGCAATGGGCGTTGGATTGCGGTAGGAGGCGGGGGATACGATATCTGGCGTGTTGTCCCTCGTGCATGGTCGCTCATATGGCTTGAAATGAATCATATGCGCAATGCTGCATCAGGACCGTTGCCGCCCCAGTGGATAGAAACATGGAAAAAACAAGCGCCTGTACAACTTCCCTTACATTGGGAGGACTTAGAGAATATGTACAAGTCCATTCCACGCAGAAAGGAAATCGAAGAAAAAAACTATCTCTCCTTAACTAAATGTCTCGAGCCTCTCCGAACAAACCTGAAGAATATGATTATGTAACTAAGAAAAGCGGATGCAGTTTTACTTGCATCCGCTTATTTACACTTTAAAGAAATAATAAATTTCCAGCTAAAGCAAATTCGACGCAGTAAGAAAATTTAATGCTAAAATGTAAGTGCAACTCTGTCTCTGCCTTCGCCTAACATCTCGCCAATCGGCGATTGTTCTTTCTTATTCCTTTGTAGAGTTACGGAACTGGATACGGTGTGGCAGGATTACAGTATGATCCCCGACCGATTCCTTGTTCATATACTTAGTGAGCAAACGCATCGCAACTGCACCAATATCATACATTGGCTGTACGACAGTTGTTAATTGCGGACGCACCATTGTTGCAAGACGTGTATTATCAAAACCGATTACTTCTAATTCACTAGGGATATGAACGCCTTGGTCCTGTGCTGCATGAATAACGCCAAGTGCCATTTCATCCGAAGATACAAATACAGCTGTTGGCTTGTTTTCAAGCTCCGCTAGTTTCTCATATGCCTCCATTCCGGAGTCATATGTGTAATCTCCCTCGGCTACAAGCGCTTCATCATAAGGAATACCAGCCTCTACAAGCGCCTTTTGGTACCCGAGCTGCTTTTTATGGTTAAGGGCCGCTTCTGCGTATGGGCCGGAAACAAAACCAATTCGAGTATGTCCTTTATCAAGAAGATGCTTAATTGCATCATAAGCTGCCTGCTCATAATCAATGTTTACGGATGGCGTGGTGTTTTCTCCATCAAAGGAAGCAGCAAGTACGATAGGTACCGGTGATTTTTCAAACTCTTCTACATGCTCCTTTGTGATGTTTTCACCCATAAATACAATGCCATCTACTTGCTTTCCAAGCATCGTATTTAACAAGTGCATCTCTTTTTCCTTGTTTTGGTCAGAGTTACTTAAAATGATATTGTATTTATACATCGTTGCAATATCTTCAATACCGCGTGCCAGCTCAGCATAAAAAATATTAGAAATATCAGGAATAATTACGCCGACTGTTGTTGTTCTCTTGCTCGCCAATCCTCTTGCTACTGCATTTGGACGGTATCCAAGACGATCAATTGCTTCAAGCACTTTCTTTCTTGTCGTAGGTTTCACATTAGGGTTGCCATTTACAACGCGGGAAACAGTTGCCATGGATACATTTGCTTCACGTGCTACATCATATATTGTAACATTCATCAGGTCATACGCTCCTTTTATAAACTTGCTCTATGTAAGATTGTTCTTTATCCGTTTACATAATGAGATGTATTTAAAAATACTAAAAATATTATACATACATTTTTAATCATACGATATAAATACTTATTCAGACAATATTTTCCCTCAAATGTACAAAAAAAATTCTTAAATATTACGTAAAAAGTATAAAAAACAACAAAAACATCCATTCTTTTTTGTGCAATTTCACCAAAAGGAAGATTGTCATCCTTCGTAATAGAGAAAACTCGTCGATTAGCGAAGACAGAGGCATAGTTGCACCTACACTGTATTCCTAACTATGTCGAATGACTTCCAGCTGGAAATTTACACTTTCCTACAGTGTAAAATACAAAAAGCCGAGGAATAGCTGAATCACATCCAACTATCCCTTGGCCTTTTTGAAGAAAGCGCAAAAATATCTACAGCCTTCGCAGTTAAATAAGCTCCTCGTTGCTGCTAAACGGTGTCTCTTATGCTTTCCCAGTTCGCACATTTATATTTTTAAATGCCTTTAGTTCATCCATAAATGAATTGAACTGCGGGATATTCATTTGTTGAGCAGAATCAGACAATGCCACGGCTGGATCTGGATGCACCTCTGCCATAACAGCATCCGCGCCAATTGCGATTGCCGCCTTTGCTGTCGGAAGCAGCAAGTCCCTGCGTCCTGTCGAATGTGTAACATCAACTACAACAGGTAAATGCGTTTCCTTTTTCAAAATTGGTACAGCGGAAATATCAAGCGTATTTCGCGTTGCACGCTCATATGTACGAATACCGCGCTCACAAAGAATGATTTCACCATTGCCTTGCGCAATAATGTACTCAGCTGCGTAAATAAACTCCTCAATCGTAGCAGAAAGACCTCGCTTTAATAGGATTGGCTTCTTCACATCACCCGCAGCTCTCAACAAATCAAAGTTTTGCATATTGCGCGCACCAATTTGAATCACATCGACATAATCCAAGGCCATTTCAATATCCTTTGGATTTAAAATCTCGCTTACGATGGCAAGACCACATTCATCACCGACCTGTCGGAGAATTTTCAAGCCCTCCACACCAAGTCCTTGAAAGTCATACGGAGATGTACGAGGCTTGAAGGCACCACCTCGCATCAGCTTTAATCCCTGCTTCTGCAACGCCTGCCCAACGGCCCTTACCTGCTCATAGCTTTCCACTGCGCATGGTCCCATAATGAAATGAACCTGACCGTCACCAATCTTCTCACCGTTGATTTCAACAATTGTATCCTCAGGTTTCTTCTTACGAGACACAAGAAGTGCCTTTCGATTGTCGTCTTCCTGCAGCTCAAGGCTCATTTGGAACACTTGCTTAAAAATGTGTTGAAGTGTAGCCGTTTCAAATGGCCCATTGTTATTCTCTGAAATCATATCGAGCATTTTACGTTCACGCACAGGATCAAACCGCTTTACACCTTGTACTTCTCTCAACTTATTAATTTCCTGTACAACCTTTCCACGATCATTCAACAACTGTAAAATCTTTAAATTGATTTCATCCACTTGCAAGCGTAACGTTTCCAAATCTTTTAATGACAAGGTAAAGACCCCCTTCAGAAATGGTATACCAAACATTGTGAATGGCTGTTCTAACCTAGCAAAAAGGGAAATTACTGTCTGTAGTCTCTTGTCTACCTTATATTATCATGCTGTATGTAACACACAGAAATTCCATTTTTTCCATTTAATACTATAAACATAGCGTTCGTCAATGTATTTTTCTGAAAATTTACAAAACTTTTCAGAAAAGCACTTTTTAAGTAATGGAAATGTGTTCCTGTAAGGATTGCTGTGTAATTTTCCAATGAGAGTCATGCCATACCGCTTTACCGTCTTGAATATATAGCACTTGCGGTGACTCATGGCGAACCCCAAAGCGCTCTGCAATACGATTGGACACATCTCTCGCATCCTGCACGTATAAATAAAAAGCAGGAACCTCCGCATGCTCTTCTCTATACGCTTGAAACTCCTCGAATGCACTTTGACTGATCGGACAAGTCAGACTGTGCTTAAATAAAATACATGTTGGATTTGCTTCAATAGCTTGCTCTAATTGTTCATTTGTCCCTAGCTTTTCCGCTTTCATACTATTCACCCCGTACCCGCATCGGAAGTTTCTCCTGTTTATGCTCCCGTTGCTCGTCCTTCTCAAGTTTACGTTTTCGGAGACGGTCATATACCTCTATCGCTGCTGTACCCCACTGCATGACCTGTGCGACCTTATCTGCATTTTGCTCTACCTGATGGGTAACAGAATTCGTCGCCTGAGCCAACTTACCGTTGATAGAATCAATTGTTGTGCCAATGCCTTCAACTGACTTTACTACCTTATTCAGCGACTGAGATTTCTGCTGGATGTCTTCAGCTAATGCATTTGTTTTGTGAAGCAGCTGCTCTGTTTCATATGTAACGCCCTGTAACTGCTTCTCTAGCGCAGCTGTTGTACGTGCAAGACTTAGCAGCGTTTTTCGCATTGCAACGAGCGTATTGCCAAGGTACGCCGCCAGCACCGCAAATGCAATAGCTGCAATAAGCGCACTTACATATAAAATAATTTCCATACCGTTCACCCCTTTAGTTCTATTGTTAGTATTATACAACGATTTCTGTTGCTATTCTAATCTTCTCACAAGATGCCTTGAAACGATACAAACATTTCATTTTTTTGGAAAATGACTAGCGTCCTAGTAAACAAACAAGAGAAAGTGGGTTACAATAGTTTTGATATCTCAATTTAGGAGGGGTGCACATATGAAAGATCCACGTATTGAAACGTTGGCAAACAACCTCATTCATTATTCTGTAAAACTAAAAAAGGGTGAAAAAGTTTTAATTGAAAATTTCGGACTTGAGCGTGAGCTAGTCAATGCGCTTATTAAGGAAGCATATGCAGCAGGAGGCTATCCATTCGTATCCTTAAAGGATCCGCAAGTGAACCGTGCATTAATGATGGATGCCTCAGAGGAGCACTTTTCGCAAATTGCAGAGTTTGAAGCAGAAGTCATGAAAAACATGGATGCTTACATCGGCCTTCGCTCCGGCAGCAATGTTAATGAACTGGCAGATGTCCCAAGTGACAAGATGAAGATTTACAACCAAACAGTCGGTCAAAAGGTACACCGTGAGATTCGTGTCCCGAAAACCAAATGGGTCGTCCTCCGCTATCCGACAGCTTCTATGGCACAGCTTGCAAAAATGAGCACTGAAGCATTTGAAGACTTCTATTTCGATGTCTGCAACCTTGACTACGGCAAAATGAACGAAGCGATGGACGGACTCGTTGAGCTGATGAATCGTACAAACAAAGTGCGAATTACAGGCCCTGGTACTGATTTAACATTCTCCATTCAAGACATCCCGGCCATTAAATGTGCGGGCGAAATGAACATTCCAGATGGTGAGGTGTTTACAGCTCCAGTAAAAACCTCTGTAAACGGAACGATTACATATAACACACCGTCTCCTTATAACGGTTACACATTTGAAAACGTAAGGCTTACATTTAAAGATGGTAAAATCGTGGAAGCAACGGCAAATGATACTGCAAGAATTAATGACATTTTTGATACGGACGAAGGTGCTCGTTTTATCGGTGAATTCGCTATTGGCGTTAATCCTTACATTCTCCATCCAATGGGCGATATTTTATTTGATGAAAAAATTGACGGCAGCTTCCACTTCACGCCAGGTCAAGCATATGACGAAGCCTATAACGGAAACAACTCTAATATCCACTGGGACTTAGTTTGCATTCAGCGCCCAGAATACGGAGGCGGCGAAATATACTTCGATGATGTACTCATTCGAAAAGACGGCCGCTTTGTAATTGCTGAGCTAGAAGCATTAAACCCGGAGAATTTAAAGTAAACTCGCTGATTGGCGAACCCTGCTCTTAGGCGAAGACAGAGGCGCAGTTGCCTTTATACTTTGTTCCTAAAATTTCTAACTACGTCGAATCGGCCTCCAGCTAGAAATTTATACTTTCTTAAAGAAAACTCGCCGACTGGCGAGCCCTGCTCTTGGGCGAAGACAGAGGCGCAGCCCTACTTATACTTTGTTCCTAAAATTTCTCGCTACGTCGAATTGGCTTCCTGCTAGAAATTTATACTTTCTTAAAGTATAAATTGTAAAGAAAAGAGAAGGCGGAATTTCCGCCTCCTCTTTTCTACTTCACTTCGACTGCCTTCTCGTAGGCTTTTTGGAACTTCTGAATATCTCCTGCGCCCATAAAGATCAACACAGCATCTTGATGCTTTTTCAATACATCTGTTGTCATGACGCTAATAAGCTCAGAGCCATCGATCCTTTGCTGCAGGTCACGAATGGAAAGTTCTCCTTGATCTTCTCGCGCAGAACCGAAAATGTCACATAAATAGACTTGATCTGCTTTCTGCAAGCTTGCTGCAAACTCATCTAGAAACTTTTTCGTACGCGTAAATGTATGCGGCTGGAATACTGCAACAATTTCACGCGTTGGATATTTTTGCCTTGCTGCTTCAATCGTAGCATTAATCTCTGTAGGGTGATGGGCATAATCATCAATGATAATTTGTGTGCCAAACTTTTTCTCGCTAAAACGGCGCTTTACACCCCCAAAGGTTGTTAACTGCTCCTTCACAATATCTATAGCGATATTTTCATAGTGACATAGCGCAATAACCGCCAGTGCGTTTAATACACTGTGGTTGCCGTATCCTGTAATTTGAAATGTTCCATAGTGCGTGTTTCGTACAAACACATCAAAACGGGTTCCATCTGTTCCCTTTTGGATGTTGCGTGCTTGAAAATCGTTATGCTCGTCAAAGCCGTAGAAGATGACAGGTACCTTGGCTTGCATTTGCTGTAGCTGCTCATCGTCACCGCAGGCAATAATCCCTTTGTTCACTTGCAGCGCCATCTGCTGAAACGCGCTGAACACATCGTTAATGTCCGAAAAATAATCCGGATGATCAAAGTCGATGTTCGTCATTATTGCATAATCTGGATGATAGGACAAAAAGTGTCTTCGATATTCACATGCCTCAAACACAAAATATTTGCTGTTTTCTACACCTTTTCCCGTTCCGTCACCAATTAAATATGACGTTGGGTATGCGCCCTGTATCACATGGGAAAGCAGCCCAGTCGTAGATGTTTTACCATGTGCACCGGAAACAGCAACGCTCGTATAACGGCCCATTAAATCACCAAGGAAATGATGGTAGCGATAAATCGGCAAATCTAGCTCCTTTGCGCGCTCAATTTCTTCATGCGTATTTGGAAATGCATTGCCGGCAATAATCACTTGCCCCTCTTGAATGTTATTTTTATCAAAAGGCAAAATTGCGATTCCACGTTTTTCAAGCTCTGTTTGGGTGAAAAAGTGCTTCTCCACATCAGATCCTTGAACGGCATAGTTCATATCATGCAGGATTTGCGCCAACGCACTCATACCTGTTCCTTTGATGCCTACAAAGTGATAAACTGTCATTTTAAAGAACCTCCAACATCTATAACTAATACAACGGCCTATCTGTAAGACAGTATATGATGGTGTTTTCGTTTTTGGGAATGACAATGAGAATTCTTCCTGTATTGTTATCTCGAAACACGAAACAAACACATAACATAGCCATTATAGACAATTCCCCAAGCTGCATAGGATCAAGAAACAATGCTGCAACCGGTTTGGCCGAAAAAAACATAACTGCTTCTTAACAATCTGGGGGCGTGCTGCAGGGACAAAGAACTGTTCCCCGCAGCACGCCCAAGTACAATCAGTGTTAGAATTCATATACCTCTTGTTTTTCTAATAACTCAACGCGTTCTAAACGCGGGTTCGGACGATATTTTCGTCCAGCCTTCGCTTGCGGCTCGCCATTAAGCTCAACATTATCTCCTGTAAAGCCAATATTTATTTTAAGCAAGCTGCTTCCCACCCCGTACATATCCACCGGGACATCTTGTGACTCAAATTCACGGATTCTCTTCTCGTCAAATCCGCCGGTCACTACAATTTTCACGTGCTCATAACCTTCTGCATCAAGCGCCTGGCGAAGCGCAAAAACAAGATGCGGATTCACACCACGCGGGTCAAAGGTGCCGAGTACCTCTGGATGTCGAATGAAATATTGGTCAATCATCGTACGAGATGTATCAAGACGCACACCTTTTAAATCTGGACCAAATTCTCTCGCCACACGAAGCGCATCAGTAATCACATCGTTATTATAATCAATCAGCACAATTAAGTCATCTTCCGGAAATTGTTGGTAATAGGATTTTGTCGCCTCAACAACATCTCCCCCAAACATTTGAATAAGCGCATGAGGCATTGTGCCCATACCGCTTTTTCCCCACCATTCATTCATCGCATGCGTAGCTTGAGCACTCGTTCCCCCAATATAGGCTGCATACCCATCTCCTGCCTGCTGTGTAAAATGATCGTCACGGTCCCCCATAAAAATGATTGGCTTTTCTCTGCTGCTGCGCGCTGCTTGCACAACGTTGTACACATTCGTTGCTACTGATGTACGTCTAGCCAAAATGCCGTCAATAACACCTTCTAAATATCCAAAATATTCATAAGGTCCACGAATGGTTAATACTGTTTCAAACGGACTAATTTTATCGCCATCCTTTAAGGAATGGATTTCTAGCTTCTCCGGATGCACTGCAAAAGTTTGCAATAACGCAATCGCTTCATCCGTACCGCATAAAACCGCATTCTCTCTCTGGAAAAACTGCATAGTTACTACCGTTCCCGGACGAGTCTGCTGAATAATATCACGCGTTTTCAAAAAGTAAACCGCAGAAAACCAGCCTTCTCCAACTCGCTCATCAAACTTAAAGGTTTGATTTGTGAGACGCTTAATTTTGCCTTGTAGCTTCCACTCTATTTCTTTCATCATGATTGACTCCCTACCCATCATCTCATCAGTTCTTTTAGTATAACCCGTCTAATCCAGCTTCCGTGTATTTATAAACAGGAAGAGGAGATAAATTGTTCTTATCAATTCATATCCTGCATAGCAGCCAACTCTCCCTCTGTGATGAGAACATCACGCGGCTTTGTTCCGCGAGCCTCCGAAATAATGCCTTGCGCCTCCATTTCTTCAATAAGACGTGCAGCACGATTATAACCAATTCGGAAGCGGCGCTGCACAGATGAGGCAGATGCACCGCCCTGCTCCAATACAAACTGACAAGCATCATAGAATAATTCATCCTCTGCTGCATGCTGCTCTGTCTTTGCAAGCAAATCATCCTGCTGGAACAAATAGCATGGCTTCATTTGCTGCTTTACATGCTGTACGGTACGCTCAATTTCCTCATCTGATACATATACCCCCTGCAAACGAACCGCTTTTGATGTGCCATTTTCTAAAAATAGCATATCCCCGCGTCCGAGTAATTTTTCTGCCCCTGCAGTATCGATAATGGTCCGAGAATCAACCTGAGACGATACAGTAAAAGCAATACGTGTCGGTATATTTGACTTAATGAGTCCGGTAATCACATCGACAGACGGACGCTGCGTCGCGACAAGCAAATGAATTCCACATGCACGCGCCTTTTGCGCGATACGGCAAATAGCCTCTTCCACATCAGCGGCTGCTACCATCATTAAATCTGCCAGCTCATCAATTACGATGACAATGTAAGGCAGCTGCTGTCCTGGCGCTTGCTTTTGTTCAACAAGATCATTATACCTTGTTAAATCACGGGCACCTGCATGCGCAAATGACTCATATCGACGATCCATTTCTTCTACAGCCCACTTCAACGCAGCCGTAGCTGCTTTTGCATCTGTAATCACTGGAGATACAAGATGCGGTACTTCATTATATGGTGCCAATTCGACCATCTTCGGGTCAATCAACATAAGCTTCACCTCATGAGGCATAGCTTTATATAAGATACTTGTCAAAATTGCGTTGATACACACACTTTTTCCAGATCCGGTCGACCCTGCAATCAAGCCATGAGGCATTTTTCGGATATCAGTTACAATCGGGGCACCGGAAATATCCAAACCAAGCGCAACCGTCAGAGGAGAATCACTTTTTGCAAACTCAGGACTTCGCAAAATTTCTCGCAAAAACACTGGCTTACTTTCCTTGTTCGGCACCTCAATACCAACTGCATTCTTGCCTGGAATCGGCGCTTCAATACGAATATCGCGTGCAGCTAAATTTAGCTTAATGTCATCGGATAAGTTAGTAATTTTATTAACCTTAACTCCTGGTTCAGGCTGTACTTCAAAACGCGTAACAGAAGGCCCTTGTGCCAAATGCACAACCTTGGCGCCAACATTAAAATTAAAGAATGTTGTATTGAGAAGCTCTCTTTGCTCCTGCAGCCACTCTTCATCATTCATTTCTAAACGCGGCGGAACTTGCAGCAAGTGTATAGGCGGTAGCGTATACGTTGGTGCTTCTTGCTTCTTTTGCTCCAAATGAAGCTTGTCCTGCTTAAGCATCACTACATTATACGGCACAAATCTCTTTCTCTCACGCCCCTCAATCTTTACAGACTGAGGATTCTCGGCCGGCTCCTTTTCTTCCACAGCCTCTACCGCTTTAGAGGTCTCTTGCCCCTGTTGCTCTTTAGCTTTCTCTTCCTCTAATGGCTCATTCGTCTCTGCTGCTTCTGCCTCTTCAGAAAATTCTCGAGCTTGCTGTTCTCTAGCTTCCTCTTCTTCCGATGGCTCACTCGCTTCTACTGCCTCTATCTCTTCAGAGAGTTCGGGTTCCTGCTGCTCTTTAGCTTCCTCTTCCTCCAGTAGTTCACTCGCTTCTACTGTTTCTGCCCCTTCAGAAGATTCATGCTCCTGCTGCTCTTTAGCTTCCTCTTCCTCCAGTAGTTCACTCACTTCTACTGTTTCTGCCTCTTCAGAAGATTCTTCCTCCTGCTGCTCCCTAGCTTCCTCCAATAGCTCACTCACTTCTACTGTTTCTGCCTCTTCAGAAGATTCTTCCTTCTGCTGCTCTTTAGCTTCCTCCAGTAGTTCACTCACTTCTACTGTTTCTGCCTCTTCAGAAGATTCTTCCTCCTGCTGCTCTTTAGCTTCCTCTTCCTCCAGTAGTTCACTCACTTCTACTGTTTCTGCCTCTTCAGAAGATTCTTCCTCCTGCTGCTCTTTAGCTTCCTCTTCCTCCAATAGTTCACTCACTTCTACTGTTTCTGCCTCTTCAGAAGATTCTTCCTCCTGCTGCTCTTTAGCTTCCTCTTCCCTCAGTAGTTCACTCGCTTCTACTGTTTCTGCCTCTTCAGAAGATTCTTCCTTCTGCTGCTCTTTAGCTTCCTCTTCCTCCAATGGCTCATTCATTCCTAATGCCTCTATCTCTTCAGAAGATCCCTGCCCCTGCTGTTCTCCTTCTAATGCGAAATCCTCCAGCTCAGGTTTCCCTATTGCTTTTAGTTCTGTTAGTACTTCGTTCTGCACAACAGGCTGCGGCTTCTGTCCTACTTCCTTCTCGCTGACCTTGCTAGACAGCATTCCTGCGTCATCCTGCACAACTTGTACTGCCTCTGGCTTTTTATAAGCCTTTTCCACATACTCCCTACTTAAGAGTGTTTGCTCCTCAGTAGCCCCGTATGCCTTTTCGCTGTGCGTCGCTTCCCTTTTCTCAAAAACTGATACATATCCATTTTTCTCAAGCCATGCATCCACCACTGATTTTCTTTCATTTGATAGTACAATATCCTCAACAGGCGGTTGCTTTTCTTCCACCACCTGCCCCGGACGTGTATAACCAAAGACGGGGGATGGGACTTCAGTCGGACGAAAAGGAACGCGGTTAGACTCTGGCAGTTGCGGACGAATAAAGACTTGCTTCTCAGGCTGCTGCAATGCAGGTTCCGGTACATGCTGCGGCACAGAAGGCTGTGCCTGTTCAGGCTGCTCCCGCTGTAATGAATGGGAGCGCGGTCTGCTTCTATCCTGTTCTATAGAAGGCTGCCTTTTTACCTGATCAGTTCGAATGGTCTCACCTCTTTCAAGTTGTTCATTAACATCTAGCGGAAACCGAAATTTCCCTTTTGGGTATTGATAAGTCACTCTTGCCTCTATTTCCTTTTGTAACGGTTCGTATTTGTCTACAACAGGCGAATGATCTGTTTGAGGAGCTTCAGTTACGCTCTCCTCCTTCTTCAACAGTTTTTTCATCCAATCTAACATGCAGTACCACTCTTTCTGCAAAATAATAACATCTTTTATTGTAACAGCATTATAGCGAATGTGGGAAAAAAAATTATAGGAGACAAAACACCCTAGCAACACCGCATAATATATAAAGAAAACTCGCCGATGGGTGAAGACAAGGCGTAGCTGCGCTTACAATTTATCCTTAAAATTGCCTGCTACGTCGTCGAATTCGTTTCGGCTGGAATTTTACGCCTTCTTAGAAGTACAAAAAAGCAAAAACCACTTAAATAGCGGCTTTTGCTTTTGAATAGATTTATTAAATGCTGCTACCATACCGTCTCTGTAAGATAAAGAAAACTCGCCGATTGGCGAGCCCTGCTCTTGGGCGAAGACAGAGGCGTAGTTGCACTTATACTTTGTTCCTAAAATTTCTCACTACGTCGGATTGGCTTCCAGCTAGAAATTTATTCTTTCTTAAAGTATAAAGAAAACTCGCCGATTGGCGAGCCCTGCTTTTGGGCGAAGACAGAGGCGTATTATACTTAATACTGAACCTCTTAGATTTCTAAATAATACAAATGAACTTATTTAGAAATTCATGCCTTATTATACAGCGGGTCCTGTGTAAGAAAACATACTGGATTCACGGACTTTTACTCTTTCTCATTGTCCTTCTGCCGACGTTTTTTCCCTAAAATAAAAATTGGCTCTAACTCCTTATTTTCATACATGAAAGAAAGAGCGGTAATCGGAACGCGACCTTCAAAGAAAAATTTCATCGTCATTTGTGCAATAATATCGTATCCAATCTCATTTCGAAGATCTGCAACAATTAACACATCCTGATGCGGCACCGCAACGACCATATCTCCTTCAATCTGCCCCTTCATATCTATTAAAAGGGAATCATCCAGCACTCGACTGGCATCATAACCATCATTTTGATTAAAAAAGTAAAACACATTGCCCGCTACTTCGTCAGACTTTGCCTTACGCGGCAGGGATCGAAGATGAAACAGGGCCATCTCCCTTACCTGCTGTTCATCAAGACCTAGACTTTGAAGAAGACGTTGGTCGATGAGACGATATGTTTTTTCAGAATCCAGAGCATAGTAAATTCTTGTTTCTGCTGTGTGCTCCATTGTAACAAACGGATTTCCTTCCTCCTGCTCCATAGGAAAGGAGGTAGAGCGAATAACAGGTAAAATTCGCTCTGCCTGTGTCCCTTCTCTATGCATTGCGAGCAGCGCTTCTTCTACGTAATACACGATTTCCTCTATAGCCTTCTCTTGCTTTTGCTCCCATTTCGCAACAATACCTGGCAAGGAAACTGTAATACCTTTTTTAGTTTCCTTATCCTCGATCCGCAGTGTCTCTTTTTCCCTGTCATATTGAAACTGCCATTCTGGACGTTCCAGCCGCCTGATCAGCTCGTCCTTTACTTTCTTGCTTGTTATTTTCATTGCTTGCGAAGTCCTTCCAAAAACGTTTCAATTTGCTCTTGTGTTTTTCGATCCTTATTTACAAATCGTCCAATTTCTGCCCCCTTGCTATAAGCAACAAAGCTCGGAATTCCGAATACGTCTAGCTCACGGCAAAGATCAATAAACTTGTCACGATCAACGAAAACGAATGTAAAGTCATTATATGCCTCTTCCACTTCCGGCATAAATGGCTTAATAAATACACAATCCGGGCACCAATCCGCTGAAAATAAAAATACAACATTCTGTTCTTCTTGTAATGTCTGAAACTGTTCCATACTTTCAAGTACTTTCATATGTACACTCTCCTTCTTTCTTTTGCTGTTTACTTTACTCGTCCCAGCGAACCTTTTGCAACTGTTATGCTTTTGAATACATATATTGCCCAACGAGCAGTTTTGCTACATGGGTAAACATCTCTTCCCGGTTTACATATCCGCCCGTAAAAATACCGATAGCTCCCTCAGTGCTGCGAATATCTCTCCGTCTCGTATAATCATCCATAATCTCGCTTAGCTCTTTTCCAGAAAGAAGCGGATGCAAAAATTCATCAGGTAACTGTATGCGCGCTCCTCCCGCATAAAACATTTCTCCGTGACGGGTCACAAGCGCTCCCCAGTTGCATAAAAACAGGCCGCGTCCTGTTTCGAGCACACCGCCTTCCAGGCCGATTGCCACATCAGCATCTGTTTGCTCCAAAGCATTTCTCGCTCGATTTACAGCCCCCTGTAATGTCTCCTCATCAGAAAATGGTTGATCAGCTACACCAGACAAAGCAGAAACAGAGATAAGCGTCGCTTCCGGAAACGCATTTCGCACCGCACCCGTTTTTGTTTTGTTTGTAGAACCTACCGCTATCTTCATCCCTAGTTCCTCCGTTTTTAAAACATCAGTAATGCTTATTCTTCTATCACTTGCTCCGAATCGTTTCAAGCGTTGTACGATCGGTTGCTTTCACCAGCTTTACAAGCAGCTCCTTTGCCGCCGCGTAGTCATCCACGTGCATGATTGATGCATGTGTATGAATATAACGAGCACATACACCAATTACACCAGACGGAACACCAGAATTGCTAGTATGAACGCGACCCGCATCTGTTCCACCTTGCGAAACAAAATATTGATACGGAATCTGATTTGTTTCTGCCGTATCCAAAATAAACTCAACCATTCCTTTATGTGTGACCATCGAGCGGTCAAAAATACGCAAAAGCGCTCCTTTCCCTAGCTGACCAAACTCCTTCTTGTCACCCGCTGCATCATTTGCCGGACTTGCGTCAAGGGCAAAGAAAATATCAGGCTGGATCATATTCGCCGCTGTTTGTGCACCGCGAAGACCAACCTCCTCCTGCACAGTCGCACCGGAATACAGCATATTTGGCAATTTGTCATTCTGTATTTCTTTTAGAAGCTCAATCGCTAAGCCGCACCCATAACGATTATCCCATGCTTTCGCAAGAATTTTCTTGTCGTTTGCCATTGGCGTAAACGGGCATATCGGCACAATTTGCAGTCCTGGCTTGACCCCTAGAGCCAGCGCATGCTCACGATCATCGGCTCCAATGTCAATGAGCATATTTTTTATATCCATTGGCTTAGCTCGCATTTCATCACTTAAGATGTGCGGCGGAATAGAAGCAATTACACCAATAATCGGCTTGTTATCAGTTATGATCTGTACACGCTGCGCAAGCAATACCTGACTCCACCAACCACCGAGCGGTTGAAAGCGAATCATGCCGTTTTTCGTAATTTGCGTCACCATGAAGCCAACCTCATCCATATGACCGGCTACCATTACGCGAGGACCGTTTTCATTACCCTTTTTCACACCGAAAACACTGCCTAGACGATCCTGAAGGATTTCATCTGAATATTTCTTAAGCTCCTCCTTCATAAAGCGGCGAACACTGTGTTCAAAGCCAGATGCACCGGGAAGCTCCGTTAATGTACGAAATAGATTCAACGTTTCTTGATTCATTAAATGACCTCCTCTTTTTGATTAGGGTAAAGAAAACTCGCCGATCAGCGAGCCGTTGGGCGAAGACAGAAGCGTAGTTGCACTACACTTTATTTCTAAAATTCCCTGCTGCGTTGAACTCGCCTCTAGCTGAAAATTTATACTTTCTTACAGTGCAAGAAAGCAAAACGAGGCGATTCCACTTTTCCTATAGGATACTTTTTCCTATATACACTGATTCTTATTGTAGCGAAATTCTACAAATGTCGCTAGTTTCTTCTTTTTTTGAGAAATTTCGATTATACTTGATAAAGAAAACTCGCTGATTGGCGAGCCCTGCTCTTGGGCGAAGCCAGAAGCGTAGTTGCACTTACACTGTATTCCTAAAACTTCCGACTACGTCGAATTGGCTCCTAGCTGGAAATTTATACTTTCTTACATTGTAAAGAAAACTCGCCGACTGACGAGCCGTTAGGCGAAGACAGAGGCGTAGTTGTACTTACACTGTATTCCTAAAATTTCCGACTACGTCGAATTGACTTCTAGCTGGAGATTTATACTTTCCTACAGTGAAATAAAAACCATTCTGTTCAATAGAGGTGGAAGCGATGAATTGGAAAAGTTTGCTCATCGGTATGGGCTTAGGTGTAACTGCCGGATATTTCGCAGCAGTCAAATTGCAGCAAGGCAGTCATCTTTCGTCCGAAAAAGCATTGCAAATGGCAAAAAAAACATTTGAAGATAAAGGTGAAATCACAGGCTCCTGGATTCACATGGTACCAGAGGTGCTAGAACGCTACAATTTAACATACGATGTATATCGCGGCGGCATTACAGCTCTCATCGACGGTATGCAGGAACGGTTTGAGTTTTTGGTAGATGCCAAGACAGGAACAATTTTAGAAGTGATTGAAGACTAAAGAAAATTCGCCGACTGGCGATCCGCTAGGCGAAGACAGAAGCACAGTTGCACTTACACTGCATTCTATCTAAAATTTCCGACTACGTCGAATTCGCTTCTGGCTGGAAACTTATATTCTTACAGAGTAAAATAAAGTCCCTCTTACAGGGGCTTTTTATCTTTCTCTGCTTCCACCCTTTCCATTAGCATTCCTTCTCTATCCCACTTAACTGCACGGTAATAATAATCGTGATAAAACGTAAACCAAGCATTCTGTTCTATACCGTACGATATCCATTGCTGTTTTTGCGAAATAGATGTCATCGGATAATCATCATATGCCATAACCCAAAGAACATTTTGGTGTGCATGCGTTGGCAATAAGTCCCCGAGATGCAGTAATATATCCCCCTTGTCCTGCACCAGCACAATCGCATGTCCATCACTATGACCTCCTGTATGCACCATACGTACCTGCTCTGTAATCTCAATATCCTTTTGAAACGTTTGCACCTGATGCGCAATTGGTTCCCAGTTCTCTCTCCAGTATGTATTTCGCGAACGAATATTCGGGCTGCGCATTTCGTTCCATTCAACCTCTGATACATAAATCCTTGCATTCGGAAACACTGACGTTAATTGTCCATTTTCCTTCTTTGTTAAACCGGAGGCATGATCAAAGTGCAAATGTGTCATGAGAACAATATGAATATCCTGAGGTGTTAATCCAAGCTTTGAAAGGGACTCACTAACAGAAGACTCCTCCGTTACCCCTTGATTCCGCTTCATTTTGTCGCTCATTTTATCATTTCCAATTCCCGAATCAATCAACATATTCCCATCTTTTGTTTGTAACAAAATTGGATCTGTACGAAGCGGGATTTGATTTTTTTCGTTATATTCGTACTTGCGTGACCAAAGCGGCTTAGGCACCACCCCAAACATCGCTCCACCGTCTAAGTTGCTCCGCCCGCCTGTAAGCCATGTTACACGAATTTCTCCTATCCGCATTGTATCCATGTTACCACTCCCCTTTTCCAATAATTGTAACACACCTCAAATAAGTTGTTACACAATTAAAGAAAACTTGCCGATTGGCGAGCCCTGCCCTTGGGAGAAGACAGAGGCGTAGCTGCACTTATGCTTTATTCCTAAAATTTCCGACTACGTCGAATGGTTTTCCAGCTGGAAATTTATACTTTCTTACAGTGCAATAAAGAAAACTCGCCGACTGGCGAGCCATGCCTTTGGGCGAAGACAGAGGCGTAGTTGCACTTATACTTTGTTCCTAAAATTTCTCACTACGTCGAATTCGCTTCCAGCTAGAAATTTATAATTCCTTAACGTACGCAAAAAACCTGTGCTTCATAGCACAGGTTCATTACGAAATTTTGCTTCTACGCGGTAAATACGGTTCCCTTTGCTTGAGAACTTCTCTTCATACTCTGTCATAATATTGCCTTCAAACTCACTGTTATGAAGATCAAGACTAATATATTGTAACGGCATGCCGTACTCAGAAATACTTATAAGAGAATATTCAAACAGCCCTTGATTATCTGTTTTAAAGTGGATTTCTCCACCCTTTACAAGCACTTGTTCATAATTTTGTAAAAACGATTTATACGTTAAACGCCGCTTTTCATGTCGAGCCTTCGGCCATGGATCAGAAAAGTTCAAATAGACACGGTCAATTTCTCCGCTTTCAAAAAATACAGTTAAATCCTTCGCATCCTTATTAATCAGTTTCAAGTTTGGTACTTCTTCGTCAATCAGCTTTTGCAAGGCATCAACAATCACACTTGAAAACTTCTCAATACCGATATAATTAATATGAGGGTGTGCTTTTGCCATTTCATAAAAAACACGACCGCGTCCCGTCCCAACTTCGATGTGAATCGGATTATCATTTCCAAAAAGTTTTCCCCAGCTTCCTTTATAAGCCTCTGGATCAGCAATTATAAATTGCGAGTAAGTTTCAATCATTTCCATTGCATATGGTTTATGTCTAAGACGCATCAGTATTCTTCCCTTCTCAATCATGCTAAAAAAGCGGACACAATCCGCTTTGCTTCAGGCAAGATTCACCCAAAATCTTCCTGAATTAAATAAAAAACCAAGTACACGCGCACTCGGTCCTTCTCTCGTATAAAACAAACAGCAATCACGGAAACTACAAAGGAACAACAAGCAAAGCAGACACAGCTGAAGTTTCTCCCGCAGTAAACGGTTCTTTCCACAAAAAGACACTTTTTCTGTTTATGGGGAAGGTTCTTTTACAAAAAGGGGCTAGACCGAGTCCGCTAGACAAAGCCCCAAATGTTCTACTTTCTTATTCTTTTACAAAAGGATGTGTTGATATGCCTCTCAACCATGAGCATCAAATGACTGTATTAAAAGACATTCTAACAAATCATCAGTGTGACTGCTGCGGAACTATAGCCGAATGCGAACAAATGGAACGCATTATCAAGTCGCTCATGACAAACGACAATGTAGCTGACGATACAAGAACTATGCTGAACGATGTCTATTATTATAGCCAAGCAGGAAAATATTCTCCTGATTTAGATCAGCATATTTCGAATCACCAGAATGAGCTTTCTCAATGGATTTCTGGAATAGATAGCTCATCCTAAAAGGTGCGGGAGGATAGGAGGCTTTCTAAGTAATCATGCCAATAGGAAGCTTCCTCCTGCTTCTCCTTTGTTGTATACCACTGCAGAGATATAATAGACTGAGCGATAACGTACCATTCCATACGGCGTAAAAGTGAGTTCGTTATATCAATGCCATAATGCTTGAGCCATGATTTCCATTCACTTTGCGGTACGTACCAGTATAACAGCATACCAATGTCTAAAGCAGGGTCTGCAATAACTGCTCCGTCCCAATCAATTAAATACAACTCATTATCATCAGATAATATCCAGTTGTTATGGTTGACATCACAATGACAAACAGCAAGCTCCTCATGTGCAATCTCCGCAAGCGAACTACGCAAATATTGAAGCCCTTTTTGTACAGTGCCCTTCTGTCTCACCTTCTCATCTAATATAGAGAGAAGCTCGTTTAAAATATCGTTAGCAAGAAAAGGCTTCTTTCCAAGTTTTTGAATCATTTGCAGCAATGCTTGAGACGAGTGAATTTTTTGTAACAAAAGTGCTACACTCTCGCTCTTCATTTCTGTAGGCTCCAGCTTTCTCCCGTTTAGCCACGCTTGGGCGGAGATTACATCTCCATTTGTCATTCTCTTTGTCCAAAGTAATTTTGGAACAATGCCTTCAGCCGAAAGCACGGCAAGAAAAGGTGACGAGTTTCGCTTTAAAAACAGCTTTCGTTCCCCCTGCTGAGCAATATATGCATCACCTGTCGCTCCGCCGGCCGGTGTCACCTTCCAATCTTCTCCTAACCATTGTTCCAACCATTCCATGTTCATTACCCGCTAACAGTTCCTTTTGTTGTAGTGAATTTCCAATCCATCTCTTCCCTGCTGTCTCTATCAGGTTTATTATTTCACGCCCTGCATATGGTACAAAACATAATTGATTATCAGTACTTGTACAGGATTACAATTTCAAAAATATGGCAGGCAGCTCTGCTTCTAAGTAAAAATCTCCTTGTCATCCTATGATGCTTTACATTACATAAATGAAGCAAGCATACAAAATAAAGAGACGTCCCAGCTGCTCTTTCCTCTATAAAAAAAGAGAGAGCTATCGTGGTATTACGACCAAAATAGCTACCTTCGTCAATTCTACCTGTATTGCGTTCTTATCGTCAAGTAGCGATACTACATTTTCGCCAAGACATAGGCACTAACTGGTGCAGCTACAAATTCTTCTCCCTTATGACAGGTAATAGGAAGGGTACCTGATTCGGTCTCATTGACAAGTACCTGCCACTCTCCGTCACTCGACAATTTTACTACCTTTGAGTCCACACCCGTATTAAATAACACAAGAATCTCCTTCCACTGACCAAAAGCAGCCACATCATGTAAGTGATATAAGATAATAGGTGCAGGTGCAGTCAAGAAAGAACAATGCTTTTGAATAAGATGGGTTGTTGCAAAACGAAATGCACCGTGTGATTTGCGTAAACGAATGAGTCCTTTTATATATTCAACTGCCGCACCATTTTGCTCTTTTCGTTTCCAATCGATCTGATTAATATGATCTGGAGAATTATAGCTGTTTTCAATCCCTTGCTTTGTGCGATAAAACTCCTGACCAGCGTGTAAAAATGGAATGCCTTGCGATAAAAGAGTAATGGTAGTGGCAAGAAGATGACGGCGCTTGCGCAGCGCTTCTGGCTCCTCTGCATTACTTTGAGATAGCTTATCCCACATCGTATGGTTATCATGTGATTCTACATAATTAACAGTCTGTTCCGGCTCATCAAACAAATCCATGTCATGCGCCTGCAGCGGGACACTTCCCCTGATTACCCGCTTAACCTCATCTAAGTGACTGCAGTTGCCAAATGCATAGCCCTGATCGAAGATGGAAAAAGTACTCCCCTTGATGTAATCACGAAATCGATCATTAAAGTGCGCAATTCGCGGCATATATTTGGCATTTCCCAATGTTGCCTTTTTATCAGCAGGAAGCGGTGTATTTAAGTCCCAACCTTCCCCAAGAATTAAAACATCAGGTCTAATTGCATCAACAACGCGGCGGACTTCGTTCATTGTCTCCCAATCCAAAATTCCCATTAAGTCGAAGCGAAAACCGTCTACACCATATTCCTGCAGCCAGTACTGCACAGAATCCAAAATAAATTTACGAACCATACGCCGTTCAGATGCAATATCATTCCCTACCCCTGTTCCATTTGAGGGCATACCATTTGCATCATGACGGAAGTAATATCCTGGTACAAGCTTCTCAAATGATGATTCCTCGCGTATATACACATGATTGTACACAACATCCATAATGACACCAATACCACTTTCGTGCAGCGCTTCAATCATTTGTTTCAATTCCATGATGCGGCTGTACGGATCAGCCGGATTTGTTGCGTAGCTTCCTTCTGGTGCATTAAAGTGGAGAGGGTTGTACCCCCAATTATATGTTTCCTTAGGATTGTGCTCATCCACTCCTCCAAAGTGGTTAAATGGCAGCAGCTCTAAATGCGTAATTCCAAGCTCCTTCAAATAGGAAAGACCTGTTGTTGTCCCGCTTGCGCTCATAGTTTGCGCCTCAGCCATGCCTAAATACCTTCCTTTTTGCAGGACGCCACTATCTCGATGAACTGTAAGGTCTCGAATATGTGCTTCATAAATAACAGCATCTGTAAAATTAACAAGGGATGGGAAACATATCGTTTGCTTCTCTCTTGTTCTTTCCATATTGATAACGACTCCATGCTCTCCATTAGCTGTGATTGCTTTTGCATATGGGTCCGTCACCTCACGCCACACGAGGTTGATACACACGACAAAAGTATATCTCGCACCTTCCCAGTCTCCGGAAAGGCTATAGCTCCAAACCCCTTTTTCTCCACGAGTCATATCATAATCAATGTACCCATCCTCTTTGTACACACGCAGTTTCATTAAAGAAGCTGGAGGAGACCATACCTTAAATGTACTTTCTTGTGCTGTGTAGGTAGCTCCTAGATCATCTCCGTCATAATAATACGCCTCATCAAACTCTTTCGTACGAATAACAGCGCCAATTTGCAAGTCTGTCTCATTTTCCTGATCATCAACTACAAGGTAAGGCGTTCCAATCTCGATATGCTCACTTACTTTGCACTCATACTTGGTAAAGCCGGGAAGATTGTGTACGTGTATTACTTGAAGCTGCCATTCCTGCTTACCCTTCCTTAGCAGAAATTCGCTAGAAACACCGTACGAGTGCGGCAGTAATACAATAATATAGTCCATACCGTCTAAGTACGCCTCAAATAAACGTTCAACCTTCAGCATACCGTGCTCACCATCCTTCCCCTAATTTTCTCCAAATTTATATTACTTCTTCAGTCTGCCAACTTCCACGAAATACCAATACAAAAAAAGAGAAAATTTCCTTCCGAATTGAGGAACACACAGAAAATTTCCATGAGTCAACTTCACTAAAGCTGTACGTTTTGTCCGCAAGTTATTTTACCCTTAGAGCAAAACGGGTCGTGTTCCCTTTTCTTATTTGTAACAGTATATTCACATTTTAGGTAAACGGTTTCAAAATTCAGACAGAAGGGTACTAAAAATCTCCTCATACTTTGGAGTCCGTTGCAAATGACTTTTGTATAATGTAATTTTCTCAACCGAAAATGATAGCTCCTGGAGCTCTTGCTGCTGTAAATCTGTTAATGGGTGCTCACCGCGCCATCTCCTCCCTAGCGTGATATGTGGGCGATACGGACGCGTTTCAAGTGAAAAGCCAAGAGCTGAACAAAAATGATACGCTTGTTTTTGCAAAGCAAATAGCTCAGGCGGATGTGTAATCCCGGCCCATAAAACACGAGGACGCTCCGCTGACCCGAAGGTTCCAATTCCTTGTAGAGTGATGGAAAACCTTCGATTGATAGAAAGCTGCTGCATCTCATCCTGTATACGAGATAACATAGGAGATGACACCTCTCCTAAAAATACGAGTGTAATATGATAATCGTCACGATGTACCCATGACTGAAATGGAAGCTCCTTTTTGTGCCGCTCCCTCCATGCCTCTAAAGCATCCTTCACCGTTTCCGGCAACGAAACAGCAAGAAAGTAATGTGACTTCATCACGCACTCTCCTTTCTTTCTAGCCTTTCCTCTATTTGCTTTGTTCGCATCGCTTCTAGCAGGAATACTAATACACCGCTCATTGTTAAAATAAAGTAAGCCAAGTATACGCTTTGAATTCCAAATCGGTCTAGCAGGAAACCGCCGATAAATGTACAAAACCACGCCCCAACCCCTCCGCCAGCCGTAGCGTACAGTGATACAGCTGTGGATTGCATAGAAGGCGGAGTCATATCCCGAACATACTGTAAGGCAGTTGGAATAAATAAACCGACGGATATCCCTTGCGAAATTGTCGTCACATACACAATCGCTAAAGGAGGCTCAAAAAAGTATAACAGCCAGCGCAACGCGGAGACGGAAGCAGCAAGAATAAGAATTCGATGCATGCCCACCTTCTGAATCCAATACGATGCCATTCTCATAAATGGAGCTTCACTGCCAGCGGCCAACAAAAATGCAAAGCCGATACCTGTCATCGTTCCCCCTAGCTCTGAGATAAGCAAACCAAGGTATGTATTGCTTGCTTGAGACGGTCCGAAAATTAGAAATGTACACACTAAAAACACAGCAAACTCACGCTTCTTCAGCAACGTTTTCGCACCTTCTATAATATTGGCACGAAGGGGTGTTCCCTGATTTGGCAGCAGCCCTGTTAATAACGCTGCCATAATCCAAACAAAGGTAAAGATATAGAAAATAACATGAACACCGAAATAATCCGTTGCTTTGCCTGAGATTAACACGGCTGCTGCAAAACCAAGCGCTCCATACAAACGAATGGCTCCATAATTGCCACCCACCCTTTGTACGTAGCTGAGCGTAATGCTATCTGAAACAGGGATAACACCGCTTTGTCCAAATGCAAGCAAAACAGCAATGAGAAGCAGCATTGGATATACTGCGGTCATAGAATACAAAAAAGCCATCCCTGCAGCCACAAGCAGCGTTAGAAGCAGAATTAGCCGAGGCCTTTGCGTATAATCACATAGCATTCCCCATAGCGGCTGAGCAAAAATCATAATCACCGGACCAATGGACATAATATTTCCGACTTGTACACCCGATAAATGCACGTATTCCTTTAAGTATACCCCAAGTAACGGAAACAATGCTCCCAGGCCAAAGAAAACAACAAAATAATATAAACGAAATATGCTCCCTGTATTTCGCTTTTCCATTTGCATAGATACCTTCACCTTTTCTTCCTTAATTTTACAAAACAAAAAGAAGTCCGCTCTCCTTCTGGAAGAGCGGCATGCTTATACTTTAAAAAAGCATAAATTTCTAGCCCGAAGGCAATTCGACGTAGTGAGAAATTTTACGAATACAGTATAAGGGCAACTACGCCTCTGTCTTCGCCCAAGGGCAGGGCTCGCCAATCAGCGAGTTTTCTTTATTTCGCCAATTCATAAATTGCTTGTGCGTAAATAGCAGTTGCCTTGACTAAATCCTCAATCTCGATATACTCATCTTTTTGATGAGCGAGTTCTTCCTTTTCTGGAAATAACGGTCCAAATGCTACGCCTGCTTGTAGTGAGCGAGCATACGTCCCCCCACCGATTGCTAACAACTCTGCTTTTTCTCCTGTTTGCTCTTCGTATACACGTTGAAGTGTCTGGACTAATATATGATCTTTATCGACATGATGCGGTTTAGAATCAGAGATGTCCCGTATCCCAAAGCCTTGAGCTCCTGCAGAATCACCTAAAACCCGCAAGGTCTCCTTTAAATCTGTCGTAACTGGATAGCGAATATTGAGACCGCATGTGCCTCCCTCTTCCTTCATGTAAGAGAGAAGACCTATGTTCACAGTCAAATCACCGGTAATATCATCGTTATACTGTATGCCTAAAGATATACCTCTAGTATCTCTCCCTAAAGAATGGGAAACAAACCGCACGAAAGAAGCACTCTGCTTATCCAATTCGTATTCTGCTAAAAATACTGCTAAACGCACACCAGCATTCTCACCTTTTTCTGGAGTTGATCCGTGTGCGGAACGTCCTGTTAGCTCAAGCTCTACCTCATCATTGTTCGCATTTGCTTTTCCTCTATATCCTACAGACTGCAGCCACACTTCGTATGCAGCAGCAAGCTGCTGCGCTTGCTTTGTTTGTACTATTGCCTTCGCATAATCTGGTACCATATTCAGTCGTCTGCCTGCTTGGAACGATAAAAGCACATTTTCCCCGTCAGTAGGAGAAGGCTGCTGCGCTAGATATATATCGCAAATACCTTTTTCAGCATTAATGATTGGAAAATCTGCATCCGGAGCAAATCCCATCGTCGGCATTTCCTCATGACGAAAATAATGCTCTACGCAGCGCCAATTGCTTTCCTCATCTGTACCCAAAATCATTCGAATGCGCTTTCTCAAAGGAAGTCCCAGCTCTTTCACAATCTTCATCGCATAATAAGCAGCCATCGTTGGACCTTTATCGTCAATTGCACCACGCGCATAGATATTACCGTTTCGAATGTCCGCAGCATATGGATCACTCTTCCATCCGTCTCCCTCAGGTACTACATCCACATGGCATAATACACCGATTAACTCCTCGCCTTGCCCCATTTCGATATGACCTGCATAACCATCTAAATCCTTTGTTACAAAACCATCCTGCCTTCCTTTCTCAAGCATAAATGCAAGAGCCTGAGCAATGCCTTCTCCAAAGGGGGCACCATCACTCTTTGTTGTTTCGTCGAGAACGCTTTTCACGCGTAAAAACTGCTGCGTATCGTCAATTAAACTCTGCCGCTGCTTTTGCACCTCTTCTAACCAATTGATATTCGACACTCTACTCACCTCTTCATCAATCTAAAACTATTAACTAAATATATTCCTTTTACGGAAATTTGTAGGTCAAACAAAATACCATAGAAATACATAATGAGATCAGACCATTTACAATCCAATATTTCCTAAAGAAAACTCGCCGATTGGCAAGCCCTGCCTTTGGGCGAAGACAGAGGCGTAGTTGCACTTATACTTTGTTCCTAAATTTCCAACTACGTCGAATTGGCTTCCTGCTAGAAATTTATACTTTCTTAAATTATAAAGAAGATAAAGGATTTCCTCGTTTTTTGTAGAATTTCTGCTTATATGTATGGAAAATCACGAAAAATATTCTGTGAACATTACACAACATATCTTTTCCATTCGTGATAGACATGTTAAAATCATGTTAAAATTACATTAGTAAAAGCATGAATTTTAACAAATAGAGTACAATGGAAATAAATAGCTCTCTTTCTCTGTTGGTCACTAAAAAATTCGTAGAGGAGTGGTTTTTTGAAACTCACAACTTCTCGTATGCTAACAAGGATTAAGTCAATTTACATGTACATTAATGAAAAAGGTACTGTTACCACACAAGACCTTGTGGATGAATTCGGTATCACCCCTAGAACTGTACAGCGCGATTTAAACGTGCTGGAGTTCAACGAGCTCGTATACAGCCCAACTCGGGGGAAATGGACAACAACAGGAAAGAGAGTCAAATTAACATCTTAGCAAATAACACGGCATATACATACCCCTTTCTATAAATAATAGAAAGGGGCCTTCTTTGTGAGGTTAGGAACATACACCTTTTGAGAAGCATTGTCTAGCCCCTCGGTTACTCCTGTCTTCAGAACAAGCTATGCCTCTACACGGTATTCCTTTAGCTGCTGCACTTCCTCATCCGTCAGCTCACGATATTCTCCAAGCTCTAAATCACCAAGCGTAAGCGGCCCCATCTCAGTACGCTTCAAATACGTTACCTTTTTTCCGACCGCTTCAAACATACGCTTTACTTGATGAAACTTTCCTTCTGTGAGGATAAGTTCAATTTCCGACATTTCCCCACGCTGCAAAATGGTGAGTTCCGCTGGCTTTGTTTCATAACCGTCGTCAAGCACAACTCCCTTTCGAAACGCTTCTATATCATCCTCTGTTACCCGACCGCGCACTTGCGCATAATACTTTTTCGGAACATGTTTTTTGGGAGAAAGCAGCTGGTGCGACAAATGCCCATCATTTGTGAGCAGCAGTAAGCCTTCCGTATCAATATCCAAACGCCCAACAGGAAACGGTTCAAAAATCAAATCCGCATGCTCAAGCAAGTCAATTACAGTCTCGTGAACATCATCCTCTGTTGCTGAAATCACTCCCGGCGGCTTATGCATTAGCAAGTAAACAAATTCTTTATACTCAACAATTTCGCCGTGAACTGTAACCTCCTGCTCATGTACATCAACATGTTGCTTCGCATCCTTTACCGGTACACCATCCACCTGTACCGCGCCTTCCTTTAACAGCTTTTTTACTTCTTTACGGCTGCCATAGCCCATATTAGATAAAATTTTATCAATTCTCATTCTGTCACCTTCTTTATGCTTATCAATACGAAAAATGGACATAGCTTGCTTTTATAGTGAAATATTCCTCACCATGCGAGCAATTCTGCCTTTTTGGTGAGGAATATTTTACAAAAAGGGACTGGATATTTAAAGAAAACTCATCGATTAGCAAGCCGTTAGGCGAAGACAGAGGCGTAGTTGCACTTATTGTTTCTAAAATTCCCTTCTACGTCGAATCTACTTCCAGATGGAAATTTATGCTTTAAAATGCAACAAGAAACCTTATGCTCCTTTCGCCTTCATCTTAAATCTTCTTCCAAATCTCTGTTTTAGCCTACCCAAAAGCTCGTCCCCAAATATCCGCTGCAGTAAGCCTGTCCGAATCGCCAGTAAACCATAGACAGCTGCGCCAAGAATTGCCCCTGCTGCGACAATAAAAGCAGCATCCAGCTGGCTTGTAGAATTTCCAAACAGCGGTGATATTCCCCATTGTACAAGCTTTACAACAATTGTCATTGCACCGCTTAGGACTGCTATCTGAAACATCCTCTTATACACGAGCGTAAAGTCAAAGCCTGCATACTTACGAATCTGTACATTGGTATACAGGATGGATGCCAAGAAACCGATGCCTGTGCTGAGCACAGCTCCAACTGTTTCAAAATATCGGATCAATACGAGGTTTCCAATCAGCTTTAACGAGATGCCAATCGCAAGTGCGATAATAGCGTGCCTCTGCTGATTAATTCCTTGTAAAATAGCAGCTGTTACAGAAAATAACGCAAACAGCATCGCTACTGGTGCATACCACATTAAAATCTGACCGCCAAGTTCACTCACACCATAAAACGCACTATAAATAGGATACGCTAATGCTGAAATACCAATCACAGCAGGAACCGTGACAAATGCATTAATTTGAAAAGTTTGTGAGATTTGTGTTTGCAGCAAAGCAGCATTGCGCTCTGTAAACGATTTTGTAATCGTTGGAACAAGCGTTAAACTAAAGGCCGTTGCAAGCGAAACAGGAATCATGATAAGTTTGTGCGTCCACATCGTGAAAATACTGTAGGCAGCTTCAGCAATTTTGCCTTCACCGATTGCCAGCATCATACGGTTAAAGGTTACAGTATCCACAGCCTGATATAACGGAATTGTCAAGCCTACGACCACATATGGAAGCGCATAGGCAAACAATTCTTTAAAAAGCTGTCCTGTGCTCACGCTAGACGGCTGCACCGTCTGAGATTCTAGCAATCGATCTAAGTGCGGCTTTCGCTTTTTCCAATACACCAGCAATACGCCGAGCGCTCCAAGTGCCGAAATAAATGCTGCAAACGTCGACACGCCAATGGCAGTCGCGACAGTACCGTGCAAAATTTTAATAACAACAAAGCTGCCGCCAAGAAGGATTGCAATGCGAATAATTTGCTCAATAATCTGCGACACTGTTGTCGGTCCCATGGATTGATGACCCTGAAAAAAGCCACGAATTAGACTAGCTGCAGGAACAACAAGCAGCGCAAAGCTGACAAGACGGATAATCAGCGTTACTTCCTCTACTGTATTCTCCAAGTTTCCGCTGCCAAGAAACGCCTTCGCAAACAGTGGAGCCGTCATGTAGAGAACAGCAAATGAAAGAATTCCCATCGCAATCATCAGCTTCATACCAGAACGAAACATTCTCCGGCTTGTTGCATAGTCGCCAAGTGCATTATATTTCGAAATAAATTTGGCAACCGCAAGCGGTACACCTGCCGTTGCGATGCTTAAAAAAATAGTATACGGGACATACCCATAATTATATAGGGCACCGCCATTTGTCTGTACTAAAGCATGAAACGGAAATACATAAATCATACCTAAAAACTTCACTAAAAACGTTCCAAGCGTCACAATGAGCGTGCCGCGCAAAAACTTCGAATCGGACATCTAAAAGCCCCCTCATGCATTCTAACCTTAGTATTGTATCACAATTGCTGTTAGTTTCTAAAGACGGGGCTCGCCAATCGGCGAGTTTTCTTTACACTGTAAAAAAATATAAATTTCCAGCTCGAAGATGATTCGACGTAGTCGGAAATTTTAGGAATACAGTATAAGGGCAACTGCGCCTCTGTCTTCGCCCAAGGGAGGGGCTCGCCAATCGGCGAGTTTTCTTTACACTGTAAAAAAATATAAATTCCCAGCTCGAAGACGATTCGACGTAGTCGGAAATTTTAGGAATACAGTATAAGGGCAACTACGCCTCTGTCTTCGCCCAAGAGCGGGGCTCGCCAATCGGCGAGTTTTCTTTACACTGTAAAAAAATATAAATTCCCAGCTCGAAGACGATTCGACGTAGTCGGAAATTTTAGGAATACAGTATAAGGGCAACTACGCCTCTGTCTTCGCCCAAGAGCGGGGCTCGCCAATCGGCGAGTTTTCTTTATCCCTTCCTTTCTGCTATGCTTAGTTTACAGTAATTCTTGTGAAGGGTGATCGTATGAACTATGACGTAATTGTAATCGGCGGCGGACCGTCTGGCTTAATGGCAGCAATCGGCGCGGCTGAGGAAGGAGCGAAGGTGCTTCTTCTTGATAAGGGGGACAAACTCGGACGAAAGCTCGCCATTTCCGGCGGTGGTCGCTGCAATGTCACAAATCGTCTTCCTATCGATGAAATTGTTAAGCATATTCCCGGCAATGGTCGGTTTTTGTATAGTGCATTTTCTATTTTTAACAATGAAGATATCATCTCATTTTTTGAAAAGCTTGGTGTGCATCTAAAGGAAGAAGACCACGGGCGGATGTTCCCTGTTTCTGATAAAGCGCAGTCTGTTGTAGATGCACTGCTGCGCAGGCTAAAGGAACTGCGGGTTGATGTTCGCGTCAATACACCTGTCCGAGCCGTGCAGTATGAAAATGGACAAACAGCAGCAGTTGTACTGCACACAGGCGAAATGATCCCTGTGAAGCATGTTGTCATTGCCGTTGGCGGCAAATCAGTACCTCATACAGGCTCTACCGGAGACGGCTATGCTTGGGCAAAAGCAGCAGGACATACGATTACAGAGCTGTTTCCAACAGAGGTGCCAATTGTGTCCAACGAACCGTTTATTCAAGACCGCAGTCTGCAAGGACTTTCCCTACGAAATGTTGCGCTAAGCGTAGTAGATCCGAAAGGCAAACTGGTCAAAACACATGTGATGGATATGATTTTCACTCATTTCGGCATTTCTGGTCCAGCGGCACTCCGCTGCAGCCAATATGTAGTAAAGACAATGAAAAAATTTCAAACAAAGACAGTAATGATGCGTATTGATGTACTGCCGGAGGAAAAAGAAGAACCTCTATTTCAGCGCATAATGCAGCAAATTAAGAACGAACCGAAAAAGGGAATCAAAAACGTGTTAAAAGGCTACGTGCCTGAAAGATATCTTCTCTTTTTGCTTGAGAAAAACAATATTGATCCAACACACGCTGCCGGACAGCTGCCAGGTGAAAGTATTCGCAGCATTCTAAAGGACATGAAAGGTTTTTCGTTCACTGTAAATGGCACACAGTCCTTAGAAAAAGCCTTTGTTACAGGCGGAGGAGTGTCCGTCAAAGAAATTTCTCCAAAAGAAATGGCCTCCAAGCTGATGAATGGCTTATACTTTTGCGGGGAAATTCTTGATATTCACGGCTACACAGGAGGCTACAATATCACCGCTGCACTCGTAACAGGACGAATTGCAGGTACATCTGCAGCGCGGTATGCCCAATAATAAAGAAAACTCGCCGATTGGCGAGCCCTGCTTTTGGGCGAAGACAGAGGTGTAGTTGCACTTATACTGTATTCCTAAAATTTCTCGCTACGTCGAATTGGCTTCCAGCTAGAAATTTATACTTTCTTAAAGCATGAAAAGAGAGCCTAACGGATTGTTAGGCTCTGTATACAATCATGGCAGAAAAACAGTAGATTTGATTCTCCTCATCATTATTGCAAACTGCAACCTGATATTTAATATCCACTACATTATCATCAGCTATTTTCTTCAAAAATGCATTCACTGATTCTTCTAAATCCCTTTCATGGCCTTCATCAAATACCTTCACCCGAATCATCTCAGCACCATCCTACACTGCTTTCTTCTGAATGATTTCTATCACGACGTGTCTGGATCAATCGATAAAATCTTCCGTTTTCGTATATATATCCTTCTTCTAAATCATATTTCTTGTCTGCATGTATATAAAACTTGCCAATTCTAAATTTATGAGAATATAACTCCAAGTATTCTCCTTTAAATTTCGCTGTTACTTTTTCAGTAATATCAATTTTCAGTGTTTTCTCCACACCTTCCCCCTCCCTTCAAAAGAGAGTGATTTGCTTTATTTTATTATGCAACCGAAAATTTATGATACGGGACATGTAAATTTCTTAAAGAAAACTCGCCGATTGGCGAGCCGTGATTTTGGGCGAAGACAGAGGCATAGTTGCAGTCAATCTCCATTTACAAATTTTTATCAATATGTCGAATTCGCTTTTAGTTAAAAATCTATACCTACTTCAAATACAAAAAGAAACGAGCACGCGTTAGCGATGCTCGTTTTCTACTAAAGATCCAGCCCGCTGGAAGGATCAATCCTTTCCTCACTCGATGCCTCCTCAAGCTCAGGGGCTTCGCTCAAACTTTCCCTTTCTAAATTACGTACACGTCTTCCATTCACAAAATCAGCCACAGTGACCCCTGTTGCTCCATTATTGGCTTTTGAGGCTGAAAAAGATACCTCTCTTCGGCCATCTCCAAATTCAATTGTTCCGTAATTGTTTACAACAATAAACTTTTCAATACATATTCCCATACTTCCTGGTTCACAAAACTTACCAAAAGTTACAATTCAGCATTGAACTTACAAGTTTTGCATCTCCGTGCCTCACAGGATTCGCACACTAGAGGACCGCTTTCGCGCAGTCAATAAGGGATATTCTTGTTCCTTATTACAGGTGTAACCTGTCCCTGTAAAGATAACCGCAACCTTCTTCACGTTGTTCCAGTTAAACGGTACTCTTAGTATAAACCCTGTAAACACAAAGCACCAATACCTTTTAGTATCATTTACCCACTTTTGGTAATTTAATGAAACCCGTTTTCACCTCCTAGTACTCAAAACTCGGGAAGGCTCTCCTGTTCCTGCTGAAGATCTGTATCTTCCATCACGTTCTGCACTGCTCCAGCTAGCTTCTCTGTACGCCGACCGTTAACAATAACGCCTGTACTAGCACCTCCCGAGCCGTTATACTCCTTCGAAACAGAAAAAGGTGCAAAACAGCCCTGGTTTCCAAAATTAATCGAGCCATTGTTATTGATAATCTTTGCCTTGCGGATTCGCGGTGCCATTCTCATCGTCCTTTCCTTGGTCTACCATATTGTATGTAGGGAAAACAAACATGGTCCACCCTTCTTGCATAAGGATGGACCACAAATAGAAAAGCAATTTTATTTAAAGAAAACTCTCCGACTGGCGAGCCTTGCCTTTGGGCGAAGACAGAGGCGTAGTTGCACTTATACTTTATTCCTAAAATTTCTCACTACGTCGAATGATCTTCTAGCTGGGAATGTATACTTAAGTGTAAAAAGAAAAACGGAACATACTCGCTCCGCTTACTCCCTTTCTCCTTCATATGAAAGCATGCCGCCAGTCATGTTCACCGTTTTGTAGCCATGATGATTTAAATAACGGCAAACGTTCTCGCTTCGAACACCGGACCTGCAAATGAAAATATATTCCTGATCCTTATCAAAAGAATCAAGCTTATTTGGAATTTCTCCCATCGGAATATGAACAGCCTCTGGAATCTTACCGTATGCAACCTCTTCATGTTCGCGAACGTCTACAAGAAACAATGTTTCTCCCTCTTTTAGCCGTTTTTCCACTTCTTCTGATGTGATTGTTTTAACATCCTCCATCTAATCGCGTGCCTCCTTTTACATTCTCTTGTTCCATTCTAGCAAGTTAAAGCCCTATTAGCAAAATGTAACATGCTCTAACGTGTCATTCTCTCCTCTATAGCCTATAAAAAAATATATAAAGACCCATCATCGCACCATGATGGGTCTCGCTTGCCAATTATTTGTTTTTGGCTTGCTTTTTAATTTGAGTTTGTTTATTGCTCGAAAAATTTGAAGAATCATCAAAATTCGGCTGTTTTTGGCCACTATTGTTTTTCTTGCTCATGAAAATCCCTCCTTCTTATGCAGTCCTATATATGATTTGCAGATAAGACTGCTTATATGTAGATGTAAGAGAATACCTGTAAAAGCACATATATTTCTGTTCCTCTGTCATACTAAAGAAATAAGGAAGTGAGTGCTACGGTTTTTTCTCTCTATATCCATCGTCTAGATCGAACGTACACAATGAAAGACGGTACAAAAGCGATATACCGCACCATGTCCAGACATGCCTTTTATTTTTTGCTGTTTCAAAAAGCTGGCTTAGAATATCATTTAGGAATCCGGAGGCAAAACTGGCCAAAAGATAAGTATTCAAGGCTTTATGAAAATTGTACAATCCATGGAATGAAAAACGGTTCCTCATTACCAAGGAACCGTTTTTCATCATTTTAGAAGTACTAACTAGCTTTTATAAAGTTTTATATGCGATTTGTTTATCTCTAAAACAAACCCGATTATTTTTGCTTTTCTTAGTTCGCAACAATGTTCACTAACTTGCCCGGAACCGCAATAATTTTGCGGATTGTTTTGCCCTCGATTTGTGTTTGGACTGTGCCAAGCGCAGCCTCTTCCATTTGCTGCTTTGTCGCATCTTTTGCGATCGTTACCTTGCCGCGCAGCTTGCCATTCACCTGTACAATGACTTCAATTTCATCATCGACAAGCTTACCTTCATCATAAGCTGGCCACGTTGCGTACGTAATAGATTCCCCATGTCCAAGCTTCTCCCACAGCTCCTCAGCCAAATGCGGTGCAACTGGAGATAGCAGCTTCGCCAAGCCCTCAGCATACGCCTTTGGCAGGGTTTCTGCTTTATAAGCTTCATTAATAAACACCATCATTTGTGAAATCGCCGTGTTAAAGCGAATGCCTTCGTAATCCTCTGTAACCTTTTTCACTGTTTGGTGATATATACGATCCATTGCTTTGTTTTGTTCTGCTGTAATCTTCTCGCTTAGTTCCCCATTCTCCTGAACAAATAAACGCCATACGCGATCCAAGAAGCGGCGTGCACCGTCAAGACCTGTTTCGGACCAAGCAATGGACGCTTCCAAAGGTCCCATAAACATTTCATACAAACGAAGCGTGTCAGCACCATGACTTGTTACAATATCATCCGGGTTTACAACATTGCCCTTCGATTTACTCATTTTCTCGTTATTTGAACCAAGAATCATCCCTTGGTTGAATAACTTTTGGAACGGCTCCTTCGTTGGTACAACGCCAAGATCATACAAGAATTTATGCCAGAAACGAGCGTACAATAAATGAAGCACCGCATGCTCCGCTCCGCCGATATAAATATCAACCGGCAGCCACTGCTTCAACTTTTCTGGATCAGCCAATTGCTCGCTGTTATGCGGATCGATATAACGTAAGTAGTACCAGCAGCTTCCGCCCCACTGCGGCATTGTGTTTGTTTCACGGCGACCTTTCTTTCCTGTCACCGGATCTACAACGTTCACCCACTCTTCAATGTTCGCAAGCGGTGATTCTCCTGTTCCAGACGGACGGATATTTTCTGTTTTTGGCAATACAAGCGGCAGCTCTTCTTCCGGCACTGCTGTCATTGTACCGTCTTCCCAATGAATCACTGGAATCGGCTCACCCCAATAACGCTGGCGGCTAAATAACCAATCGCGCAGACGATACGTTACCTTCTTCGTACCGATGCCCTTTTCCTCAAGCCATGCGATCATCGCTGTAATCGCTTCTTCCTTATTCAGGCCATCTAGGAAATCGGAATTAATATGCTTGCCGTCTCCTGTATATGCTTCTTGTGATACATCTCCGCCTTCTACAACTGCTCGGATTGGCAAATTGAACTTCTTCGCAAATTCATAGTCACGTTCGTCATGCGCCGGCACTGCCATAATAGCGCCTGTTCCGTAGCTCACAAGCACGTAGTCAGCAATCCAAATCGGCATCTTTTCGCCATTTACCGGGTTTACCGCATAAGCACCTGTAAATACCCCCGTTTTATCCTTTGCAAGATCAGTACGTTCTAAATCACTCTTCGCCTTCACTGCATCTAAGTACGCTGCAACCGCTTCTTTTTGTTCAGCTGTTGTAATCTTCTCCACTAGTGCGTGCTCTGGTGCCAATACCGCATAGGTTGCACCAAACAATGTATCAGGGCGAGTAGTAAATACCGTAAATTGTTCCTCGGCTCCATCTACCCGGAAGTTCACCTCAGCCCCTTCAGAACGTCCGATCCAGTTACGCTGCATATCTTTTAAGCTTTCCGGCCAATCCAATTCCTCTAAATCCTCAAGCAACCGGTCCGCGTAAGCTGTAATTTTAAGTATCCATTGTTTCATCGGACGACGCTCGACCGGATGACCACCACGTTCACTTTTTCCATCAATAACTTCTTCATTGGCTAAAACAGTTCCAAGTGCCGGGCACCAGTTTACAGCAACCTCATCCACATAAGCCAAGCCCTTTTCAAACATCTTCAGGAAAATCCATTGTGTCCATTTATAATACTCTGGATCCGTCGTATTCACTTCACGATCCCAGTCATAAGAAAAGCCAAGAGACTTAATTTGACGGCGAAACGTGTTGATATTTTTCTCTGTAAATTCCGCTGGGCTATTTCCTGTATCAAGCGCGTATTGCTCAGCAGGGAGACCAAATGCATCCCATCCCATCGGATGCAGCACATTATAGCCCTGCATACGCTTCATACGAGATAAAATATCTGTTGCCGTATAGCCTTCCGGGTGACCGACATGCAGACCAGCTCCAGACGGATACGGAAACATATCAAGTGCGTAAAATTTTGGTTTTTCTGTCTCATCCGGCGTGCGGAACGTTTTTTGTTCTTCCCAATACGCCTGCCACTTCTGTTCGATTTCTTTATGGTTGAAACTCACAAATACATCCTCCAATCGTTTATTCCATTATAACAAAAAATGCAAAAAACCCCTCATCCCAAAAGGGACGAGAGGTTATATTCCCGCGGTACCACCCTAACTTAATGTAAAAACATTCACTTAGCTCCTTAACGCGGAGGAACGGCAGCCGCTACTTTCTTCACAGCCGCAACTCAAAGGCGAGTTCATAATACAACGTGGGATTGACTTGCACCAACCGTCAACTCTCTGTACCTGTCTGTATTACTACTGCTCCTTGTCAATGTTGTTGTATATTTACATACATTCTATTCTAAAACATCTGTGTTGTTCCGTCAAACAGTTCTCATAATGTTACATGGAGATCGCTTCTGCTCACTTTTCTTAACGAAGTATTGTGTATAGCAGCTATCATCATCGATATAAACAGCATAGCCAACAAGCATAGGAATAATACCTGTATGCTAAACTGTTTGAGGACAGTTCCAGCTTAACTAAAGACCGGTTTTTTTTCGCTTAGACAAAGCGTCTGCGCTGTTAAAGTATGAATTTCGTACTGAATCTCTGGGTTTTCTATTAGTGACACACCATAAGAGGGAATCATTTCTCTAATTTTCGGTTCCCACTCTTTCATATGTTCAGGGAAGCATTTTGTTAGTACTTCAAGCATGACGGAAACGGCGGTAGAAGCACCTGGAGAAGCGCCAAGCAATGCTGCTATCGAACCATCAGCGGCACTAACAACTTCTGTCCCAAATTGAAGCGTTCCTTTACCTTCAGCTTCAGTATCTTTGATCACTTGCACACGTTGGCCCGCTGCTACTACATCCCAATCCTCGCTTTTGGCATTCGGGATAAACTCACGTAACTCTTCCATGCGCTTTTCTTTTGATAACATAACTTGCTGGATCAGGTATTTTGTCAATGACATGTTTTTTGCACCTGCCGACAACATAGTCAAGAGATTATCCAGTTTTACGGAAGTTCCCAAATCAAACATTGAACCGGTTTTTAAAAACTTTGGTGAGAAACCGGCAAACGGTCCAAATAGCAACGACTTTTTATTGTCGATAAATCGTGTGTCAAGATGCGGAACTGACATTGGAGGAGCACCCACCTTAGCTTTGCCGTATACTTTTGCATGATGCTGCGCTACAACATCCGGATTATTACACACCATAAATATTCCGCTTACTGGGAATCCTCCAATATGTTTTCCTTCAGGAATACCGGATTTTTGCAGCAAATGCAGGCTTCCGCCCCCGCCTCCGATAAAGACGAATTTTGCAGTATGATGTTCGACAATACCGCTATCGAGATTCCGCACTTTCAATTCCCACAAGCCGTCGCTAGTACGTTTAACATCATTCACACTATGTTTGTAATTTATATCAACATTTTTACTCTCTAAGTGGTCAAACAACATATGCGTTAAAGCGCCAAAGTTGACATCCGTTCCAGAGTCGATTTTTGTTGCCGCTATAGGTTCGTTCGATGCGCGGCCTTGCATAATAAGCGGAACCCATTCCATCAGTTTTTCCGGATCATCGGAAAATTCCATTCCTTGGAATAGGTGGTTATTGGACAGCGCTTCAAAACGTTTCTTTAAAAACGTTACATTTTGTTCTCCTTGTACTAGACTCATATGAGGCAATGGTATGATAAAGTCCTGTGGATTACGCACCATCTTGTTGTTTACAAGATAAGACCAAAACTGCATTGAAACCTGAAACTGTTCATTAATTTTTATAGCTTTGCTAATATCTATAGACCCATCTGGTTTTTCGACCGTGTAGTTAAGCTCGCACAGTGCCGCATGCCCCGTTCCCGCATTATTCCACTCGTTAGAGCTTTCCTCTCCTGCGTTTGAGAGCTTCTCAAATACTGTAATGTTCCAGTCCGGTACTAATTCTTTCAGAATTATCCCCAAAGTCGCACTCATGATGCCGGCACCAATTAAGATAACGTCTGTCCTAGTATGTCTATCGCTCATTTTTATCGTCCTTATACCCTAAGATTTGCAGAAAGGATGTAGGCGCTCCTGCTTAGGCGTCACAGCAAGCCAAGGATCGACCTAGTCACACACTTTTTTCTATCTCAATTATAACAATATTATATTTTATTATAACTATTTTATATTAAAATATATAAAACTTATAATCACTTATAAATTATTTGGTTAATTAAGCTGCATATTTTTCAGTTTAACAAATCGATTTGCTACTAGCCTAACAAGATCTACGACACGACAAAAGTAGCTCTATTCGTTATCATACCGAGCGTGATAATGTGTTTTATCTCCTTGAGAGCTGACTCCGCTTTTCGTTATACCAAAGGTCCGCCCAGTTCAACAATCTCTTCAGATATGCTTGTGAACTTTTTGAAGTTTTCTTTGAACTTGCTGGCAAGATCTAATGCTTTTGCTTGATAAGCTTCTTTGTCAGTCCAGGTTTTTTCTGGCATTAATACGTTATCAGGAACACCTGGAACATGGAGCGGAATTTCCAGACCGAAGATCTCATCCTTTCCGGTTTCCACGTTGTCTAATGCGCCGTTCAGTGCTGCTTTCACCATTGCACGTGTGTAAGAAAGATTCATACGTTCACCTACGCCATATTCGCCGCCAGTCCAGCCTGTGTTCACTAAGAATACTTTTGCATCGTGCTTTTCAATTTTTTCTCCAAGCATTTCTGCATAACGGGATGCGTTAAGCGGTAAAAATGGAGAACCGAAGCATGTAGAAAACGTGACTTGTGGAGATGTAATCCCCCGCTCTGTTCCTGCTAGCTTACTCGTGTAACCGCTTAAAAAATGGTACATAGCTTGTTCTTTAGATAACTTGCTGATTGGAGGCAATACGCCGAATGCATCAGCTGTTAAGAACACAATTGTATTTGGGTGTCCGGCAACACTTGGAAGCATGATATTATCGATTGCGTCAATGGGATACGCTGCACGTGTATTTTCAGTTAGAGATACATCATTGTAATTGGCAAGACCCGTATTCTCGTCAATTCTAACATTCTCTAATACAGAACCGAATGTAATCGCATCAAAGATTTGAGGTTCCTTCTCCCGAGATAAGTTCACACATTTTGCGTAGCAGCCGCCTTCAATATTAAACACGCCGTCATCAGACCAGCCATGTTCGTCATCACCGATTAGCTTGCGGTTTGGATCTGCAGATAGCGTTGTCTTTCCCGTTCCGGATAAGCCGAAGAACAATGCTACATCGCCTTCTTCACCTACGTTTGCAGAACAGTGCATGGATAGAATGTCTTGTTCTGGCAACAAGTAGTTCATCACAGAGAAAATGGATTTCTTCATTTCACCTGCATACTCAGTACCACCGATTAGTACAATGCGCTTTTCAAACGAAACAATGATAAATGTTTCAGAATTTGTACCATCAAGAATTGGATCTGCTTTGAACGTCGGAGCAGATACGATTGTAAATTGTGCATCGTTTTTAGAGAGTTCCATCTCTGTCGGACGAATAAACAATTGATGTGCAAATAAGTTATGCCAAGCATATTCATTTATCACTTGAATGGGAAGACGGCAGCTGTGATCCGCTCCGGCAAAGCCCTTAAATACAAAGATTTCTTCTTTTTCTTTTAAGTGTTCTAATACCTTTGTGTAGAGATGATCAAAATGCTGTTGCGAAATCGGTTGGTTTACAGTGCCCCAATCCATTTTATCTGCAGTGGATGCTTCTCTCACAATGAATTTATCTTTAGGAGAACGCCCTGTGTATTTACCTGTTGAAACAGAAACAGCACCAGTAGAAGTTAATTTTCCTTCTTTTCTCATTAATACTTTTTCCACTAGCTGCGGAACACTTAATTGAACCTGTGCATTGCTTCCATTTAATAATTCATGTAATTCGATTTGGGCAGTCACAGTACTCATATATATACCATCCTTTGTCTTTTTTATAAAAATTTCTATAAATAGTTAGGGGGTCATCCCTTTAAATAAGTTGCATATTGTTCCGGTTAGCCAACTCATCTGCTACTAGCTTTACGAGATCTACTACGCGGCAGGAGTAGCCCCACTCGTTATCGTACCAGGCAAGAACCTTGACCTTACGGGTTCCCATCACGATTGTAGATAAACCATCAATAATAGCCGA
>JBEPZN010000005.1:0-175086 GCA_041640875.1 Ectobacillus sp. | reverse complement strand
TGACCTATTACAATCATTATAGATATCAGTGGAATCTAAAGAAGATGACCCCTGTGCAATACAGAGATCATCTTCTTCGAGTTGCCTGACCTTTTTTAAAGTGTCCTTTACAAAGGGTACATTTTAAGTCACATTACGTGCCTTATCGAGGTTAGCCTCTTTCATTACTTTTAGTATTAATGAGTGACCTTGACTGTTCGTCCTGGCAATGTGGTCACCTTGCCAGTTTTACTAGTCGCTCGGATAGTGATGGTATGCGTACCGTTGCTTAGCTTCGCTGTATCCAGCATATACTCATAACCCGCATTTCCGTTATTGTACGCTGGGTATACTCGCTTCACGTCCGTTCTTGATAAGCCATACTGGGCTGTGCCGCTTACTGCTCCATCCACCAATATCTCAACCTTCGCTACTCCGCTTCCATCTAAAAACCAGCCGCGCACAAGCTGCTTTCCGCTTAGCGTCGCGTTTGCCACGGGGTTATCTAATTCTCCGCGTGCTGGTAGCGTTACATTTGATACAGTGACTGCTCGTCCCAGCAATATCGTCACCTTGCCGTTTTTGCCAGTTGCTCGGATGGTGATAGTATGTTTGCCATTGCTTAGCTTTGTCGTATCCAGTGTATACTCATAACCCGCATTTCCGTTATTATACGCCGGATATACTCGCTTCACGTCTGACCTTAAGAAGCCGTATTGGGCTGCTCCATTTAGCACGCCATCCACTAGGACCTCGACCTTTGCTATCCCGCTTCCATCTAAAAACCAGCCACGCACAAGTTGCTTTCCGCTTATCGTCGCATTTGCAGCGGGGTTATCTAATTCTCCGCGCGCTGCTAGCGTTACATTTGATACAGTGACTGTTCGTCCCGGCAATGTCGTCACCTTGCCATTTTTGCCAGTTGCTCGGATGGTGATAGTATGCTTGCCATTGCTTAGCTTTGTCGTATCCAGTGTATACTCATAACCCGCATTTTCATTATTATACGCTGGGTATACTCGCTTCACGTCTGTTCTTGAGAAGCCATACTGAGCTGTGCCGTTTACTGCGCCATCCACCAATATCTCGACCTTCGCTACTCCGCTTCCGTCTAAAAACCAGCCGCGTATAAGTTGCTTTCCGTTTAGCGCCGCATCTGCCACGGGGTTATCTAATTCTCCGCGCGCTGCTAGCGTTGCATTTGATACAGTGACTGCTCGTCCCGGCAATGTCGTCACCTTGCCGTTTTTGCCAGTTGCTCGGACGGTGATAGTATGCTTGCCATTGCTTAGCTTTGTCGTATCCAGCGTATACTCATAACCCGCATTTTCATTATTATACGCTGGGTATACTCGCTTCACGTCTGTTCTTGAGAAGCCATACTGAGCTGTGCCGTTTACTGCGCCATCCACCAATATCTCGACCTTCGCTACTCCGCTTCCGTCTAAAAACCAGCCGCGTATAAGTTGCTTTCCGTTTAGCGCCGCATCTGCCGCAGGGTTATCTAATTCTCCCTTAGGAGGAAGCTCTGCTGGTGCTTCCTCCTTCTCAGCCTTTGTTTGGTATGAAGAGGAAAGCGTAGCTCCTGTGTAATAAAAATCTAAAATCTCCTTATAGCTTTTCCCTGCTTCACCCATTGCCTTCGCACCATACTGGCTCATCCCAACTCCGTGACCGTCACCTTTTCCCTGAATGGTAATGGATGTTTCATTTTCATTCACGTTGGTCACAAGATAGCTTAAAATGATACGATTGCCAATCATAGCACGAATTTTCGAAGCCGCAGCACCTGTGAAATCTAAATGCTGCATACTTAAGCTTCCAGCTGCATCTAGTTCATTCTTCACTACATATTCAACCTTAATATCACCCTTTGTAACACGCCCGCCAGATGAAGGAGCATACAATGACAGCTTTGGAATATTAACAATTTTAATATCTTTCCCTTCATATCCATTAGCAAGCATCCACGATTTGATATTGGCAGTAACTTGTGTATCTGCTTCATTCACCTCGTTCCACCATGAGCTTGGGTTTTTCAAATCTCTATTAGACAAATCCAACTGTTGCTTTTGCACTGTAAAGTTCCAAGCTTTGGCGATATCGTATGGATCATCTTTGATGGTAAAGTACGGAAGTGCGGCGCTTCCCCAAGCATTCACGTTGGACTCAGTGCGTCCGCCATTGCTCGCAGAAAATACAGCGCTAATCAATGAATTTTTGTATGTCAGCACTTCGCCAAACGTATCATCAACCGCTTTTGTACTGCGATCATACCACGTATGGCCACCGTATACCTGATAGCTGATTGTATCGTTAATAACCTGATTTACATACTGCCGGGCATATGTTCTTGCTGCTACGGCTTGTACCTTTAATGCCTCTGTATTCCAAGAGACAGGCATTTCATTTGGAACAACACCCTTCACATAATCCTCCAGCGGCAGCGTATTTATCGGTCGAACATATTTGCCGTCCTCATTTGTAAAAGAAACCTTGCCTAAGTATTCTCTTCCATTAATGAACAATGGTGCACTGTACTGGGAAGGAATGATCTCAAAGCTAGTAAATGTCCCTAAACATTGAGAGCCTTGATACAAGGCAACACCATTGCTCGTTGTCTTCACTACATACTCGACATTTGCCGCTAATTTTATAGCTGTATCTTTGACAATATACACATCGGTAGGCTTGATAGTAATTTCACTTTTATTGCCTAGGTAATTAATGAGTTTTACAGAAATAGTTGGCTCTACTTCTTCAGCACTTGCATGCGTGAAAAAAGAAAATTGGGAAACCATAACTACTAGTATCAACGAAAGTATAAAAAATCGTTTCACTTCTTCTCTCCCTTCGATTCGTTTAAATTTCATTAAAACTATCATTTTCTTCTATATCGCTATGAATCTTACTTTTTCAGCAATATACGACGTACCTGAAGAAGTATATCACAAAAATTATGTTACAAAAGATACAACTTTATCACAAAATAGGTAAGAATACCCTGTCTCAAGGAATGCGAAGGGAAAAAGATAGCTTTTTGACTCTATGAGGTGTTCAAGTACCAATAGAGACGAATAAGCTAGACTGAAAAATTTGATATATTTATTCAGAGATTTTCCAAATTGTACAATAAAAACTAGAAGAGTACAGTAAAAAACATTGATGTAACAAATAATCATAATCTAGTGCTGGTGCAAGCCAATAGATAAAATGTGCAAAAAATAGGGGGCCGACCCAAAAGTGAGTCAGCCCCTTCTTCCATCAGTCAAAACCACCGTGAGAATGCAATGTCACCATGCCGAAACGGAAAAAAGCCACCAAAGCAATATTGGTGACGATTCCGTACTTATTTGTTAAAATCAACTCGAGATGCAGCATAAACGTCAATTTTCGGCCAAACCAATCGCAATTTTTCAGCATAATCTTAAAAAATTCGTTGGAAGCATCCTTGAAAGTTTATTGGAGTTATAAAACATTCATTACGTTAACAAAACACCAAACCCCTTGATTCTAACCCTCTCAAGAAGCCTTATGCTCTAGGCGCAATTTATCCGCAACCATCGCGATGAATTCTGAATTCGTAGGCTTCGCCTTTGACATCGATACGGTATAACCAAACAAAGAAGAAATCGACTCGATATTCCCGCGGCTCCAGGCTACTTCTATCGCATGGCGAATCGCGCGTTCTACGCGGCTTGCTGTTGTGTTATATTTCTTTGCAATGTCCGGATACAGTACTTTTGTGATAGAACCGAGCAATTCAATATCGTTATAGACCATTGAGATGGCTTCGCGTAAATACATATATCCTTTAATATGGGCCGGAACACCAATCTCGTGAATAATACTTGTAATGCTCGCATCCAGGTTTTTCGGTTTTCCATCTGAAATCGAAGAACGAAAGGCAGGAAGCGGACGTTTGACAAAGGCGCTCGGCTTGCCGCTCACCTGACGAATATGGCTCGTTAGGTTTTCCATATCAAACGGCTTTAGGATAAAGTATGAAGCCCCTAAATCAACAGCCTTCGTCGTAACATCCTCTTGACCGAAGGCAGTTAACATGATCACATTCGGCTGTTTTGGTTTGTCCATCATACGAAGCTTCTCCAAAACAGCAAGACCGTCCAAATGAGGCATAATAATATCTAATACGAGCACGTCCGGATTTCTATCTTTTAGCATGTTCAAGCATTCTTGTCCATTGTAGGCGATTCCAATCACTTCCATGTCATCCTGTGCCGACACATAGCCCTCCAACATGGAGACTAGTTCTTTATTATCATCCACGAGGCATACTTTAATCTTCTCCACAGCTTTTCCTCCCTTTTCATAACTCCAGTCTCTCCTTGGCAAGGTACAAGTTACATGAATGAAGTTTTCGACAATTGTTTAAAATTTCCTTTTTGAAAATTTCCTTATTTACTAAAAAAGCAAGAAAAACCCTGATTTTCTCACGTTTTTTTTGTTTTTCAGCGGCTTTTCGTTTCATTCATCGCTTTTTATGTCTATCAGACAGCAGGAGACAGCATTTTTCTTCTTTCTGTTTCTCTTAGAATTATACGAAAAAACCTTATTCCTTTTCATTCTACACTAAAATAAAAAGAGGAAAAACCTTTAAATGTAAAACTGGCAGAAAAAAGCAAGCTGAGATGCGTCAGCTTGCTTTTTTTTGGTGGTCATATTGATCATAAATGTTAATTCCTGCTTCGTTTAACATCCATTCAATGTGGACGCCATAACCGCTGGTTGGATCGTTTACAAAGACATGGGTAACAGCTCCAATAAGCTTGCCGCCTTGAATAATTGGACTTCCGCTCATGCCCTGCACGATACCGCCAGTTTTTTCAAGAAGCCGCTTATCCGTAATTTTGACAACCATACCTTTTGTAGCAGGGAATTTTTGTGGAATGCTGCTGACAATCTCCACATCAAACTCTTCTACCTTATCCTTTTCAATAACGGTTAAAATTTTAGCAGGTCCTTCTTTCACCTGATGTGACAGAGCAATTGGAAGAGCTTGATCCATAATGCCGTTTTTGACATTTGTGTTTAGCTTGCCGAATATGCCGAAAGGGCTGTTCGTTGTAATATTCCCGATAATCTCATGGTCTGGAGAAAAACGTGCTAGCTTCTCGCCAGGATCTCCGTTGCTTCCACGCTGGATAGATGTAACTGTTGAACGAACGATTTGTCCATTCTCAACTTGAATGGGCTTTTTCGTATCGCCGTCCGAAATGACGTGACCAAGTGCGCCGTACTTCATTGATCCTGGATGAATGAACGTCATCGTTCCAATGCCGGCTGCCGAATCACGGATGTATAATCCAATGCGATACGACTCCTCATCCTTTGCCTTCAGCGGTGTTAATTTCGTTCGAATCTGCTTTGAATCCCGTAGCAATACAATATTTAAAGGCTCGCCTGTTTTTCCGCTATTCTGGATAAACGGAGCCACATCACTCATGCGCTCGATTGTTCTACCGTTTATTTCGGTAATCATGTCTCCAATCTTAATACCAGCTGTTTCTCCAGGAGATAATCTGCCGTTTGCTGTTTGGATTAGATGATGTCCAACAACAAGCACACCTTTTGTGTTTAGCTTGACTCCGATGGATTGTCCGCCGGGAAGCACTTTAAAATCCCTTAACACTCTTACATTTACCTTTTTCACAGGAAATCCTGCCAGCTCTAGTACCATTTCAGCTTCGCCGCTTTCATGGGCGCTTACTGATAATGCTTCCTTTTGCTGCGGGTCTCCCACTGTAAAAACGGCTGGATTTGTGGAGGTTGCTTGAAACACAGGAACCGATGATGAAACCTGAGAATGTTGTCCTTCAAATAATACGACTTGCTTAGGGAAAACCAAAAAATCTCGAACGGGTTTACAAAACCCGATAACTAGCAGCGAAACAAGGAGAAATGCACCAAATATATATCTAATTTGTCTCAATTTCAATCCTTTCACTCTCCTCGCTTCTAACCCACATTGAGCCAAGCGGCTTCACCATTTAATTTCTCCTTGTCACGCCTTGTTTATAACCATTGAACAGAAAAAAGCTATCCCATTTATAGGATAGCCTGTGAATGCTTGAGAGTGCTCGCTTGCTGCAGGAGCTCTCTTGCGTGCTCAGTTGTTAAGTCGGTAATTTCCACACCTGAAATCATTCGGGCAATTTCTGTCACCTTTTCTTCTTCATTTAGCATATTGACTGTTGTAGTTGTACGCTCATTTGCAATTTGCTTGCGAATAAACAGATGAGTATCCGCCATAGATGCTACTTGCGGTAAATGTGTAATGCAGAGCACCTGTGAGCCGACTGACACCCGATAAATCTTTTCTGCAATTGCTTGTGCTACCCGTCCGCTGACACCTGTGTCCACCTCATCAAAAATGACAGACGTTACGCCCTGATGCTTGGAGAAAATACTTTTTAATGCCAGGATAATGCGTGACAGCTCACCGCCTGATGCAACCTTAGATAACGGCTTTAATGGCTCACCTGGGTTTGTGGAAATATAAAATTCCACCTGATCATATCCATCTGTACCGAGCTTCACCGGCATACCATCTACAGTTGGATCATCTAATGAGCCTTCCCGTTTTCCAATAATAATTTCAAATTTTGTTTTATCCATATACAGTTCTTTTAATTCCTGATGGATAGCAGCTGTTAAACGGGCAGCGAGCTCCTGACGCATTGCACTAAGCGTCATCGCCTCCTTCACCGCAGCTGTCCCCAGCTCTTTTAGTTGCTTCTTCGTTTGTTCAATATGTACATCTTTATTTTCAATCTTGGAAATTTCCTCTTCGATAGAAGCAGCATATTCTAAAATCTCTTCCACCGTATGTCCGTACTTCTTTTTCAGCGTCCGGATTTCGTTTAAGCGCGTTTCAATATAGTCGAGACGCTTCGGGTCATATTCCATCATATCGAGCTTCTCACGCAATGCATACGCAGCCTCTTCCAACAAATAATAGCTGTTTGCAATGGAATCGTATTGCTCCTTGAGCGATGTATCAATATCCGTGATGCCTTCAACTTGTCCCATTGCATTTCTCACATGATCTAAGCCGCAATTGTCTCCCGATAATGATCGATACGCATCCCCAAGTGCTTTATAAATTTTTTCAAAGTTTGCAATCTTTGTTCGTTCTTCTAACAGCTCCTGATCTTCTTCCGGCTTCAAATCCGCTTTACGAATCTCCTCCGCCTGAAATTGAATTAAGTCAAGACGATGTGCCATTTGCTGTTCATTTTCTGTTAACGACCGCAGTTGCTTTTTTACCTTTTCATATCCGCTATAATAGCCCTGGTATGTTTCCAGCTGCTTCATCACAAGATCAGCATCGAAATAATCAAGCATAGAGAGATGGCGCTCTTCACTCATTAAATCCTGGGTTTCATGCTGCCCATGAATGTCCACAAGCGTTTTGCCCATTTCCCGCAGGGCGGTAAGTGTCACGAGCTTTCCATTCACGCGGCAAATGCTTTTTCCTGTCGCAGAAATGTCACGTTTTAAAATGAGCATCCCATCCTCAACATCAATATCCAATTCCTTTGCCTTTTCCACACACGGATGGGTGGCATGCTCTACATAAAACAATCCTTCAATTTCGGCCTTTTCCGTCCCGTAGCGTACAAACTCCGCTGAGCCGCGTCCACCGACAAGAAGGCTGATCGCATCAATAATAATCGATTTCCCCGCACCTGTTTCCCCGCTCAAAACAGTAAGACCTTTTTGAAACGAAATATTTAATAGCTCAATAATCGCAAAGTTCTTAATCGATAGTTCCGATAACAATGCCTCATTCACCTCGTTCTCACAATACCATATTTGCAAAAAAAGAGAAAGCGCTCGAAATGTAAAAGTTTCCGGGCGCTTTCTTACTTTTCTTTATACCGAAATTAAAAAAACAACGGTTCACTTTTCAGCTTCTCCAAACAGAAATGACTTGAGAGCTTTTTAAAACATAATAGTACAGGCCCACAGCCTGTTATAGCATATTTAATAAGCGGTCAGAAATCGATTCTGTATCGTCCGGTGTACGGCAAATAATTAAGCATGTATCGTCACCGCAAATAGTTCCGAGAATCTCATCCCATTCAAGATGATCAATGAGCGCTCCGATTGCATTGGCATTACCAGGCAATGTTTTCAACACAATCATATGACCTGCCGTATCTAGCTTGATAAAAGAATCAATTAGATTACGCTTTAGCTTTTGCAGCGGATTAAACCGTTGGTCTGCTGGGAGGCTATATTTATAACGGCCGTCATGAAGCGGCACCTTAACTAAATGCAATTCTTTAATATCGCGAGACACCGTAGCTTGTGTTACGTTAAAGCCTTCATTCCGCAAAATATCAACAAGCTCGTCCTGCGTCTCAATTTCTTTATTCGCAATAATTTCACGAATTTTAATATGGCGCTGACCTTTGTTCATTATTCTTGCACCTCACACAATTCTTCCAAAGATTCTCCCTATCCTAGTTCCTCATTTTCTATGTTAACGCATAATGAAACAGTTGTACATATTTGTTTTCAAGTATAATCCATATATCCAGATCACACCAATGCATATTTATACGTCTAGACTGAATGAGTCCTGCCCTTGGACGAAGACAGAGGCGTAGTTGCACTTACACTTTGTTCTTAAAATTTCCGGACACGTCGCATTCACCTCTAGCTGGAAACTTATACTTCCACAGTGAAAAAAGCCTATCATCCGTTAGCAGAGATGATAGGCTCCTTGCATTTTCAGCAATTATTCCTCTTGTTCCCTTTGCTTTAACGTCTCATGTGCTTCAGCTACCGCTTCTGCAGCAGAAACAGGAGAAAGATTGTCTCCGCGCTCTCGCCCAGGGCGCCACTTGAGATGGATTAAAAATTCAATGTTGCCATCACCGCCTGTGATAGGAGAAAATGTCAAGCCGCAAACATCGTAGCCCTCTGCTAACGCAAACGAAGTAATTTTCTCTACAACAGCTTCGTGCACCTTTTTATCACGTACAATTCCCTTTTTCCCGACCTGATCCTTACCCGCCTCAAATTGCGGTTTAATAAGCGCTGCCACATTCCCCTCTGGCGCGAGCACCGTTTTCAGCACCGGTAAAATCAAACGAAGCGAGATAAACGATACATCGATGCTTGCAAACTCCGGCATTCCCTCTTGAAAATCAGCAGGTGTAACATAGCGAAAATTTGTCCGCTCCATGACGACAACACGTTCATCCTGCCGCAGCTTCCAAGCAAGCTGGTTATAGCCGACATCTAGCGCATATGAGAGCTTTGCGCCATTTTGCAGTGCACAATCGGTAAAACCGCCTGTCGATGCCCCAATATCAAGCATAATCTTATCCTTCAAGTCAATATCGAAATGCTTTAGTGCCTTTTCAAGTTTATAGCCGCCGCGGCTCACATATGGCATTACTTGCCCTTTCACTGTTAAAGGCGTATCCGCCGCAATTTTCTCTCCCGGCTTATCAAGGCGTCCTTCATTGGAATATACAAGGCCTGCCATGATGGCACGCTTTGCTTTTTCACGCGTTTCTACAAGTCCGCGCTCTACAAGTAGTACATCAATTCTTTCTTTCTTTCCGCTCATACATTACGCCCTTTTTTGTTTGGATGGAACAATCGCGTGAACGCGCTCCACCACATCTTTTGTTGTAAGACCAATTTCCTCAAGCAGCTTATTTACACTGCCGTGTTCAATGAATCGATCTGGAATACCCATACACTCCACTAACGCGTTATGATATCCTTTTGCGTGTGCAAATTCAAGCACACCGCTTCCAAAGCCACCTGCAAGACACGCCTCCTCAAGCGTTACGATAGGTATCTGTCTATCGAATAAATCGTGCAGGCAGATTTCATCCATCGGCTTAATAAAACGAGCATTCACTACTTGGACAGAAATTCCTAGTTTCTCCAAAAGCTCTGCTGCTTCCATTGCCATTGGAATCGTTGTGCCGAAAGTTAAAATTGCTGCATCCGTTCCTTCGCGAAGTGTTTCCCACGTTCCAATCGGGATCGATTTCAATTCCTTCTCCATCGGGACGCCGAGACCATTTCCACGCGCATAACGAAGTGCAATCGGACCATCATCGTACGATAACGCCGTATATACCATATGCTGTCCTTCATTCTCATCCTTTGGCATCATAATGACGAGATTTGGCATATGACGCAAAAAGGCGATATCAAACACACCTTGATGCGTTTCACCATCCGCTCCGACAAGTCCGGAACGGTCAATACCGAAGAACACATTTAAATTTTGTCGGCATACATCATGCAGCACCTGGTCATACGCTCGCTGCAGAAACGTCGAGTAAATAGCCAAAAAAGGCTTCATCCCTTGCGTTGCTAAGCCAGCTGTCATCGTTGTCGCATGCTGCTCTGCAATTCCTACATCAAACATACGATCTGGGAATTCCTTCGCAAATTTTTCAAGCTTCGAACCAACGGGCATCGCCGGTGTAACCGCAACAATGCGATCATCGTCCTTTGCCATTCGCAACACCGTGTCACTTACGATCTTACTCCAGGCAGGAGGAAGAGGATCGCCCGCCGGCTTCACAAAATCACCGGACTCGATTTTGTAAGGACCTGTTCCATGCCATGTACCGACTATATCGCTCTCTGCTGGTTTATACCCTTTTCCTTTTTTCGTGATAACATGAACAAGAATCGGCCCTTTTGTTTTTTTGGCGTAATGAAGGTTTTCCAGTAAGCTTTCATAATCATGTCCGTCAACCGGTCCTAAATATGTAAAGCCGAGCTCTTCAAAAAACATGCCGGAAACGAACATATATTTCAAGCTATCTTTCACCTTTTCTGCGGTCGCCGCTACCTTACCTCCGACGGCAGGAATCTTCTTCAGCAAATATTCCAGCTCGTCCTTCACCCATTGGTATTTGCCAGCTGTACGCAAACGGCCGAGCACACTATGAAGCGCTCCCACATTTGGTGCGATCGACATTTCATTGTCATTTAAGATTACAATCATATCTGTTTTTTCATGTCCGATATGATTCAGTGCTTCTAGCGCCATTCCGCCCGTTAGCGCGCCGTCTCCAATAATCGGAACAATATATTCTTTTGTTTTTTTCAAATCGCGTGCAATCGCCATTCCCATCGCAGCTGATAAGGAAGTGGAGCTGTGCCCCGTTTCCCATACATCATGCTCACTCTCACAGCGCTTTGGAAATCCGCATAGCCCTTGATATTGACGCAACGTATCGAATTCCTTCGCACGCCCAGTTAAAATTTTATGCACGTATGATTGGTGACCAACATCCCAAAGAAATTTATCCTGTGGACTGCGGAACACCTTATGAAGCGCAATTGTTAACTCAACGACTCCTAGGTTCGGTGCAATATGCCCCCCTGTTTTGGACAGCTCTTCGATTAAAAAGCTGCGAATATCGGCAGCCAGCTCTGTCATTTCCTCTATAGACATATTTTTTAAAAAGCTGGGGTTTTGAATTTGGGTTAGATCCACTAGGATCACTCACTTTCATTTCATAATCATAATCGTATTCAGACCTGTCACTGGACTTATTATAAAAAAAATCTTGTCAAGTTAGTAGCATTTTTATAGAAAACTCGCTGATTGGCGAGCCCTGCCCTTGGGCGAAGACAGAGGCGTAGCCCTACTTATACTATATTCCTAAAATTTCTCACTACGTCGAATCGTCTCCAGCTAGAAATTTATACTTTTCTTAAAGTATAAAGAAAAGCAGACACAACCCACATTTGCTCCTGTTCGTACTATATTCGCCTGCAGACAAGGATATGAAGCTCTTGACAAGCTCTTTTGTATAAAAGTGACATAAAAAGACTAGTATGCCTGTCCTTGAGAGCTCAAGCAGCCTCCGTACCCAACATAGTTTTTAGTATTTGAAAAAAGAGCCGCTAACACAAAGTGATAACGGCCGTTACTTTCACTTTTATACAATTTTTTAATCACGATAAGAGAAAAACCTTTGTTTACATTTATACCATAAAATACAAAGACGCTCAACAACTGCGAGGTTTTGCATGATAAAAATGCCATGTTTGTATAAATCGCATATAACTTAATGCGTGCGCTTTGCCACAAGCTCACAAATTTGCAGCAAATATTCATCCTGCAGCTGTAAGGAGCGGACAGCATTTTTTGCACGTTCCGTTGTTTCGTGTAAAATTTGCTTTGCTTCTTGCATAGAGAAAAGTGTGGTATACGTACTCTTTTCATTCGCAGCGTCACTTCCAACACGCTTGCCGATTTCCTCTTCATTTCCTTCCACATCTAAAATATCATCGCGAATTTGGAAGGCAAGACCAAGGCTGCGGGCGAACTCCATCAATTTTTCTGTTTGTTCCAAAGAAGCGCCTGCCAAAACTGCGCCTGCTAACACAGAAAATTCCAACAATCGTCCGGTTTTGTTTTGATGAATGTATTCAAGCTGCGAGAGCGTTAGTTGCTTTCCTTCCGCTTCCATATCTGCTACCTGCCCCGCAACCATCCCCTCCGGTCCAGCTGCTTTCGCTAGCTCAAGCACAAGACGCAAATTCATCGCTTCTGTTACTTCCGGATGACGGTTTTCAACGAGCACTTGAAATGCATATGTTAGCAAGCCATCTCCTGCTAACACCGCCATCGCTTCTCCAAACACTTTATGGTTGGTTGGTTTACCTCGGCGCAGTTCATCATCGTCCATACAAGGAAGATCATCATGAATGAGAGAATATGTATGAATCATTTCTAAAGCACTTGCTGCTGCAAGACCGATTTCTCTTTTCTTTTGAAACGCATGGAGCGTTGCAAAAAGAAGAAGCGGACGAATTCGCTTGCCGCCCGCCTCGAGCGAGTATAGCATTGCATCCCGCAGCACAGCCGGACACGAAACTGCTTTTGTATACTCTGTCATTTGACTTTCAATCAATCTTTTGCTTTCTTTTACAAAAACGTCAAACGGTACGCTCATGCTTCCTCGCCTCCGACAGCAAATGAACGAAGTTCGCCGTCTTCTCCAAGAATAACCGTCATCTGCTCTTCAGCTGCCTTTAGCTTCTCATCACAAATACTTGAAAGCTGCATTCCTTCTTTAAAATATGAAATAGCATCCTCAAGCGGGACATCTCCCTGCTCTAACTTTTCAACAATTTCTTCTAGCTTTGTAATTGCCTCTTCAAAGCTTACGTTCTTTTCCATCGTGTAAGTCACGCTCCTCAATTCCCCATACATGGCAATCCAGCACGCCATCCTGTACTTGTACCGTGATCGCATCTCCGGGCTGCACTTGCTTTACGCTTTTTAAAATCCGCTTTTGTTCATCCTTAGCGAGGCTGTAACCGCGCATCATAATGCGCAGCGGGCTTAATGCATCCAGCTTTTCCGCTGCTCGGGTGAAAGTAAAAGCTTTCGTCTTCACAATCGAACGTGTTTCCCGCTGCAGCTGCTTTTGCAGTGAGTCAAGTGTGGCTCTGGCACGCTCAAGCTTTGCGGCAGGATGATGCTTTTGCATGCGGAGTGAAAGCCGCTGCACATGCGTATGCTTGCGTTCCATATATTGCAGCTTTGCCCGTTGCAGCCGATCGAGAAGCTGGTCTAGCTGCTCCTCCTTTTGCACGTGCAGCTGCTTCGGGTACCGAAACGCATACGATTTTTGCAGCTGCACCAGCTGCTCCCGTTTTCCCCTCATATAGCTGTACATTGCCCGATTCAGCCGAAGCGTTCGCTGCGCTGTGCGCTCCCTTAGCTCAATAATATTTGGCACCGCCAGCTCAGCTGCCGCAGTAGGAGTTGGCGCACGCAAATCTGCTACAAAATCGGCAATCGTAAAGTCCGTTTCATGTCCAACCGCTGAAATGATAGGCACACGACTCTCATAAATCGCACGAGCAACCTCTTCCTCATTAAATGCCCACAACTCTTCAATAGAGCCGCCGCCGCGCCCGACGATCAAAACATCAATGATTCCAATCTCATTTGCTGTATGAACCGCTTTGGCAATCGAAGCAGCCGCAAACTCTCCCTGCACAAGGGCTGGCAGTACCATAATTTTGGCAATCGGATACCTGCGCTTAATGGTCGTTACAATATCACGAACAGCTGCTCCGGTCGGGGATGTAATGACCCCGATCGTTTGCGGATATGGCGGAAGCGGTTGTTTATATAGCTGTGAAAACAATCCTTCCTTCTCCAATCGCGCCTTGAGCTGCTCATATGCCAAATGTAAATTCCCAACGCCATCCGGCTGCATTTCCTGCACATATATTTGATAGTTTCCGCTTGCTTCATAAACGGAAATTTGTCCTTTTACTAAAACTGTCATACCATCCTCCGGCATAAACGCTAGGCTTCGGTTATAGCCGGCAAACATGACTGCCAATATTCTGGCGCCTGCATCCTTTAACGTAAAGTACATATGACCGCGGCCATGGTGCTTAAAATTCGAAATTTCTCCTTTTAACCAAACCGTTTGTAAATGCGGGTCGCGTTCCATTTTCGCTTTGATATACTTCGTTAAAGCTGTCACAGTTAAATATTTCGTTTCCATACCCTACGCTCTGTTACGCTTTAGCGTAAGCAGCCTTCACGCGCTCAGCAGATAATACAGTGTTATGAAGCAGCATCGTAATTGTCATTGGGCCAACGCCGCCTGGAACTGGTGTAATATAGCTTGCAATGTTTTGCACTTCGTCAAAATCAACATCTCCGCACAGCTTGCCTGTATCCAGACGATTTACACCAACATCAATAACAACTGCTCCATCCTTCACATAGTCAGCTGTAACCATTTTCGCACGGCCAACCGCTGCAACAAGAATATCAGCTTGCTTTGTAATTTCCTTTAGGTTCGTTGTTTTGGAATGGCAATATGTTACCGTTGCGTCTTCGTTTAAGAAAAGCTGTCCAACAGGCTTTCCAACGATATTGCTGCGGCCGATTACAACAACATGCTTGCCGCGCATATCAATATTCTTTTCCTTGACCATTTCGATGATGCCATGCGGCGTACATGGAAGAAACGTATCTTGTCCAATCATCATTTTACCAACGCTGATCGGATGGAAGCCGTCTACGTCCTTCTCAGGAGAAATGCGCTCAATCACAGCATCTTCGTTAATATGCTTTGGTAACGGCAATTGTACAAGAATGCCGTGAATATTGTCAGCTTCGTTTAAACGGTCGATTTCCTGAAGCAAACGCTCCTCCGTAATTGTTGCATCGAGCTTAATCAACTCTGAGTAAATGCCAACCTCTTCACAGCCCTTTTGCTTTCCTTTTACATACGAATGAGAAGCTGGATCATCACCAACAAGAATAACTGCCAAGCCTGGTGTTACACCTTGCTCCTTCAGCTGCGCAGTTTGTTCCTTTAGCTCACCTCTTTTTTTCTTTGCAATTTCTAATCCTTTAATTAATTCTGCTGTCATGTTAAATCCCCCTAATCAACATTATAATGTTTCTTTAATTTTAGATAACACACCGTTAATAAAGCGGCGCGATTCATCATCTCCATAAATCTTTGAAATTTCAATTGCCTCGTTAATGGACACGCTGTGTGGAATATCCTCCATATACTTCAGTTCATACACAGCAATACGCAAAATATTGCGGTCGACTGTGCTGACGCGATCAATCTTCCAGTTCTCCAAATGCTGACTGATCATGGTATCAATTTCATCCTTATGTGCTGCGCAGCCAATCACAAGTTGCTCCAAAAAGGCGTTGCTGTTTTCCCCTTCTTCTTCTAGGGTATTAGCAACCGCCGTTTGGGGGTCTATATCCCCTCCGATATCCATTTGATAGAGTGCTTGCATCGCTCTTTCTCTAGCCGTCCTGCGTTTCATGGTAACTCTCCTTTTACTTTTATGCTTATACTTTGTTATACTGTCATAATTTATAAGCCGAACATCAGCTTACCTGCTTTCATATGTATGTTTGTCCTTAATATCATAATCATACCACAATTTATTGCTCTATACACAGACACACCTTACCATTTGCCGAAAAAGTTAACTTCCACCTGTTTTACCCTGTAGAATGTACGGGTTTACAATAATGCATAGGTACAAATGGCAAAATTTTTTTGAGTAGAACAGCTATCACAGCCTACTTTGTTCCTAAAGTTCTACTACGTCGAATTTGCTTCTAGCCGGAAGTTTATACTTTCTTACAGTACAAAAAAGGACCGAGGCATAATGCCCAACCGGTCCTTTCTCTAAAAGAAAGTAATGAATTTAGGGTCTATCCAGCTATCGCATCTGTTCCCCGCGCAGGAAAAATCTCCGGTGCAGGAAACGCTTTTCGTATTAAATCGGCTCTACTTCTGTTTTTTGTGTATCAAAGGTTACGCCTACAACATGTACATTGACTTCTTTCAAATCAAGACCTGTCATTGTAAGCAGCGCTTGACGGATGTTGTCTTGAATACGCTGTGCAACCGAAGGAATGGATACGCCAAAATACATGAGCACATATACATCCACCACAATTCCCTCATTCGTTAGCTCTACCTTTACACCCTTACCGTGGTTTTTCTTTCCTAAACGCTCTACCACGCCTGCTGCAAAATTGCCTCGCATTGCCGCAACTCCTTCTACTTCCGTAGCAGCAATACCTGCGATCACTTCAATGACCTCAGGGGCAATCTCTACTTTACCGAGGTTCGTTTCTTGCCCCATATCTAATATATTTTCCGCCATGGACAAAACCTCCTTTTAAAATTAAGAAAGTATATCTGTTAGAGCCTTGCTTTTATTGCTTTACAAGCTCATGCTCCTCAAGAAATTTCGTATTGAAATCTCCCTTTACAAAATCAGGATGGTCTAGAAGCTGCAAATGAAACGGAATGGTCGTATGTACACCTTCAATGACGAATTCACTTAAAGCGCGTTTCATCTTTGCAATTGCTTCTTCTCTTGTCTTTCCGTACGTAATCAGCTTCGCAACCATGGAATCGTAGTAAGGAGGAATGCTGTAGCCAGGATACACAGCTGAATCAACACGTACACCAAATCCGCCCGGCGGCAAATACATTTGCACCTTTCCAGCAGACGGCATAAAGTTTTTCGCTGGGTTTTCTGCATTAATACGGCATTCAATAGCCCAACCGTTAAAGCTCACTTCTTCCTGCGTGAGAGAAAGACGTTCTCCCGATGCGACACGAATTTGTTCCTTAATTAAATCCACGCCCGTTACCATCTCAGTAACAGGATGCTCTACTTGAATTCTTGTATTCATTTCCATAAAGTAAAACTTCTTCAGCTTATGCTCGTAAATAAACTCAACTGTACCTGCCCCTGTATAGTTTACTGCTGCTGCCGCTTTGACCGCAGCTTCACCCATTTGACGGCGAATGTCTTCGTCTAATGCCGGGGAAGGAGTTTCCTCAAGCAGCTTCTGCAGGCGGCGCTGAATTGTACAGTCACGTTCGCCGAGGTGAATCACATTTCCATGCGTATCCGCCATGACTTGGATTTCAACATGACGAAAATCCTCGATGTATTTTTCGATATAGACGCCCGGATTGCCAAACGCTGTGCTGGCTTCTTGCTGTGTAATTTGGATGCCCTTCACAAGCTCCTGCTCATTGCGCGCTACGCGGATACCTTTTCCGCCGCCGCCGGCTGTTGCCTTAATAATAACAGGATATCCCATTTCATTTGCAAGTTCAACCGCTTCGTCTGTACTTTCAATAATTCCTTGTGAACCAGGCACGATTGGTACGCCTGCTTCCTTCATTGTATCGCGGGCTACGTCCTTGATTCCCATCTTCGTAATAGCTTCCGGGCTTGGACCAATGAAAATGATGTTACACTCGCGGCAAAGCTCAGCAAAGGTCTCATTTTCAGCTAAAAATCCGTAGCCAGGATGAACTGCATCACAGCCCGTAAGCTTCGCGACACTAATGATATTCGTCAGGTTTAAGTAACTTTCCTTTGAAGCGGTCGGCCCAACGCAATATGCCTCATCAGCTAGCTGCACATGAAGCGCTTCTTTATCAGCCTCGGAATAAATAGCAACTGCTTCAATTCCCATCTCCTTACAAGCGCGGATAATGCGCACTGCAATTTCCCCGCGGTTTGCAATCAATACTTTTTTTATCATCGCTCTTAACTCCTTTAAGCTTTTACAAGAAATAATGGCTGACCATACTCAACAAGCTGACCGCTTTTCACTAATACTTCCACGATTTCTCCGCTTACTTCTGCTTCGATTTCATTAAAGAGCTTCATCGCTTCTACAATACAAACAACAGTATCCTTGTTTACCCTATCTCCTGCGCTCACGTATGCAGGGGCCTCTGGAGATGGAGACGCATAAAACGTACCAACCATCGGTGATGTAATTTTATGCAGATTTGCAGTCTCTGCCGGCTGCGGAGCTGCTTCCTGCTGAACTGCTGCAGCAGCTGGCGCAGAGGCAACAGGAGCAGGAGCTGCGACAGGAGCCTCTTGTTTCGGAGCAGGAGCTGTTTCATACACAACGGTCGCGCTTCCTTGCTTTTTCATTTTGATTGTTGTGCCTTCGTTGGCGTATTCGAATTCATCGATGTTTGAGTTGTCTATTAGCTTAATTAATTCACGAACTTCCTGTATTTTAAACATCTAAAATCACTCCCATATACTTGGTTACATATTTAATTCCATCTTACGACAGGTCCTTTTAAATTCCAATTATTTTTAAAGTTTCCTGCGTAGTTACACTTACACTTTACTCCTAAAATTTCCTGCTGCGTCGAATTAACTTCCAGATGAAAATTTACGGTTTATTAAAGTGTGAAAAATTTTACAGTTAATCACTGTGTTTATTATCTAGTAATAATAGCAAGCCTTATACGAAATTGGCAAGACCACTTTCGTATAATTTCAATTGTATGCTCTTGCAGGAATGACCTGCAACGCCATTTCGTGCAGGAAGAGCAGCAAAAGTCTCCTCAAAAAAAGAAGCTACCAGGGGACTCCCAGTAGCTATTGTATCCTTATTTAGACGGCTCGAATTTTACAGCAACCTGCTTTTGCCCAACTTCGCTTCTGGCAAGCTGAATAATTTTGTTTGCATCTTGCTTAGACAGCTTGTCGGCTTTTACTGTAATACGGATAGATTCACCATCTGCGCGCACAAGCGCATCATCAAAGCCTTGGCTCTTTACTAACGTTTCTAGGAGCGCTTCTTTTTCAGCTAATGTATTGATTGCTTTAAAGTCTTCGTACGCCTTGCTTTTTTCTTGTGCAGAAGCAGTCGCAGATGTGATGATGCTTTGCAGTTCTGCTTTCGCTTCGCTACGCTGATCCTCCATTTGTAAACGAAGCTCTGTAAACTGCTCATCTCCAGATGACTTTACTGAAGTATCCTTGCTTGTATCTTCGGAAGCCGTATCCTTATCCTTCGTGCTTTGCTCCACAGGGCTCGTTACCATATTTGATTTCTGGCTATCCGGCGTTGTTACATAATAGACAGACAAGACCACGACAAGACTAAGCATTGTTAATAACCATACTGTTTGCTTTTTCACCACTTCTGTTCCTCCCTATTGTTTTTTTGGCAAAACAGAAACACGATGACTCGGTACATCGAGTGTGCGCGTTACTGCTTCGATAATCATTTTCTTAACTTCTATGTTATCGGCTCCTTTCGCCACAATGAGAACGCCGCGTACCGCCGGCTTATCTACTTTTGTAACGATAGGAGCTTCCTTGTTGTCTTCCCGTACGATAGTTGCTTTTTGATTGGTGGAGGATTCTGTCACCTTTCTCTGTCCTCCATCCCGGTCTGTCTCATCCGTGCTTTGTGTACGCGTTTCTGTTTCTCTTTCAATTACCTTCACTTCTGAGGAATCGACGTTAACGATGATGCTTACATCCCTCACGCCCTTTACGGTTTCAAGGGCGTCTCGCAGCTGATCTTCGAAGTCTTTTTCATACCTTTCAATAACAGAGGAATCATCGTTCTTGCTGGAAAATGCAGGGACGTCCTTTTCCGCTTCTGTGCTTGTTTGCGGACTGAATACGGCGGTCTCTTCTTTTCTCGGCTGAAATAAGCTCCCAGAAAACATGAGCATAATGCCAAGCGCCAGCAATACGAGCACAAGCTTCGGCGTGATTTTTTTTGCCGCTTTATCGTCTTCGCCGTCGCCCTTGAAAAGCTTGCGAAAGATGTTAGGCTTTTTCTCATTCATTTGCTTTTCCTGTCCCCCCTTCTGTGTGTACCTGAATTTTGTTCTTTTCTAGCTGCCACTCCTGTGCGAGAAATTTTTGAATATCCTGAGAGGCATCGTTGTCTATGCGTGATTCATAAGGTGTACTCGTGTCGACCTCAATCGGCTTTACCGCCTCCACAGCTTCTGATCGCTGCGGCTCCTCTTCGGAAATGGTAACGGAAACCGACTGAATATCCTGCTGCGATGTTACATCCTGCTGATCTTCTGGAACATTGAGATGCAGATTAGCTATCGTGACGCCATATTCATCCTGCAGCTTCTGCGCCACTTCCTTTTCCATTTGGACAGCCATCTGTTCTAAAATATATGCACGCTGTGAGGCTTGTATTTCTGTTTTCTTTTTATCTATTAAATTTTCTATCTCTCCATCTGTTCCGTACGTTTGTCGGCTCAATCTATCAATTAATTCAGGTACATCTGCTTTTAGCAGCTGAAACAAGGGGGTTAAAATGAGGACGATAAGCAGCAGGCTCACGACGAACTTCACGTACTTTTGCATGCTTGATCTTGGTAGAATCATATGAAGAACAGTCGCGAGCAAAAGAAAGATAATAATATTGCGAACCCATTCTGTTACAAACTCCATTCCCTTACCTCCTAGCGCACCATCAGCGTTAAGTTGCCGGCTGCAACAATGATGCTAATGCTCAAAAAGAACATAAGAGAGACGATAGCGAGCGCCGCAAAGACGTAGATGATGCTTTTGCCGATAATATCAAGACATTGAATGACAGAGTTGCTGCCAAGCGGCTGCAAAACAGCGGCCGCAAATTTATAAATCAATGCGATCACGAAAATTTTAATCGCTGGAAACGCGACAATTAAAAGTAAAATGACAACGCCGGCAATACCGACTGTATTTTTTAAAAGAGCGGAAGCGCTAAGCACTGTGTCGCTGGCTTCGGTAAACATGCGCCCGACAACGGGAATAAAGTTACCGGTAACAAACTTTGCCGTTTTCACCGCAATTCCGTCTGCCACTGCTGTTGCAGTTCCCTGTACAGACAAAACACCGAGAAATATGGTTAAAAATACGCCAAGCGCGCCAATACTTACGTTTTGCAGCAGCTTGGATAGCTTCGTTACCTTGTATTGATCGCTCATCGTGCTGACAATGCTTAAAATTGTAGCTAAAAATAAAAGCGGCAGCACAAAATAATTCATCAGTAAACCGCTTGTATTCATTAAAAAGATAATAATCGGGTGAAAGAACGAAACAGATATAACACCGCCTCCCGTTGCAATGAGCGCAAGCAGGATCGGAAGAAGCGCAAGAATAAAATCAATCATCGTTTGAATCGTATCCTTCGCATATGTTGTGACGATATAAAAGCTGTTTAACGCAAACACGATCAATACCATGTACACAACCGCATCTGCAATTTTTGCGATGCTGCTCTTTTCAAATGCCGACTGCAGCGATTGCAGCAGCGCGCTGAATATAGTGAGTAAAATGAGCGTCCCAAGCAGCTTGCTATTGGCGATGAGCTCATGAAACAAATATTTGACAAGCCCCTTAAACCATTCTTGGATTGAAAACTGCTTCTCTCCTTTTATAAACTCCAAAAAGCTTCCTTTTTGGCTCTCAGGTAAATAGCCTCCATAGTTTCTGACAAGGTCCTCCCAATAGGTTTGAATATCTTCAATTCCAAGCTTGTTCAGCTGATCGTTCACAATTTTTTCATCAATCGGCTGCTGTGTGTTCGGGGAAGCTTGTACTACATTCGGTAAAGAAAAAAGCAAGAAAAACAAGAATAGCACTTTGGCGCCTGTTTTTTGCAGCATCATGTCACCTCCTTACTTCGGCAAAAAGCCAAGGATTGTCTCAATGACAACTGTTAGGATTGGAATCGCCATAACGAGAATTAAAATTTTCCCGGCTAGCTCGATTTTCGAAGCGATTGCTCCCTGCCCAGCATCCTTTGTTACCTGTGCGCCAAACTCAGCGATATAGGCAATTCCAATGATTTTCAATAACGTTTCCACATACACATTGCTTACCTTTGCTTGGCTGGCGATTCGCTCAATCATATGCAGCACAGCCTGAATTTGGTCGATTAGAATCAGGAACATCACGCTTCCAACAAATACGACAAACAAAGTGGTTAAGCTTGATTTATGCTGATTGAGCAGTGCTGCCAAAAATGTGGCGACAAGCCCCAAGCCGACAATTTGCAAAATCTCGATGACAGTCGCCTCCTTTACTGAAACAAAAAGACGCTTTTAATTTTGTCAAACAAATTATTAATGAGAAATGCCACGTGAAATAAAATAACGACAAAGCCGACGAGAATGACCCAGTTGGCGATATCCTCGCGCTTTAGCTCTTTTAACACCGTATGAATAAAGGCTAAAATAATGCCAATGCCTGCGATTTGAAAAATCAAGCCAACATCGATGGACATGCTCCTCTCCCCCTACAGCAATAAAATGACGATAAGGAGCCCCGACAACACCCCGAGACTTCTTATCATTTTTTCAGAGCGAAGCTGTGACTCCTTCGCTTCCCCCTCTTCCCGTTCTAAATGCGTTAAGCATAAGCGAATATGCTTTTGCTGCGACTCCCTGTCATGCTGTCCAAGCGTTTCGCCAAACTGCTGCAAGATCTCATATTCCGCCCGCTTCATCGCCGCCCGCTTCCATACATTCTCCAGACTGGTCAGCCATGCTTCCCGCACTGTTTTTTCTCCGTGCCTCAGCTGCTGGCTAAACCCCTCAAATAAGAAGCAAAGCGGCTTTGGTATTTGTTTTGCAAGCCGCTCAGCTGCTTCTGCCAACGGCGTATGCCCGTACATGATTTCTGCTTCCAACGACTGCAGCGCCGCCCGCATTAATCGAAGCTGCCGCGGGCGCTCTCTGAGTTTATTCGCAAACTCAAAGCCAATCCACGTTGTTGCCGCAACAATGAACACCGCTCCAATGATTTTGATCATCCGCTGTTCACCCTCGTCTTTTGTAATAGCGTTTGTCCGCCGCTATCCTTGATTCTCCTTATAGTTCCCGGTCCGTGCAAACGCGATAATTCAATGAATCTATCAAATAAGCCGAGCTCTAGCATTTCTCGCAAGGATGGCCGCTTGAATACATCATCCCTCTCGTATCCGTGGACTGTTACAAATAGTTGCACCCCCGCGTTTACAGCCTCCATAATCGCCTCGCTGTCCTCCTGACGCCCTATCTCGTCCACGATGAGCACATCTGGGCTCATCGAACGGATCAGCATCATCATCCCTTCCGCTTTTGGACAAGCATCCAGCACATCGACACGCGCTCCGAGCTCATACTGCGGAACTCCTTTTACACATCCGGCAATTTCGGATCGTTCATCTACAATTCCCACTTTAGAAGACGGGATTCCCCGTTTCTTCACACCTGTACTCATCATACGGGCAACGTCTCGCAGCAGCGTTGTTTTCCCTGTTTGCGGCGGGCCGATAATCATCGTATTCAGCCATCTATCTTCATATATGTACGGCAAAAGCGGCTCGGCGATGCCTATCTTTTGTTTGGCGATACGAATATTAAAAGACGCAACATCGCGAATCATTTTCACAGCACCCTTTTCTGTAATCACCTTACCCGCCAGGCCTACGCGGTGTCCGCCGCGCAGCGTGACATATCCTCTCTTCAGCTCCTCTTCCATCGTATACAATGAAAAGTGGCTGAGCTTATTCAGCAAATACAGCGCATCATCTGCACTGACAATATAGTTATAAAAATGCGGCTTCCCCCGCATGACGCATTCAAGCGGTCTTTGCAGGCGGATGCGAATTTCCTCCAGGTCCTGGGGCAGCTCTTTTCCCAGTATGGATTGTATCTCTCTTGGCAATATTTCGAATACTTCTCTCATGGCCTTCTCCCCAATTTGTTTCTACTTAAACACCGCAATTAAAATACAACTGACACCAAGTACAAGAAAAAACAGCTTTAAAAACGATATCTCATTCGCTACGCTCAAAACTCCAATCGACATTGTCAAAATCAAGACTGTCGGTCCGACAAATGCGAGCATTCCATTTACAGCCAAAGCCTTTTTTGCATCATTGAAATGAAGCATAATGAGCGCCGCCAAAATCTCAAGGCTTCCCGAAAATAGACGAAGCGTTGCCATCGCAAGCACTGCTGCTTCCATTCCAGCTATCCATTGTTTCATCTGCTCACCTTCCTGCTGTAAAAAATACGTTTGTACAACGATATGCACCGGTTGTCCATTTCAGAAGCAGAAAAAAGGATTTTTCAGAGAAGGATATGGAAAAGGGAGTCATTTGCAATGTAGAGATGAAAGAGATCAAGCTTTATAAGAACAGGGGAATGCGTTTGATCTGCTTACGAAGGGGGACAGTCCTCCGAACGATGAAGAAATTTATAATTTCTTAAAGTGTAAAAAAACACATCCCTCTCTAAGTAAAGAGGGATATTATCATCAATCAATATACTAGATGCTGGTTTTGACAAGGTGGAAAGCCATTTATATCGTAAATCATATAAAAATCATATTGTTTTAATGCAAATTGCGTTTGATATAAGTATTCCATAACAAGAAGTTTCCCCTCAGATGTACCGCACAAAACTCCTGAAACCCCTTGACCATTAGATAATGAAATCCCAACAGGCTGACCAATTAAATAATTAATTTTTTGTTGCCAAGGCATAGTCATCCCTCCTTCAAATACATCATATGACTATGAGGATTTCAGGTGCCTGAAGTACATCGCAGACGGTATGATCAAAAGACAAAAAGTGTGCAATTGAGTAAAGAAACCCGCCGAGCGGCGAGTCATTAGGCGAGGTTAGAGGTGAAGTTGCACGGATACTATATTCCTAAAATTTCCTCATACGCCAACTTCGTTTCTATATGGAATTTTATACCTTCTTAAAGTGCAAAAAAGAAAGCAAACTAAAATCAGGGATGCTGATAACGAAAAAATCACAATAACATTTCTATATAATACATTTACAATTCCGGTATCCTTAAAGCAATAACCAGATTAAATGATAAGGATGATGAACAAATGGTAAAAAATAAAAACAACCAATTTAAGAACGACAAAAGTGCTGTGCCAAAAGCAGACGTGGAATTTGCGGGAGAAAATGGACTTGAACAAATAGCGGTAAAAGCTCAAAAGAAATCGAAATAAATAGGCAAAAAAAAGAGAGAGCACACTATGCTCTCTCTTCGTTATATTACGCACGAGATACGTATCTGGATTCTACTGTGTTAATAATTAACACTTCACCTTCGTTGATGAAAATTGGCACTTGTACAACTAGGCCTGTTTCTAATGTTGCAGGCTTTGTTACGTTAGATGCAGTATCACCTTTAATACCAGGCTCTGTTTCTACAACCTTTAGCTCTACCGTATTTGGAAGCTCAACGCCAAGTACTTCGCCATGGAATGTCATGATGAATACTTCCATGTTTTCCTTCAAGAACTTCAGCTCGCGCTCAATTTGTTTTTCTGGAATTTCAAGCTGCTCGTAGCTTTCGTTATCCATGAATACATGAGCTTCACCGCTTGCATATAGATATTGCATACGACGGTTTTCAATATGCGCTTTCTCTACTTTCTCACCCGCACGGAATGTTTTTTCCTGGATAGAGCCTGAGCGAAGGTTACGAAGCTTGGAACGTACGAATGCTGCTCCTTTACCTGGCTTTACGTGTTGGAATTCGATAACCTGCCAAATTCCGCCATCTGTTTCAATTGTTAAACCTGTACGAAAATCGTTTACTGAAATCATTCTAAAAATCCTCCTACTAATATGTTATAAAATAATGAGCTCCTTCGGGGAATGAGTCAAAATTTCGTTGCCTTCCTTTGTTACAATGACGTCATCCTCAATGCGCACACCGCCTAAGCCTGCGATATAAATACCCGGCTCGACAGTAACAGCCATGCCTGGCTCAAGCACCGCGTCAGAACGAAAAGACAGACCAGGTCCTTCATGAATCTCAAGACCAATGCCGTGACCCGTAGAGTGGCCAAAATACTGTCCGTAGCCTTTTTCTGTTATGTAATCACGCGTTAAGGCATCGGCCTCTTTTCCTGTTATGCCGGCACGAATGCCGCCCAAGCCGCGCAGCTGCGCCTCAAGAACCACATCATAAATATCCTTCAGATCTTGAGAAGGTTCGCCAACGGCAATTGTACGCGTAATGTCCGAACAATATCCCTTATAATACGCACCGAAGTCCAGTGTAACAAACTCACCTGTTTCAATCAGCTTTTCAGATGCTACGCCATGCGGAAGCGCGGAACGATGCCCAGAGGCCACAATAATATCAAACGAAGAAGAAACGGCACCTTGTCTGCGCATGAAAAACTCCAGTTCGTTCGACACCGCAAGCTCGGAAACACCTGGGCGAATGAATGATAGGATATGAGTGAAGGCAGCATCGGCAATCTGCGCAGCTTCCTTTAATATCTTAATCTCCGCATCCGTCTTAATCAAGCGTAACTTTTCCACCAGACCGGAAACCGGCACTAGCTCCGCCTCTGCCTTATCACCATACATTCTATATTCGCTATATGTAAGAGTGTCTTGTTCAAAGCCTAGCTTCGTGATACCAAGCTCCTTTGCACGCTTTGCCACCTCTTCTGTAATTGGGCCTGTATGCTGGACAATTTCGTAGCCGACTGCTTGTTTTTGCGCCTGCTCCACGTAACGGAAATCCGTAATGAAAAGCGCACGCTCTGCAGAAAGCAATACTCCACCCGCCGTGCCTGTAAATCCTGTCATATATGTACGATTGTAGCTGTTTGTCAGCAAAAGTCCATCAATGCCCTCTTGCTGGAGCATACTTCTCAGCCTTGTTAATCTTTCCATTCTTACGCCTCCCCATAGCATAATCGTTTTACACCGTACATGCCTGACCCTTGCATGCCGCGGAAGTTCAAGTTCGGCCGTTCATGAGGAGCTAGCTTCTCGCTGTCTGTGACCTTAATAAAGAAAACTCGCCGCCTGGCAAGCCGTTAGGCGAAGACAGAGGCGCAGTTGCACTGATAGTTTATCCCGAAAATTTCCTGCTGCGTCGAATCCGCCTCTTGCTGGAATTTTACGCTTTCTTAAAAAGTGCAAAAAAAGAATGTTCTTAGAACATTCTATCATAGCTCAAGGCTTATTTGAATAGGCTGTCTCGCCAGAAGACTTTGTGCGATTTTCTTCTGCAGCTTCAAAGGACACGGAATAAGTGATGAATACGCCATATAAAATAAAAATACAAAGAGTTGTAACGAATGTAGGCCGCGGAAATTCCAGTGCATGCTTCACGACGGGAGATAGAAGCCCAACCGCGAAGAAAAGCAGAGCCCATATAATTATCCCATATATAATACCCGGAGTGATGCCCTGAAACTTCTTAAACCATACCCCATATAAAATGGCAATCAGAATCGATGCTATAGACATGAGCGCAATGCCCAATAGATTTCCCCAGACACCTTGCTTCCAATCTCCCAACGCAAATGGCATAATCAGATAATTTGGTCCCGCCTCTGAAAAAGAAAAGATGTGAAGAAAGTACCAGATGGAACCCCAAAACAAACCACCAAATATCCCAATTCGTGCTACCTTTTTTGTGAAAGATAACGGCTGTTCTTTTTTATTTTTCATTTTTTCACCCCAATTGTTACTATGCCCACAACACAGAAAATTTATGTTGAAATTTGGAGTTTAAAAGGAAAAAAACATGTCTATAACGAAAACAAAGAGTATAAAGAAAACTCGCCGATTGGCAAGCCCTGCACTTGGGCGAAGACAGAGGCGTAGCCCTACTTATACTGTATTCCTAAAATTTCCGCCTACGTCGAATTGGCTTCCATTTGGAAATTTGTCCTTTCCTACAGTGTAAAAAACCAACCTTTGTATTTTGCTTGTCAGAGAGCAAGTTTTACCGATACAATGAAGAAAATAAATACAGGTTGGTGTTTACATGGCAGAGGAAGCAAAACAAATCTACGGCGGGCAAGCCGTAATAGAAGGAGTTATGTTCGGCGGCAGAGAATATACTGTTACAGCCGTTCGAAGAAAGGATTCGTCGATCGAGTTTTATCGATTGCCGCGTATGCAGAACCGACTCCTTGACGTTCTCAAACGTATTCCATTCTTGCGCGGCATTGCTGCAATTTTATATGCGAGCGCAAACGGATCAAAGCATCTGAACTTCTCATCGGAACGATTTGATGTAGATCCGCATGATGATCACACGCTCGCAAAGAAACAAGAAGAGCAATCTAAGCTCACAATGATCCTTGGAGTAGCAGCAGTCGGCGTCCTTTCCTTTCTATTTGGAAAAGTGATTTTCACTGCCGTTCCTGCAATACTGGCAGACTTGACGAAACCAATATTTGCTTCGCATTTCGCTCAAGTCATGATCGAAAGTATTATTAAGCTTATTCTGCTTCTTGTCTATATTTATCTCGTTTCTCTTACACCGCTTATTAAGCGGGTATTTCAATATCACGGGGCAGAGCATAAAGTGATTAACGCGTATGAAAGCAACCTTCCGCTAACCGTGGAAAATGTGCAAGCTCAAACGCGTCTCCACTATCGTTGCGGCAGCAGCTTTATTCTATTTACTGTCATTGTCGGAATGTTTGTATACTTGCTTGTACCGACAGAACCGCTGTGGGCACGCGTTATCAACCGCATCCTTCTCATTCCCGTTGTGCTGGGAATTTCGTTTGAAGTATTGCAGATTACAAATTTAGTGCGCAACGTTCCTGTTTTGCGCGTCCTCGGGTATCCGGGATTATGGCTGCAGCTTCTCACCACGAAGGAACCTACAGATGATCAAGTAGAGGTTGCCATCGCATCATTCCATGAACTGCTTCGTTTAGAAGGCAAGCAATAGTTGTATGTTTCATTTTTCTAAAGCAATGACATTAGGAGGTGCATCCCTTTGAACGGTCGATCCTTTGCCTTAGTCCTTTTCTTTCTCGTCATCGGGCTGGCAATATTCCAGCTTGTCTCCTTTGCTGTTGAGGATCCTGGTGGTCTCTTAAAAAACCTTTTAACCATCGGGATTGTGGTAGTTGCTTTTTACTGGCTATATAGACTATTTACAGGTCAGGGAAAAAACGCCAATTCCTCTTACAATCGTGCAGCCAAACAGTCTAAGCGGAAATATGCAAAACCGAATGTAACACCTCTAAACAAAAAATTGTCTTTAGACACAAAGAACAAAAAAGCATCTGTTGGTTTACTAAAAAAGAAGCGAAAGCAATCCCATTTAACTGTCATTGAAGGGAAAAAGGGCAAAAAGAAAGACCGTGCATCGTTTTGATGTGCGGTCTTTCTTTTTGCCCTTTAAGAAAACATAAATATCCAGACAGAAAATAATCCGACTGGACATTGAAAAATAAAGCATAGATGCAGCTGTGCCTCTGTTTTTGCCAATCGGCGCGTTTTCTTTACACTGTAGAAAAGTATAAATTTCCAGCTAGAAGTCATTCGACGTAGGGAGAAATTTTAGGAATACAGTAATAAGTACAACTACGCCTCTGTCTTCGCCCAAGGTCAGAGCTCGCCAATCGGCGCGTTTTCTTTATACTTTAAGAAAGTATAAATTTCTAGTTGGAAGCAAATGCGACGTAGCGAGAAATTTTAAGAATAAAGTATAAGTGCAACTACGCCTCTGTCTTCGCCCAAGGGCAGGGCTCACCAATCGGCGAGTTTTCTTTATTCTCCATTTGTTTTTTGTATATTACGAAGCGTTTCTACACGAGAAGCGTCTTCTTCAAAATATTGGACAAGATCACCAATTCGATCAATAGCATCCCAGCTAAGGTGGTGCTCAATCCCCTCAACATCTCCGTAAATTGTACTTTCCTCTACTCCGATAATACGCATAAACTGTTCAAGCAGCTCATGGCGATATACGAGGCGCTTGCCAATTTTCTTTCCTTTTGCGGTTAATACAAGACCTCTGTATTTTTCATAAATTAAGTATTCATCTTTATCAAGCTTCTGTACCATTTTTGTAACGGACGACGGATGTACACTTAACGCTTCCGCAATATCGGATACACGGGCATAGCCCTTCTCTTCAATTAAAAGGTAAATCTGTTCTATATAATCTTCCATACTAGGGGTAGGCATCAGTTTCCTCCATCCAATCCTTTTTCTCACTTTAAGGAGGTATAAATTCCCAGCTAGAAGCCTATTCGACGTAGTAGGGAATTTTAGGAATAAAGTATCAGTGCAACTCCACCTCTGTCTTCGCCCATAGACTCGTCAATCAGCAAGTTTTCTTTACACTGTAAGAAAGTATAAATTTCCAGCTGGAAGCTCATTCGATGTAGTAGGAAATTTTAGGAATACAGTGTAAATGCAACTCCGCCTCTGTCTTCGCCTACCGGCTCGCCAATCGGCGAGTTTTCTTTATCCTCCGCGCTTAAGCAATCAATAAAATGATACAATAGAAAGCGCCTGGTGACAAGGGAAGAGACGACAAGCCCTTACGTAAAATATTGAATTTCCGCCTGTGGAAAGTATTCCGCAATGTAAGAACGGATCGTTTCCTCTAACTCTGCGGCCTCATCTGTTGGATACACATATTTTCCAATGCCATACCGACCCCACTTATATTTCCTCTTTTCTTCATCCATTTCAAGCTTCGTATTCGGATAACGCTGCTGAATAACCTTTTTCGCGGGCTTTGTAAAGCGATGCTGGATCATTTCAAACGAGAGGTTTGGCAGCTCTATATCCTTCAAAGACGCGTGTAAGCGCTGAAACAATTCATGGTAGCCTTCCTGCCATTCATCATGCCTATAAATGGGCGCAATAATGAAGCCTAGCGGATAACCTGCCTGCGCTACTTTTCGTGCAGCTGTAATTCGATCCTCAAACGGAGACGTCCCCGGCTCAAAATTTTTAATTACATATCGAGAATTCACGCTAAAGCGAAAGCGTGTTTTTCCGTTATGCTTCGCATCTAATAAATGATCGACATGGGAATATTTCGTGACAAACCGCAGGCGGCCATACTCTGTCTGTCCGATAAATTCAATGGTTTTCTTCAATGCATGTGTCAAATGATCGATTCCAACAATATCCGATGTACACGCTGCCTCAAAGCGCGTAATCTGCGGTGCACGCTCATCCATATAGGTTTGCGCCTGGGAAAAAATCTCATCCAGGTTTACATACACACGAACATACGGCTTACTGCCAAGCGTTGTCTGTAAATAACAGTAATGACAATGCCCCATACAGCCGGTCGCAAGCGGAATCGCATATTCTGCCGAGGGCTTTGACGTATCAAACTTTAATGTTCGTCTGACACCGACAACGAGCGTGGATTTCGCAACACGATATTGCTGTAGCTCATTTTCTCCAGGCAGGTTTCGAATTTGATTATGAGAAGTTGTTTCGCGAATTTCTAACCCCATATTTGTAAATTTGTCATACAGCTCTTTCCCGAGCGGATATTCTAACGCCTGCGGCTCAATATATACTAACTTTGGTATAAACGGCTTCACTGCATTCACCTTCCTCACCTGTAGTATGAACAAAACACTTGCCTTTGTGTAAGCTTAATGATTTCCATACTAAGAAAAAGCGAAAAACCATACAGAAAACTCGCCGATTGGCAAGCCGTTAGGCGAAGACAGAGATGCAGTTGCATTTGAAATTTGTTCCTAAAATTTCCTGCTGCGTCGAATGAGCTCCCAGCTGAAAATTTATATTTTCTTAAAGTATAAAAAATTCCTTGCCAACAGCACTTTTCTTTGTCATTCTGTATAATTGAAAAGAATAGATAAAGAAAACTCACCGACTGTCGAGCCTTGCCCTTGGACGAAGACAGAGGCGTAGCTGCACTTACACTTTATCCTTAAAATTTCCTGCTACGCCGAATGAACTTCTAGCTGGAAATCTATACTTTCTTAAAGTGTAAGAAAAGCGGATACGGTCTGCCTTTACTCCTGCTTTCTGCCTTTTTGTGGGAAAGCAAACAGATCACAGGAGAGCCAGCGGCCAAACAAGTTGAGAATGGAGGGAAAGCCATGTGGTCCTTTGTATCAGGTATTTATGCCAACCGCTATGGTGAGGTCGTTATTGATGTAATTGTCACATATATCATAGCCTCCTGCGGTTTTTGGGTTCTTCGCTATTCGCTTCATCAATTTTTCCAACGAACGAGCTTTATCGACGAAAAAAAGGAGGGAACCATTGAGTCTGTTGTCAAAAACACATCTAAATATTTAACGCTTATTATCATTTTGATAACAGCCATCCAACCATTTGTTGATTGGAGGAATATTCTTGTTGCAGGCGGAGTGTTAACCGCTATCGTAGGCTTTGGTGCACAGTCTGCCATTAAAGATTTTCTATACGGATTTTTCTTCCTATTCGAAGGTCAGCTCAAAAAAGGGGATTTTGTAACGATTAATAACGAATTGGCAGGGGCAGTAGAAGAGTTAGGATTTCGCGCTGTAAGCGTTCGTCTGACAGATGGACGATTAATGACGGTGCCAAATGGGGAAGTATTAAAGGTTATAAATGGAAATGTGAATCATCGGCGTGTTTTTGAAAGCGTCATTATCGATTTTAAAGAAGACCCGGCCCGTGTACGTGTGCTGCTCGAATCACTATGCGAAGAACTGAACGAGCTGCATATGGAATACTTGTTGCGGGATACAGACGGTGAAGTTGTAGAAGCGTATCACTACTGGGGACTCTCCTCTCTCGATGCATCTCCCTACGGCTTTAAGTTTTCCATCGTCGCCACGGTACAGGATGTGCATTATTTACAAGCAGCGCAGGAAGCAAAATTTCGGCTTGCAAAACGGCTGCATGAGGAGGGAATCTTGCTCCCTTCCATACGAGCTATATATGCACAGCAATAATACCTGACTAATTTTACAAATGGATGACAGACATAATTATGCAAAAAAAATCCAAAATAAGAAAAACAGAGACGGAAGCAGGATGCCGGATCTAAACAATACCCAACAGATATACTTTCTGAAAGTTGTAAAGAAATTCGCTAATTAGTGAAATCAGAGGCGTAGTTGCATGTATACTTATTTTAATACGTAAAGTCCCTGCTATGCTGCATGACTGATGGCTGGAATTTTATAATTTTTTAAAGTATAGAAGCAAATGGTTGACTCACCTCTTTTTTTCTCTGTATGATATGATTTCGTGAGCCATTATTTTGTTATTCGAATTTTTGTAACTATGAATGGATGAGAGGGGAAAAGGAATGTCGGTTAAGAAACAAACGAATGTGCGGACTGGAAAAATGGTGCGTGAACTCATGCTTGCTGATAAAGAGGTAACTGCCTCTTTAATTATGGTGTACAGTAAAAATGGCGTAAATGAAGAGATTAAAATCGAGGGGTTACATCCAAAGGCCAATGAAGAGTTATTTCTAAGCGGCAAAGTAGATTGGAATAAAAGCGTCATTTACAAAACAGTTGATTTTACAGGCAAGGCAGAGGTTGGTAAGGCACTGCTGACAGACATGAAGAAAAATAACGTAACACTGGAAATCGAACGTGTAATGTGGAGTAAAGATACGCAGGAGGAGGAAGCAGCTGTCGAAGCTGAGGCTGAGCCGATTGCAACAAAAGAGGCTGAGAAAAAGCCTGCCGCTATACATACAGCGACGCCTCCAGAGAAAGAGAGAACGGTCAAAGCGGAACCCTTATCACCACCTCCAGCTCCAGTTCGTATGGAAACTACCGTACAAAAGGAAAAGGTGAACGAGCCAATCGTTCCGCGAGTAAAGACTGAGCCAGTAAGCGCATCCAGTATACCAGCTGCTAAGCAAACAGCACCTGAACCTGTCATACGCGCCGCAGAGGTAACAGCACCTCCAGTCAAGCACGCAGCACCAGAGAAACCATTTGCACAAGAAACACAATCCGAATTAGCTGGCAAGTATGAGCGGCTTGTTTCCAAGGCAAAAGAGGTTTGTCAAGATTATGATTTAGGTCTGGATTTGGACGATTCCGTTGAATCCCTAAAAGAAGAACTAAACAAGCAAGGGGTTTCATTAGATTTTGACGCAGACATTATGAATGCCGTTCGCAGTCTTCGTGAACTGAAAACAAAAGGCATCAGCCTTGATAAAATATTAAATCTTGTATAAAAATTCGATTTTGTAGAATAACAGAGCACAGCTTTTACATGTAATACTATCTGAGGAGGATCTCCCCTCTCTAGATTTTAATTGTAAAAATGGAATTTTCATGTCAGCTGCCTTTCGTTTTGGCTACAAGAACCTACAGATGTATATGAAAAATAGACCGACAAGCAAGCCCCCTTCTCTTACAGTGAACAGCTTTGCTTGTTGGTCTATTTCACATTTTAAAAAAATATAAACTTCTAGCTGTTAATTCGATGTAACAGGAAATTTTAGGAATAAGGTATAAGGGCCACTACGCCTCTGCCTTCGCCGAAGGGCTCGCCAATCGGCAAGTTTTTCTACTAGTTAGCGAGCACTCTCTGTTCGTTATGTCCATTTTTATTTTTTATAATTCCATTCTTCACTTTCATATTTTTCCTTTGCAAGACGCTCTACCTCCTCACGTTGTTCCTCTGTCAGTTCATAAGGAACTAGCTCGATTTCCATTCCTTTTTCAAAACCAACACGAAATGCCTCAGTGAGTTGTTCAATTGTAAACGTTCGATCCGTTAGTTCGTTAATTGCTATCGCCTTAGATGAGAACATGCTTTTCATGCGTTCCTTCAAGCGTTCATTTGGAAAAAGGAACAAATCATATAATGTGTCCAAATCAATTTCAAGCGGGATCGATCCATGCTGCAGGATCACTCCCTTTTGGCGCGTTTGTGCGCTGCCTGCAATCTTGCGTCCCTCCACAACGATTTCATACCAGGACGGAGCATCAAAACAAACAGCAGACCGCGGATTTTTTAAATCCTCACGCTCCTGCTCCGTCTTCGGAACAGCAAAATACGCATCGAGCCCCAGCGCTCGAAAGCCCTCTAGCAATCCTTGAGAAATGACTCGATATGCCTCTGTTACTGTCTTTGGCATCTTTGGATGGTTTTCCGAGACAATAACACTATAAGTGAGCTCACGGTCATGCAGGACACTCCGTCCCCCTGTTTGACGGCGTACAAAGCCAAATCCGCGTTTCTTTACTTCCTCCATATCGATTTCCTTTTCGACACGCTGAAAGTATCCAATTGATAGAGTTGGAACCTCCCATTCATAAAATCGAATCGTTGCCGGCATAGCACCTGCGCTCTGCCAGTTCAGCAGGCATTCATCCAGTGCCATGTTATAAGCAGGAGAACATTTTCCTGAGTTGATATAATACCATTGTTCTTTTTCCATACTCCACCTCTTGCCTATTGTTGTTTACTGTTATATATTCTACCAAATTCGTGAGATTTTGTGAAAAGATACGAAATTTCATTCTCCGATTCATGAATATATTGCATATCATGATAGCACCATTATAATATGAATGGTAGAAGTAAGAAAAAAGGAGTCGATTCATCTTGTCAGCTAACCTAACCATCTTCCTTGTAGCCATTGTAATTCTTATGGCATACTCTGTCATTGTGTTCTTTTATCAGCGTAAAATTGTTAAATCGCTTACAGAAGAAGAATTCCGCGCTGGCTACCGCAAAGCTCAACTGATTGATATTCGTGAACCAGATGAGTATAACGCAGGACATATTCTCGGTTCCCGTAACATTCCATTATCGCAGCTGCGGATGCGCTATAAGGAAATCCGTCCTGATCAACCGGTGTATCTGTATTGTCAAAACGGTCTCCGCACAGGACGTGCTGGGCAGTTCCTCAAGAAAAAGAAGTATAAGGAACTGTATCAGCTTCAAGGCGGCTTTAAAACTTGGACAGGAAAAATTAAAAAGAAAGCATAAATTAAGAAAAGCAGACAATAAATATTCGTATCTTCTTAATCTTGCTAAAGAAAACTCGCCGATTGTGGCGAGTTTTCTTTACGCTGCTCTATCCCTGTGAGCCATTATGTTTCAGAATGGGAAGACATATTACGAAAATTGCTCCAGTACGATCAATTTTCGTACAACCGTTTTACTATTTTTCTTTTTTGCATACATCTCCAAAATGACAGTCCCGTTTGTTGGCAGCTGCTCCTTTGGAATTCGAATAGAAATTTTCCAAGCTTTGCTTATATCCAATGCCGTTTCCTCTATAAGCATATTATGCCCGTCGGAAACAGCATAATATGCTTGCTCTACTCCTGGTACAGCCTCACCTGACAGTGTGTATGTACCATCACTCCCTTGCTTTTCTACTTCAACATCCAATGTTTCTTCGGCCCCATCTATCCTTCCATCGGCTTTATAAGAAATTGTTTCTGTAAATAGATTAGGTGCCGCTTTCTTTCCATTCACCTCAATTGGGAGCAGTTTTCCTGTAATTGTATACGTTTCTCCTTTTTGAAACGGATTTTCATCATAATTCCAGATTGTTTCCCATGTTTTTGTCTCCCCTGGCTGCAATTGGGCACGCGTTAATGCTTGCGAGAACATTTTACCCTTTGAGTAACGGTACAACTCCTCACCGCTTGCATGCTTTATAATAACCTCAAATTGTTGCGAGGACGGAAAGGTTAATGAAAGCGGCTGATTCGCCTGATTGTGAAGCAGCAGCTTTACCTGAGTGTGATCTTCATACACAGCAGCTTCAACCTTAAATGAAGACTCCTCCCTTGCTTCAGAGCTTTGATTTACCGGCAAGCTTTCTTCTTTTGCTTGACAGCTAGTCATAAAGAAACAAAGAGTTAGCAAGAAAACGCTAATTTTTCGCATATGAAACTCCTTTCCTTCATCTTCTCCACTCAGCTAAGTGGAGAAGAGCACTTACTAGCATTGTGTCTTTTCTATCTTTGCTTCATACGTACTGCGAGTGAGGCCATACATCAGCAAATCATAAAATTCACCTAAGTAATATTGGTATTCCTGAAGTATACCTTCCTCTGAAAATCCAAATTTACGAAGAAGTTCGCGTGAGGAGACATTTTCTTCCCGCACAGTTGCACCAATTCGATTTAAAAGGAGCCTATCAAATCCAGCCGGAATTACCGTTTTCAGCACCTCTGTCATAATGCCCTTTCCCCACATCTCTTTCTTTAATTCATAGCCAATTTCCGCACGGCGATGCTGCCGATTCCAATTATGGTAGCCGGCCGTTCCCAGGAGCTCCCCTGTTTGTTTATCAACAATTGCCCATCGGATCATCATCCCGTTACGAAATCCGCTCTTGATCTGCGTCACAAATTGCTCTGCCTGTTCCTTTCGTGTAAACGGCTCTAAGCCGTAATACTGTACAACCTCCTCATCGGAAAAATAACCATACAAATGAGGTGCGTCTTCCTTTGTTAACTCTCGCAACCGAAAGCGCTCTGTCTCTAAAACAGGAAACGAAAAGAAAATCATCCTCTAAGCCTCCTTTTCCTTACCGTTTCGACTCATTTGCAAGGAAATCCTTCCTTGACTTTTTCTCCCTTTTCTTTTATTGTTAAACTAACGAACGGTAGGAAGGTTGGTTAATATGACAGCTACTCGTATTAAAGAAGCAGCGCTTGCCCGCTTCTCCCAATTTGGATATGAAGGTACGTCTCTCGCTGATATCGCACATGACGTTGGTATTAAGAAACCTTCGCTCTACGCACACTTCACGGGAAAAGAACAGCTCTATTTCGTTTGCTTAGACGCATCGCTTGAGCAAGACCTGCATTACTTGCGAAGCTGCGTGGCAGCGTATAAAGATAAAAGCCTCTCCTCTTTTTTATATGGACTACTCGAAAGTTATGGACGACGCTTTTATGAAAATGTAGAAGCGATGTTTTGGCTTCGGTCCTTATTTTTTCCTCCGGCGGCATTCAAGGATCGGATTGTAGAGAAGGCAAATCACTATGTAGAAGAAGCTGGACATTTGCTTACCCCTGTGTTTGCAGAGGCCATAGAGAAAAAAACAATTGCTGCTGAAAATGCGGAGACTGCTGCAGCCGCCTATTTATGCTTATTTGATGGACTGATGATTGAACTGCAATGCAGCGGACCGGATGGCTTTCAAAAGCGGCTGCAGGCAGCTTGGCCTATTTTTTGGCGAGGAATTCGCATATAAAGAAAGGAGCTTTACGATGGGTTGGATTTATGTACTTATAGGCGGCTTAATTGAAGTCTTTTGGGTGATGGGCTTAAAGCACGCAAGCTCTCCTCTAGAATGGGCAGGAGTCTCAGCTGCTATTTTACTTAGCTTTTGGTTTTTGTTTCGTGCATTTAAAACGCTTCCTATTGGCACGGTGTATGCTGTATTTACAGGTATTGGCACAAGCAGCATTGTCATTGTGGAAATGATTTTCTTTGGAGAGCCCGTATCTATTGCAAAGCTGCTATTTATCGCACTTCTAATTGGCGGGGTAATTGGTCTAAAACAGCTAACAGCTAAGCAGAAAGGGGAGGCATAGTAAAAATGGCTTGGGTATTTCTTATTCTGGCGGGATTTGGGGAAGTAGCCGGTGTTTTTTCGATGAAAATGGCAAGTGAACGAAAAAATATACTTTCGTTCCTATCGCTTGTTACAAGCTTTAGCTTAAGCTTTTTCTTTTTATCAAGAGCGATGCAGGAATTGCCAATGGGGACGGCCTATGCGGTATGGACGGGCATCGGAACAGCCGGCAGCGTCATTATCGGTATTTTATTTTTTCGGGAACCCGCTGATTGGCGGCGGATCATGTATTTGAGCTGTATCGTAATCGGTGCCGTCGGCTTAAAAGCAATCAGCTAGGATTTTAACTCATAAATTATATATCTTAACAAAAGATAAACATATACAAAGAAGGGAGCGAATGAAATGGAAGTATCCTTTCACAAACATATGTTGCTTTTTTTCTTTTTGTTTATCATTTTGGTTGTATTTCTAAGTGTGACGGTCCATTCGTATAACATTCCGGCTCATGTTTGGAGCGCGAGATCGTTTTATCACATTGTCACAAGTATCTTTCACTAGAAACAAGCGGACATGGTCTGCTTTAGGCCGCCGCGGGAGAACGTTTTCTGGCAAAGCAGGCGTTTTCCTTTTTTGCACCTTAAAAAAGTATAAATTTCTAGCTGGGAGGCCATTCGACGAGTTTTCTTTACAATGTAGGAAAGTATAAATTTCCAGCTAGAAGCGAATTCGACGTAGTCGAAAATTTTAGGGATACAGTATAAGTGCAACTACGCCTCTGTCTTCGCCCATGATCAGGGCTCGCCAGTCGGCGAGTTTTCTTTACCAAAGGTTATCCTAATGAAAAAGAGCTAACCGCGGCCGTTTAGCTCTTTTTCTATGTACTACTTCTCAAATCGGTTTAACATCTCTTCTCTCATACCGAAGCTGACAACCGCAATGCCGATATACATGAGCACCAACACAATTGGATTGACGGCATTGTACCAGTCATTGTTCACAATTAAACAGACTGTTACAGCAGCTACCGCCACGAAAGCTGTGATAAATAGATAAAAGCTGATGTTTTGCCCCATATTGTTCCCCTCTCTCCTCGGTATTACCATTTCAAAGTGTATGGCTGCAGGCCTTGTTATATGCCTGTTGCTTTGTAAACAATATGTGTAAATGAACCATAGATGCTGATAGAAGACTTCCTCGGCCACCAAAGCCTATCTATGGGACCTTTGATTCCGTCCCCACTATATCATGGGTGCAAGCGCAGGTGCAAGACATACATGAGATAATCCGGCCATCATAAAGCTTCACATAATTTCAATTCATCAATAATCATCGACTTATATTGATTTATTTTAGATTGTGAGCTATTATTTTTTCTTTTGTAATATATCAAATATTTCTCTTTCAATATCTTTTCTTGCTTTTCGCTGGAAATTTATACTTTCTTACAATGTAAACAAGACCTGCCGAGGGCAGGCCTTGTTTATCTACATCTTCTCATAGCGTAAAATAGGCTTTCGCGCCGCCTTCGTTTCGTCCAGACGCTTCACAACAGTCGTATGCGGTGCTTCTTGTACAACCTCTGGGTTTTCCTCTACTTCCTTCGCAATTTGGATCATCACATCAATAAACGCATCCAGTGTTTCCTTTGATTCCGTTTCCGTTGGTTCAATCATCATACATTCCTCAACATTCAGCGGAAAATAGATTGTCGGCGGATGATAGCCGAAGTCTAATAAACGTTTGGCAATATCAAGCGTTCTTGCGCCAAGCTTCTTTTGCCGCCTTCCCGATAGTACGAATTCATGCTTGCAATGCTGATCAAACGGAACATCATAATAGGGCGCCAGTCGTCTCATCATGTAGTTGGCATTCAATACAGCATATTCCGTAACCTGATGCAAACCTTCTGGCCCCATCGAGCGAATGTACGTATAAGCGCGAACATTAATGCCAAAATTTCCATAATACGGCTTCACTCGCCCGATAGACGCTGGGCGATCATAGTCAAATACATAGCCATCGTCTGTTTTTTCTAATATCGGTTTTGGTAAAAACGGAATTAAGTCCGCCTTCACACCGACAGGTCCGGATCCAGGGCCACCGCCTCCATGTGGACCTGTAAATGTTTTATGAAGGTTTAAATGGACAACATCAAAGCCCATATCTCCCGGGCGGGCCTTGCCCAGCACTGCATTTAAATTTGCACCATCGTAATACAGCTTTCCGCCAGCTTCGTGTACAATGCCCGCCATTTCTAAAATATTCTTCTCAAATAATCCAAGTGTATTTGGATTTGTTAGCATTAATGCCGCTGTATCCTTGCCGACATATCGCTTTAAATCGTCTAAGTCAACAAGACCATTTTCATCAGATTTCACTGTAATGGTCTCAAACCCGGCTACCGTTGCAGATGCAGGATTTGTGCCATGGGCCGAATCCGGAACGAGCACCTTCGTGCGTGTATAATCGCCTCTTGCTTCATGATAGGCCCTTATTAACATGAGTCCTGTCCATTCTCCGTGGGCACCGGCTGCCGGCTGCAGCGTCACCGCATCCATTCCTGTAATTTCCTTTAGGCTCTCCTGAAGGTCATACATAAGCTCCATCGCACCTTGCACTGTGCTTTCATCCTGAAGTGGATGAATATGAGAAAATCCTGCAAGACGAGCAACATGCTCATTAATCTTTGGATTGTATTTCATCGTACAAGAGCCAAGAGGATAAAAGCCAGAATCTACACCGTGGTTGCGCCGCGATAACGCTGTGTAATGACGCATAATATCCAGCTCTGATACTTCCGGCAGCTCAGCAGCTTCCGTACGGACGTATTCGCTGCCAAACAAAGCTGCCAGGTCCGCCTCCTCTACATCTAAAGGCGGCAGACTGTATCCAATGCGTCCCCGCTTACTCATTTCAAAAATGAGCGATTGATCATGCGTCGTCATTGCACATCCCCCATTTCCTTTACAAGCATGTCGATTTCCTCTTTCGTGCGAAGCTCTGTTATAGCAACGAGCATATGGTTGGCAAGCTCTTCATCATATTTACCTAGGTCATAGCCGCCGATGATGTTGCACCGCATAAGTGCCTCATTTACTTCCTTTACCGGGCGCTTGCAATTCACAACAATCTCATTAAAGGCAGGTCCCGAAAACGCAACGGTAAAGCCGCTTTTCTCAAATTGTTTTTTCGCATACTGTGTTTTAGAAATATTCTGAAGGGCCATTTCCTTTACACCCTGTTTCCCGAGCGCTGTCATCGCGACTGCCGCTGCCAGCGCATTGAGCGCTTGATTCGAGCAAATATTAGACGTCGCTTTATCACGGCGAATATGCTGCTCACGTGCCTGCAGTGTTAATACAAAGCCCCTTTTCCCCTTTGAATCTGTCGTTTGTCCGACGAGCCGTCCTGGAATTTTACGCATGAGCGCCTTTGTTGTAGCAAAATAACCGCAATGCGGTCCGCCAAACTGAGTTGGAATGCCAAATGGCTGCGCGTCACCTACAGCAATATCTGCACCGAATTTGCCAGGAGGTGTTAACGCTCCGAGTGCCAGCGGATTAGCTGATACAACAAACAGCCCTTTATGCTGATGTGCGATTGTTTCAATGTCTGCCAATCTCTCTACCTGACCTAAAAAGTTGGGGTATTGTACAACAACACAAGCAACGTCCTCATCCATCCCGCTCTCAAGCGCCGCTAGATCTGTTACACCATCCTTGCAGCTGATCTCTACCACCTCTAGGTTTTGTCCAGCGGCATATGTCTTCAGCACATCCCTCGCTTCTGGATGAACAGCTTTTGATACAATAATTCTCCTCCTGCGCGTATGCCCCGCTGCTAGCATAGCTGCTTCTGCAAGAGCTGTACCGCCGTCATACATAGAGGAATTGGCTACGTCCATTCCTGTTAATTCACAAATCATCGTCTGAAACTCGAAAATCGCCTGTAATTCCCCCTGAGAAATCTCAGGCTGATACGGTGTATATGCTGTATAAAACTCAGAACGCGAAATAACATGGTCTACAATTATCGGAACATAATGATCGTACACACCAGCTCCAAGAAACGACGCATATTCCTTTGTGTTTGCATTTTTTCTTGCAAGCTCTGACAGTTCCTTTAACAATGCAGACTCAGCTTTTGCAGGCTTCACCCGTAAATCGCCTTGAAATCTTACACGTTCTGGAACATCTGAAAACAATTCCTCAATCGACTCGACTCCAATTACATCGAGCATTTGTTTTTTGTCATCTTCTGTCATCGGCAGATAACGATGCAGCATCACGTAGCCCCCTATTTGGATCGTTTATAAAACGGGATAGGTACAACAACAGCCTTTACCCGCTTACCGCGAATCTCCACTTCGACGTTCGTACCAAGCGATGCGAACGCTTCGTCTAACAATGCCAAACCGATATTTTTCTTTAAGGTTGGTGATTGTGTCCCGCTCGTTACTTCACCGATTCTCTTCCCGTTTGCAAACACAGTGTAATGACTGCGCGGAATGCCCCGCTCTATCATCTCAATTCCCGCTAGCTTACGGGGTGCTCCCTGTTCCTTCTGCTCCTTTAACACTTCTTTTCCTAGGAAATGCGCCTTCTTATTCGTTTTCACGGCAAAGCCAATTCTAGCCTCAATAGGCGTAATCTCCTTTGTCAGTTCCTGGCCGTATAATGGAAGCGCGGCTTCAAAACGAAGAGTATCACGGGCTCCGAGACCGCACGGCTTCAATCCGTCTGCCTCCCCCGTCTGCATAATCAGTTCCCAAAGCCGGCATGCATCTTCGCTTTTACAATACAGCTCAAATCCGTCTTCTCCCGTATAGCCGGTGCGAGACACCAGAGTACGCATACCTTGTATTTCGACGTTATCTTTAAATGTAAAAAACGGAATATCCTGCAAATTCTCTGCTGTTAAGGTTTGTAATATGTTTTCTGCCTTTGGCCCCTGCAATGCAAGCTGAGCGATGCTGGCCGAAACATTTTCAATTTGTACGTCTTCCCTAGCATGAGCAAGAAGCCACTCATAGTCTTTTTGAATATTAGCTGCATTTACAACAAGAAGATAATCCTGCTCTCCTTTTTTATACAGAAGCAAATCATCTACTGTGCCGCCATCCTCATAACACATCGCTGTATATTGCGCACCGCCGCTTGAGAGCAAAGCAAGATCATTCGTCATCATAAACTGCAAAAAGTCAAAGCTGCCGCTTCCCTTTACTGTAATTTCCCCCATATGAGACACATCAAACAAGCCTGCTGCTATGCGCACTGCTTCATGCTCTTCCTTAATGCTTGAAAACTGAACAGGCAGCTCCCAGCCGCCGAAATCAATTGTTTTCGCTCCGTATGCTGCATATACGTCAAATAATGGTGTGCGATGTAATAAAGCCATGTTTTCTCCCTCCTCTTGCTATGCTAGATAAAACAACTACAATATATTGCGATAAAATTATACATAAAACTTACAATTTCAGGACAAAATACAAAAGATTTCATCCTCTTTATCCATATCCTAACATTTTTTATTTCATATCAGCAATATTCCTATTTAGAAATTTGATTCGTACTTTATAGAAAGGCAGGGCGCAGCACATGAATGTGGAAATGACGGCAAACGGGTCTTGGCAGGAAGAGTTTCTGAAGAAAATAGAAGACGATGGCCCATGGTCTAATTGGGATTTATACAATCTTGCATACGAAACGGAAAAACAGCTGCTCATCCCTTCATTTGAAGGCTTGCAGGCGCCAAAATACTTGCCGCACTTAACACCACTGCCCCACCAGCTGGAAGCAGCGAAAACAGTCATTGAAGAAATGAATGGAAAAGCCATTTTAGCTGATGAAGTCGGACTTGGTAAAACGATTGAGGCCGGGCTAATTTTGAAGGAATACATGATTCGCGGACTCGTTAAAAAGGTTCTCATTCTCGTCCCTGCCTCATTGGTCTCGCAATGGGCATACGAGCTTAATACAAAGTTTTATATTCCTGCTATGGCGCATCGAAAAAGCTATTCATGGGAGCAGGCTGATGTGATCGTCTCTTCCATTGACACGGCAAAACGGGCACCGCATCGGGATATTGTGCTCAATATGGAATACGATTTAATTATTATTGACGAAGCACACAAGCTAAAAAACAATAAAACAAAAAACTACGAGTTTGCACAACTACTAAAAAAGAAATTTTGCTTACTGCTGACGGCTACGCCTGTTCAAAATAAAATCGATGAAATCTTTAATCTTGTCTCGCTGTTAAAGCCGGGTCATCTCGGCAATCAATCCAACTTCGAGGAATATTACGCTTCTAAAAATAGAACACTTGAGACTGATCAGCATTTAAAGGAGCTCATCAATAAAGTCATGGTTCGAAACCGTCGTCATAATACGGGCATTGAATGGCCAAAACGACAGGTTCATACTGTGTTCGTTGATTTGAACGAGCAAGAACGAGAGCTATATGAAGCGATTCACAACTGGAGGACGGAAAATGCCTTTACATCTGCCTTTTCGTCTTTAACCTTAAAACGGGAGGCATGCAGCAGCCGGGAAGCCGTCTACTTCTCGTTGAAAAAATACGTAGAAAAGCGGCAGCGGGACAATCCGGACTATATCATTGACCCACACATTCATCGAATGATGGAAAAAATCAATGCAATTCCGTCTAACTCCAAAGCGACAAAAGCACTTGAAATTATTAAAAGCATTAACGATAAAGTCATTATTTTTACAGAATACCGTGCCTCACAAATGTATTTGCAATGGTTTTTAAAGCAGCATGGCATTTCATCTGTTCCGTTTCGCGGAGGCTTTAAGCGCGGCAAAAAGGATTGGATGAAGGAATTATTCCAAAATCATGCACAAGTATTAATTGCGACAGAGGCTGGCGGAGAAGGAATTAACCTACAGTTTTGTAACCATATGATTAACTATGATTTACCATGGAATCCAATGAGGCTTGAACAGCGCATCGGCCGTATTCACCGTCTCGGTCAGAAGCATGATGTCCACATTTATAATATGGCAACAAAAAACACGGTGGAAGAGCATATTTTGAAATTGCTGTATGAGAAAATCAATCTATTTGAGCGGGTAATCGGGGAATTGGATGATATTTTAACACGAATTGATATGAAAAATATTGAGGATCATCTGCATGAAATTTTCGCCAGCTCTAAAAGTGAAGGCGAGATACGAATTAAAATGGATAACTTAACTTCTATCATCGAGCTTGCACAGCAAAGCGGAACAGGAGCGGATCATTATGCAGCAACATGAAATTCATAATTACCTGCACCGTTTTTTCACAGCAAATCAATGTGAAATTGGGACAATTACAAACGCATTGCTAGATGTACAACTCACTGTTGAGATGGATAAATTACTGATGAACCGGCCGTTCTATTGGCATTATTTAGAGAAAACAGGCGGCGTACCAAACCCGATGCGTATTACCTTTATTACGGACCCTCAGCGTGCTCCGGAAGATATAAAAGGGGAAGCGATTCATTACGGATCCCCTCGTCTGCATCAAGTCTTCCGCGCAGCACAGGAGCTTGGCGCCTATATTCGTTTATATGAGGGGGTTCATGCGAGCGGAAACGGAAATGTCCCTCTTCATCCATGGCTTGGAGTTAATCTGAAGGTATCTTATCAATGCGATCGAAAAAAAGAAACATTGTATTCACTCGGTTTGCATCTTATTACAGGAATGATGGTAAACAATTTCCATGAAACATTACAAACCATTCCGCTCACTCCAAAAATCCCTGACTTTTGCTTTACACTTACGCCAATGATAAAGCCGAAAAGCGGATTAATCCGAATCGAAGAAGCTGTAAAATCTCTTATTTCCAGGGAGGATCATACATGGGCAGAAGAAGCTCGTCTCAGATGGGCACATGATCTGCAGCTTCTTGATCAATTTTATACAGATATGGAAGAAATTCCTGACAACTATGAGATTGAAAAGCAAGCACTACAAGAGCAATACGAACCAAAAATTGTACTTGAAATCATTAACGGCGGATTATTTTATTTAACACAAAATCGCATCAATTGAACTACCCCCACCTACTCGCTAACGCTCCTTAAGGTGGAGGTCTTTGTCGGAAAATGATAAAGAAAACTCGCCGATTGGCAAGCCCTGCTCTTGGGCGAAGACAGAGGCGTAGTTGCCCTTATACTGTATTCCTAAAATTCCCCACTACGTCGAATTGACTCCTAGCTGGGAATTTATACTTTCCTACAGTGTAAAGAAAACTCGCCGATTGGCAAGCCCTGCTCTTGGGCGAAGACAGAGGCGTAGTTGCCCTTCTACTGTATTCTTAAAATTCCCCACTACGTCGAATTGACTTCTAGCTGGGAATTTATACTTTCCTACAGTGCAATAAAAAAACAGCGTCGATTTAAAGAGACGCTGCTTTTTATTTCTGTTACCGCGTATGGTCGTACACTGCCGACCTAAACCTTGCCGTTATACTTACGACCATCATTGTGCTCTTCCTGCTGAATCTTCGTCATGCGGCGCTGATGCGCTTTTGTACTCGCAGTCACGTGATTCGCATCGCTTTCTCGGTTCTTTTTAGAACCTCCAGATCCGTTGCTCATATACTGCACCTCCTGCCAAAAGTGATTCCTTTGTAGCTTTTGTCAGAAGAATGAATTTATGCAATGACCTGCTCTTTTAATGCTTTTCTACATATTTGCTAAACATATTATACAGACCTTGGTTCACAAGATAAGAGATTTGCTCGTCTGATTTGTCAGGATACATATCCCTAAGGCGAATTGAAGCCTTCGCCATTAAGTTCTCCAACACAGAACGGCCTCCTGTTCCATAAATCACTTCCGCATACTCTACGAGCTTTACGTTTTTGATTTCAGCTGAATTTCGATCATAAAAAAATTTACTCATTTTTTCTCCCTCCATTTTTGACAACGTTTTCATTTCTATGAACAAGAATTATATGTTAGTCATTTCACAATAATGTATGCTAAAGGTGTTGCATGGTTTCATTATAAAACAATATAAAAACCTTGCCTACAATTATTTTACGAACATTTTGTGAACAAGGTTCATCTCTTAGACAAAGCTCGACTACTTCTCCCTTATTATGCACATATTAAGAAAGAAATGCTTTAGAAAAGGAGTTTTAAGACCAATGATTAATGAAGATTTCCATGCGGTTGTTCGAAACAATGATAGGGGCACTTATTTAGGATCTAACAAGCAAAAGGTTAATGGAAATAATATTACAGCAGAGCGGAAGCAACAAGCGGAAGCCACTGAACCAAGACCTCAGGAGCAAATGCATCAGGAAGGAGCCATTACTAAATAAGAAACGCAATCATCACCTCCCTGCAGAGGATAATAAGATCTTTTTACGAAAAAGGGGACCAAGTGCTAGCACTCGGTCTTTTTCTTGCTTATTGTTCGTTTAATACACGCTCAAGACGCTTACGAAGCATTTCCATGCCGCTTCCGCCTGCTTGGAAGTGACAAAGTACCCCTGTTTTATCAAATACATAGTACGCTGGAACATATTTGTTTTCAAATGCATCTGTAATCGCATGGTTGTTATCAACTAAAATAGGCTGGATAATATCATGGCTTTCTGCTGTTTTCTCAATGAGGCCTAAATCTAAATCTTCCTCAGAACGAGGCATATGAACTGCCACCACATTTAAGCGGTCGTCATATTCGTCACGAAGCCCGTTAACAAGCGGCATCGCTTCCTTACATAAGCAGCAGCTTACAGACCAAGAATGAATTAAGGTTGGAGCATCTCCAATTAAGTCCTCTCTTACCACCGCATCGTTTAATGTGTGTGTTGCGCCGTCTAAAGCGGGCATTGGCGCGCGTAATTTCATCATAATATCCCTTTTTTATATTATACCATTATACATTCTCTAATTATTAGCTTTACTGCTGGCTTCCTTAAACTTATCAAGGCATTCTTTACATATACATGATTTTCTCAATTGATTGGCTGGTATTAAATCAAAAATGCCACTGGGGAAAAACTCTTTGCTGCACCAGCATGAATAGCTACCACAGTTATTGCTCTTACTGCAGATTGGGCATTCAAATGATTTTGGGATTTCATTATTCACGTTACTACACCCACTTCCATTTAACTAATATTCTTCCTACACCAGTCCGTTTCTTAAGCATAGATTTAAACATCTGAGATTACTACTTTTTTGTACAAAAAGACCATCACCTTCTAACCATTCAGCTAAAAACACATTTTTGTAATCAGAAATACCCTGAGATGTCAGTTGTGTTTTTAACCAAGATTCATCAAAATTTAGATCTTTTAATTCATCCCATAAAACCTTGCCATCACCGTATAAGAGTGACAGGAACATAAACGGGTTTTGCAGGCATATTAAAATCTTCTTGAGTCGTTTTTTGATACTTTTTCTTTTTCAAAACACTGATTGAGCCGTTTGCTTCTAAATAACAAAAGGCAACCTCTCGAATAGAAAAGGTTTCACTTTGTCTAAGCAGGCTTTGCAATTGATTGATATTCATCCGATTTTTTAAAATTCTTCCCGGCTGAAAATTTATACTTTCTTAAAATGAGAAAAATCACAATGAAAAGCGACAATGTTCTCAATGTGATTTTTGTGAAAAGCTATGATAGGTCTTTTTTTTCGTTAATTCTTCTTTATTTAATGTTCCTGGTGGTTGCTCAAGCCACTCATTTTGAATCATGATATCTGCACCAATTTTGGCATATTGTCCAATTTCAAGTGATAGGCGTTCATAATTGATTGCTATATATAACTTTCCATACAATGCAAGAAAAAACGCCCATGAAAGCGGGCGCTTATGCATCCTTTTTCCTATTCTCTTGCTTTATCCATAATTCCTTATACAGCAGTGCAAGACTAAGAGGCAAAATGCCAAACCATCTAACAAGAAACGGATCCCGTACATTGCGGCGCTCTTCCCGCTTTTGCTTTCGCTCCTGTTTTGGACTATCCATATAGGACACAAATTGCTGCGTCACAAATTTTACGTAATCGTTAGTCGACACACTCTCACCACCTGTATGTTTCTAAATGATTAGTATGCCCGCTCTTTTCACGTTTAATCACTATCGCTTGCTTTTTCATACTTTAAGCAGATTCCAGCTAGAGGCGAATTCGACTTATTAGGAACAAAGTATAAATTTCTAGCTGGAAGCCAATTCGACGTAGCGAGAAATTTTAGGAACAAAGTATAAGTGCAACTACGCCTCTGTCTTCGCCCAAGAGCAGGGCTCGCCAGTCGGCGAGTTTTCTTTATCGCTCCTCCAGCCAATTTGTTATTTGTCCATTGTCCTTGTTATAGAGAAAACTGGCTTTATATGCTCTTCCCTCCTTCGTTACACAATGAATCGAAACCTGCAGCAAAGCTGTTGGAGAAAGGGACTGCGCCAGATGTGCCGTTCCTTCTTCATACTCATAGGCCACGGGGACATTGCTTGTCTGCACATCGCGCTGGAACTCCTGAACTGCATTCGTCATCATATTCTCCAGTAGAAAAAATTGCTCCGTCTCATAATAAAACCGTTTTTCTAATAGAAGCAGATTTACCTGATGAAGAAACAACGCAAGAAATAAAAAGGTAAAGATAAGAACAGCCGGCATAGTCGCTCCTCGTTCATTCCGCATCTATGTTTCCTCCAACACGGACAAACGGGTTAAAACCCCCTTATGTATCTTTCCATCTAGATCTTGTATATGGATAACAAGCTTGTTTGAGGATTGCTTATAAAACACAGTCTTTACATTTTGTAGTAAAATTTCGTTTCCACTTCCATTTACCTTTCGAATTAACTGCGTCCCGGCTGGCGTATAAGTAACGAGAAATCCGCTTGGATCCTTCATCATTAGTTTTTTATCAATAAACTGCACCGTTCTCGCCTCCCGATACTCCATTTGTACTTGCTGCATAAAAATAATCCATTCAAATTCATTAAAGCTCGTTTGCTTAGGCAATCCAAAAAACAAAGGCTGCAGCCGCGGTGTGACCAGAAGGAGCATTGCCAGCAAACATATACAAAACATTGCTTCAAGCAACGTGAAGCCATGTTCTCCGAGCCTGTTATTTCGCAACATAGCGACACTTGCTTTGCTGTTTATTCCGGACATCATTCCAAATTACGCATACTTTATAGAACGCCTCAACTTCACTCCACATAGCTGTATACTGCGTACCATTTACATTTTGAAGTGCCGAAGCCGGGGGATATGCATCAAATTGGTACGATACAATCTGCTCACGCAAAAATATATGTGCAGCCTGAGCCAGGCGGATGTTTTTTCTGTCTTGTATGACTATAATGGTATGCGGCAGCAAAAATGCGGCAATCATCAGCAAAACCGCAAGTGATATGAGCATTTCTAGCATAAGATACCCTCCTTCACTCTTCATGATAATACATCCTCCCTCTTCCTAGCTGAAACACAACGCGATATGTAACCTCTTGATGCCGAACATACATTGAGCCCGCCTTGTTAATATTACCGTCTTGGCCATAGCTAAGCGGATTAGGCATCGTATGGATATCAATCGCTAGTGCAGGATCATAGCTTCTCGACAATACAATCCCGGCCTCTCCTGACTTTGTAATAACATATTTCTGGTCTATCGTATACATACGCAAGCTATAGCGGCTATTGTTGCTAATGGCAGCCTGCTGCATAAACGCAATATCCTGACGAAACTGTTCTACAAACTGCTCCGCTTTCCGGCTATCGGAAAGCGGAAGCAAGGTAACGGAGGCAATCGAGATCAGGATCAACGTGATGAGCAAAACAAGCAAGGTTTCTAGAAAGGTAAAGCCGTTCTCCTCCCTTACAATCTGTTGATTCATTGTGCACTAACCGAACCATCCTCTGCGGAAATCTGAATGACCTTTCCATTCGGACATGTTTTTGATGTAATATACCCGGCTGTTTCTAGTTCTTCCATAGTCGGTACTTTGTCGTGCTCCAGCTTATATGTCTGCACCTGCGCAGACACTGCCCGAAGCAATGCATCACAGCCTTTTCCTTCCACCATCTTTCGCTGATTAACAATGTTAGGCACAATTAATAGCAATAAAACAGAAATGACAAACATAACCAATAGCATTTCAAGCAAGGTAAAGCCGTTTTCGTTTTTCATATAATTTCCCCTCCTACATAGAACTCATCGTTTGAAACATAGGGAGTAAAATAGCCAAATACATCAACACAACAATCAAACCGATAACAGAAAACAACAGAGGCTGTACGACTAACACAAGCTTACTGACACGCGCTTCTAATTTCTCCACAACCATTTCACTATAATCCGCCAGCTCGTTTGCCAAAGCTCCTTCCGCTTGCCCATGCGTCACTACATAGGACAGTTCTCTCTCGTAGTACGGGCGCTCCTGTAAAATATGCTCAAGTGCATCACCTTCGACAAGCAAACGCTTCATAGCAGTAGCCTCACTTTGAAAAAACGGCTGATGACGCTGCTGCTCCATTAATAAAAATGCCTCCAATACAGACAATCCGCCTTGCAGCAAGCTGCTCATTTGCACAGCAAAATAATGAGAGTTTAGCGATAAACAAAAGGATTTGAGAATCGGGATCGAGAGAAGATAGTTCATTTTCGTAACCGGGTTCAGCTTTCGAAAGTACGTATAGTACAAAACAATAGCAACCCCAACGAGTGACAGGAGAATTCCAAACATATAAGGGAGCAAGCGGATAAACAGTAAAATAGTATCCACCATCATAGAGGATTGAGAAGCTACAGAGCTGCGAAGGCTTGCAAACTGAGGCAACAGCACGGTATTAAATAAAATAATCATCACAATTAAAAAGGAGAGTAAAAAGATAGGGTAACGCAGTGCTTGCAGCAGCTTTCGATAATGTCTTTCCTTCCGCTCTAAAAATATACTTCCTTGCCTTAAAGCAAAGGCGATATCGCCGTGCTGCTCTGCATAAAACAAATAAGCCAGCATATCACGGTGGAATCTAAGATCTGTAAACACACTGTACAGACTGCCGCCATTTTTCAGCTGCTCAACGGATCGATGGAGCTGCTGTTGTTTTTCCTTTGTCGCATATAATTGAAGAAACTCGAGTGCATGCCAAAGCGAATAGCCCTTTTCAAGCAAATTGCCCAGATGGCGAAGCAGCGTGACCTGCTCCTGTAACGTCCAGCTTGTCATATTTCGCTTATACAAGAACATCCTCTTCCCCGATAAATCCGAGTGCATATCCTTTGTTCATCGCTTGCCGAAGTGTCGTATAGTAATACGAAGCTGGTTCGCCCCTTGTCTCTCGAATGACTTCCTGCAAAGCTTGTCCGTACAAAAGCTCATATACGCTAAGGCGCCGAAGACGACGCAGCTTTTTGCAAAGCGGTGAGCATTTTCCTTGGCAAAACGGACATTTTACTTCAACGAGCCTTTGCGCGGCAACCGCAAGCAGCGCTTGTTCAATCTCTTCTAGTGTAATTCCATAATCGAGCAATCGCAGCACAGCTCCCTTTGCATCCTTTGTGTGAAGCGTCGTTAACACAAGATGGCCCGTTAAACTGGCACGAACAGCTACCTTTGCAGTTTGTGCGTCACGAATTTCTCCTACCAAAATAATGTCAGGATCATGACGCAGCACAGCCTTTAACCCTGTTTCATACGTAATACCGGCGCGTTCGTTAATTTGAATTTGCAGCAAACCGTCATTACGCTTTTCAATCGGATCCTCCAGCGTAACAATGCTCCGGTTAAATGATGTTTTCGCTGTCTCCAGCAACGAATACATCGTGGTCGTTTTGCCTGAGCCAGTTGGACCTGTAAAAATAATAAGACCGTGAGAATGATAAAGGAAAGAAAGAAGCGTTTTAGCGGAATTCGGGAAGAGGGACAATTCGGAAAGAGGCTGTACAGATGTTTGTAAATGAATTCGAATGACAAGACTTTCATTTTGAATGGTGGGCAAGGTTGACATACGCAAATGCATATCACCAAACTTCATTTGCAGTTCAAGTGAACCGTTTTGAGGCTTTCTTCTCTCGCCAATGTCCATTGCCGCCAAAAACTTAAAGTGAGAAATTACCCGTTCACAAAAATCCTTAGAAATTCTATACTTCGTAACCAAATCTTTATCTACTCGCATCCGGAGTTCTGCTCCTTCCCTGGTCGGGACGAGATGAATATCCGATGCTTTTAGATCATAAGCCTCCCTTAAAATCTTATCTGCAAACTGCTCTACACTTTGCATACCTACCACCTCCTATCTTTTATATACCATAGAAGAAGTGAGAAGAAAAATGGTCATCCATGCCTTTTCCCTCTGCTAAATTCGCCTTTTTCCCTTCACATTTCAGACATATTTTAGGAGGAATATGAATAATTCATGAATAGTACAGCCATTCTGTCATTATGCAATATTGCCTATATTATAATGTTACTATCTTTCAACACATGTAAAGGTGGCGACTAAAATGGAACAGGCATTAAAGATTACGAGCGTATTAGCAGATCCAACCAGATATTATATCTATCAATACATTTCTGAAAAACACAATCAGGTAACAGTGCAGGAAATTGCAGATAAATTCAGCATTCATCCTAACGTAGCCCGTCTCCATTTAACAAAGCTCGAGGATGTAAATATGCTTATTTCCGAAACGCAAAAAACGGGCAAAGGCGGCAGACCGAGCCGTTTATACCGCCTCTCAGAAGACGTAATTCAGCTGCAATTTCCATTTCGTGACTATAAGCTACTATCCCAGATTGCCCTTGACGCATTGCTTCACCTAGGCAGCATCGGTGAGCAGGCTTTATTTGAAACAGGAAAACAGTTTGGTCGCGACTTGATGACGCGCCACGTAAATCGACTTGGCATTTCGGCCGAGGAGATTACAAAAGAAGATAAAATAAAGCTTGCAAAGGAAGCACTAACAACAGCTGGGCTATCTCCTCAATTTGAATTAAGTAAAGATGGAACGAAGGTATTTTATCAAGTCTATAATTGTCCATTTAAGGAAATGCTGGCAGAGCATCCGCAGGAGATTTGCAATATGCATGGGACGATGATGCAAGGCATTTTTCAAGTTTTATTTCCAGCTGTAGAGCTCATTCGGACAGAAAGCATGCTTACAGATTGCAGCTCCTGCAATTATAAGGCTCATATTAGTTGATAAGAAAAGTGAAATAGGAGATAACTCTCGGAACCAGAAAGTTGTTTTATCCGCTGGTTCCGAGCTCTTTCCTCTATATCGGATAGACTGATGAAGCTGCCTAAGCCTTTTCTTCCTGCTATAAACAAATGAGTTTATACACATGTATTAAAAAAATTGAGCCACAGCTCTTTTCTAACAAAACTCTTGTAAATGTTTACAATTCTGAGAACACTCCTTTATAATGAAGATGGAGAGACAAATTGTCCGAAGAGGAGGGATACGAATGGATCGTATGTTTCGCGTTTTAGGCTTTTGGACAGGAATTTTCGCTGTTATGTTTTATTTAGGCGATATGCCGCAAACAGCGCTACTGTTCTTAGGCCAAACTGGGTTCTTCGTCCTTTTAGGTTATTTGAAATTGTCGGAGCGCATGTATATGTATGTTTTTGGTGCATATTTAGCAGTGTTCTTCATCGGTTTTACATACTACACAACGTTCCTGTTAGTTCCAGGCGTAGGTCATTAGAAAAGCTGGGGCTCTAGTTAGCCCAGACAGGCAAAAACCCGCGCAAAAGAACGCGCGGGTTCGATTCTGGAGCGGGCTAACACCCCAAAATGTTATATTTAAAGTATAGAAAGATGGCGGTTCCTCAGGAGCGCCTTTTTTTACACTTTAAGAAAGTATAAATTTCTAGCTAGAAAACAATTTGACGTAGCGAGAAATTTTAGGAATAAAGTATAAGGGCAACTACGCCTCTGTCTTTGCCTAACGGCTCGCCAGTCGGAGAGTTTTTTATGGGAAAATACAAGTTCGTGGATGCAGAGCTTGTCCGTTTCAGCTGCCATGCCTGCTCCCCTTACTGTGTACACGATAGATCAATGCTAAAGAGGACACAACACCCCTCCGTCCTCCTTAGATATATCCATTTCGCTCACACCAATCATGAAACTCTTTAAAATCAACGTCCACAAGCACTAAGTCTTGCAGCTCTACGTCTACATGAAGCTCTCCCCCGATGATGAGAGTATATTCCGTTCCGCTCCCTGTGAAATTCCGTTTCACCATTCCGAGCTGATCCCGATGTGGACCATTTTTCATATAGGCCTTTTGCCCTGTAATGTCAAAATTCAAGCAATTCACCTCTTTTTCTTCTTCCATTTCTGTATGTATATGATGAAGTTTGAAAAATAGTCCCTTTCCTTCGTTGCACAATCTTAAAATTTATTACAATACCTTTACGATATTTCAATCTAATGAAAAGGACCTAAAAACCAGGCACAATTTCTTGAGTATTATCGCAAGGGGCCTTACAATAAAGGAGGAACCAAAGATCTAGAAAAAACTTCAAAAAGAGGGATTATTATGAAAAACCTGACGATTATGCAAATTGTACAGGCGTTGAAATCTTTCGGCTTTGAGGATGTTGAGTATTGCAACAAAACAAAACAATTTAGCTTCCATAATAACTCAGATATTATGAATAACTATGTGACGATTGTATACAGCAAAGCTTTTAAAAAATTCAATGTCTGCATGTATCCGATTGAAACCTCTAATATTGTGGAATTAAAAGAGGTAGCAAAACGACTGGAGATGTGTACATTGCTTGTGGAAAGACTTAACCATATTCTCAGCAACCAGCTACAAATAGAAACAAAAAAACTCGTTATGCATCTATAACGAGTTTTTTTGTTCCTAATAAAGAATACTTGCCGATTGGCGAAGATAGAGACGTAGTTGCCTGGATACTGTATTCTTAAAAATTCCCACTACGTCGAATCAACTTCTAGCTAAAAATTTATACTCTTTAAAGTGTAACATTATCGAATGCTCACTGCTCCATCCGTTACCCGCTCTAAAAGCTCTATCGCTTCCCCAAACGTGACATCAAAAATGCTTGTTTCTCTGTCTATGTATGGAAAATGTGACAACCGTTTTTCCATTTTCTTTGTAGCTTCGCCTGTAAATGCTGTGCTGCTTACACCAAATTCTGTTTCCAGCAGTACAATCCAGTCAAGAAGATGAAAGCCTAAACCATTGATAAATGAAATGAGCTGCTGCCTTGGACGCTCAGCTGAAAAAACAGAGCGCTCCATTAGCTCCATCAGCTCCTCCCCCAATATTTCCTCTAGTTCGTCATCATGTTCCCGCTCCAAAACAGCTTCGTACCCATAGTCATCCATTAGCTCCTCTACTTCTTCACTATCCGGAAACAACAGCTGCTCTCGCGTCGCCCCACGCTTTACCTCACTTTGACGGACAACATCCAAAAACTTTGTATTCCACTGCTCTTGTATATTCATTGACTTGTCTCCCTTATGTACATTCTTCGTGTATAGTGTAAACCATTTTTCCTTAATTATAAAGAAAACTCGCTGATTGGCGAGCCCTGTTCTTGGGCGAAGACAGAGCCGTAGTTGCACTTACACTGTATTCCTGAAATTTCCCGCTACGTCGAATCACCTCCTAGCTGGAAATTTATACTTTCCTACAGTGTAAAGAAAACTCGCCGATTGGCGAGCCCTGTTCTTGGGCGAAGACAGAGCCGTAGTTGCACTTACACTGTATTCCTGAAATTTCCCGCTACGTCGAATCACCTCCTAGCTGGAAATTTATACTTTCCTACAGTGTAAAGAAAACTCGCCGATTGGCGAGCCCTGCTCTTGGGCGAAGACAGAGGCGTAGTTGCACTTACACTGTATTCTTAAAATTTCTGACTCCGTCGAATTGATTTCCAGATGGAAATGTATGCTTTCTTACAGTGCAAAACAAGGACTGACCCGAAAGGCACAATATGCCTTTTGAATCAGTCCTTTCATTATTTCATTATTATTTTTTTAATTTCACCCAAGTAGCGTCAAGAGCTTTCAAAGTCTCTTCCTCAGATGCTTTTTCGCTAACATATGTTTGCAAAGTTGCACCGAATTGCTGACCTGCGCCATCTGGATATTTCGCGAATTGCCAGGAGAATGTTTTTCCTTCTTTAGAGTATTTCACAAGCTCCGCACCTAATGGTCCGATATCAGATTCTTTTGCTTCAATAGTTTTAAAAGCTGGAATGTATTTGAAATCTTCAACCATTGCTTTCTTTCCTGCTTCAGATGTTACTAACCAATTTAAGAAATCCTTCGCTGCTTTTTTATCTGCATCAGGTGCTCCGTTATGAACAACCCAGCTGTTTGGTACGTCAACCGCTAATTTATCTGCAGTTGCAGGGTCATCGCTAAGAGGCATTGGGATAAAACCTACATCCATATTTGGCTGTAGCTTATCAAGCATTGGCTGAATCCAGTTTCCTTGCTGGATCATTGCAGCCTCGCCGCTCGCAAACAGTGTAACTTGCGTGTTGTAATCTGTTGTTAATGGATTTGCATTGCCGTACTTCACTGTTAAGTCTAATAAACCGAGGTATTTTTTGAATTGTTCATTGCCTTCAATTTTAGATGTTCCTGCATTTAATCCTTGAATGAATGCATCCGGATCTTTTTGTGTTGCGAATGCAATGTTTAAGCCGTGGTTTCCTAATACCCACCATTCTGCATATCCTACTGAGAATGGAGTAATGCCAGCAGCCTTCAGCTTTTTCGCTGCTTCTTCTAGCTGGGCCATTGTTTTTGGCAGCTCTGTAATGCCAGCTTTCTTGAACAACTCTTTATTGTAAGCAAAACCATAGCCTTCAAGGTTAGCAGGCTGTCCATAAATTTTACCGTCTAATGTTGTTGGCTTTAATGCACTTTCATACGCATCCTTTACCCATGGCTGATCTGATAAATCTTCTAATTTATCCTTCCATGTTAGAGTGGATTGATAGCCCTCAATTGTAAAGATATCCGGTGCGCTTCCAGAAGCAAACTTTGCCTTTAATGCTGATGCACCATCTGCACCGCCGCCCACTGTTTGCAGATTAAAAGTTACCTCTGGATGCTCTTTTGTATATTGTTCTGTTAACGCTTTCAATTGGTCAGCGATTTCAACCTTTCCTTGGAAAATATCAACAACTACCTTACCGCCTGCCGTATCTGTTTTTTCCCCTGTTGTCTTATCGTTACCACAGCCTGCTGTTACAAGCAAAGATAATGATAATACACCTGCTGCGAATGGAAACTTTTTCATATTCATTTACCCCCTAGTAGATATCTCTCTAATTTATCTCTACCAGCTGTCCTCTCTAGCAGAAAGAGACAGCTGGTATTAACCAATGTACTGCTCAAATTATTTGATCGAGCCGCTTGTAATGCCTTTGATAATGTGCTTCTGCATCGAGAAGAAGAAAATAAGTAATGGAATGATGCTAATCACTAGTGCTGCCAGTGCTAAATCCCATTGCTTTGTATATTGACCGAAGAAGAAGAACGTCGCTAATGGTATAGTTCGCAATTCTGGATCTTGTAATACAAGCATTGGTAATAAAAAGTCGTTCCAAATCCATAAGCTATTCAAAATCACAATCGTAACAGTAATCGGTTTTAGTAATGGGAAGACAATTCTCCAAAAGACGCCAAATGGAGTACAGCCGTCAATAATTGCCGCTTCCTCGAGCTCTACTGGAATTCCCTTCATAAAGCCGTGGTATAAGAAGATTGCCATCCCGGATCCAAATCCTAGATACATAAAGACCAATCCCCAAATGCTGTTCAGTAAGCCAAAATTCCCTGCCACTTTGACTAACGGAATCATAATCGATTGAAATGGAATTACCATTGCTGCTACAAACGTCATGAAGATGATATTGCTAATTTTCTTTTTTGTTCTCACAAGCATATAAGCTGCCATTGAACAAAACACGACAATCAGGATGTTGCTTGCCACTGTAATCATGAGTGAATTCATAAATACTTTCAGATAATCCATCTGCTGAAATGCATTCACATAGTTTTGAAACTGTAAGACAGATGGTAAAGCCGATGTATTCATCAAAATCTCAGAGAATGATTTTAAAGAGTTTGATACCACATAATAGAACGGAACAAGAAAGACAAGACCGATCAAAATGGCAGCAATTTCGAGAATGAATAATTTTCCAGTATACTTATTTTCCATTATGATTCAATCTCCTTCCGTTTTGTATACGTAACTTGGATGACTGTGATTAATGCTACTACGATGAAGAACACTAATGCTTTTGCTTCTCCAAGCCCATAACGGTTATTCACAAACGCTTCTGTGTAAATATTAAGCGCTAACATTTCTGTCGCTTTAAATGGACCGCCGTTTGTCAGTGATAGGTTCACATCAAAGATTTTAAATGATGATGAAATCGTTAAGAATAAACATACTGTCACAGCTGGTGCTACCATTGGCAATGTGATATGGCGCAATGTCTGCCATCTGTTTGCTCCATCGATTTTTGCCGCTTCCAGCAATTCCTGCGGTACGTTTTGGAGAGCCGCTGTGTAAATTAACATAATATAGCCTGCACCTTGCCATACACTTACAATCACAATGCCCCAGAAGGCTGTCTTCTCATCTCCAAGCCATGGGAGCTGGAAGAAAGAAAGACCTGTTAGTTGTCCAACGGATGCGAAGCCCTTGATAAAAATAAACTGCCAAATGAATCCAAGTAACAAGCCGCCAATGAGATTCGGTAAGAAAAAGACAGTTCGCAGTATGTTTCTTGTTTTTAACATTCTTGTCACAAGCAAAGCAAGTCCAAAGCCAACGGCATTCGTTAAGATAATAGCTACTACTGTATAGCGAAGCGTGAGCCAAAAGGATGCTTGGAACTGCTTGTCTTCTGTAAACAAATACGTAAAGTTATCGAGTCCGACCCACTTGACGTTACCAGTTACACCATTCCAATCGGTAAAGGCGTAATACATACCTGTGAAAAATGGGATTAATACGATAAGGGCAAAAGCTAAAAAGGCCGGTCCGACAAATAGGGCGAACAATCCTGCTTTCTTCAGCTTCCTTTGTTTAAGTAAGGCAGCTGCTTCAGAAGCTTTAGCATGCTTCTCGTTCTTCAAGGTTGTCACATTTACGTTTTCCAATTTACTTTGATTATTCATAAACTGCACCTCCGATATCTTTATTTTAAAGGATCGCAAAAATAATGAAACGGCTTACATTGACCGATAGGGTGTAAAATATTGAACACACTACAAAATTATTCCCCTAGTAGGGGTGTAATATTGACAAACGGTTCGCTGCTAGTGAAAATACCATTCCGGTTTATGCTACAATGAAACAACATATGTATTCTGAAGATTGTTTAAAAAACTTACTAGAAAGGGGGAGTGGTTAGTTTCGTGCAATTTGTTGTACAACGTAAACTAACTAAAATGGTATGGGATGGAGCATTCGTAAAAAGCTTATTATCTTTCTAATGATTGTAACGGTTCTCCCTTTTGGAGCAGCCATCGCAATCACATACTATCATACAAAGGAGTCCCTTAAGGATCGCTTTGTTTCAACCAATCATGATGTGATTGAAAACGGGAAACAAGATATTACAACCTATTTAAAGGATATCGCACGAATCACAACAACAATTTATACATACAGTCCGCTTATGAACGCCTTAAGGGATGGGGTAGACAGTGATTTAGAAAAAAATCAGCAGGAGGTAAAAAGGATACTCTTATATTTGTATGGTGCGCGTCCAGAAATTGAACAACTACATCTGTATATTCATGAAGGAAAGGATTCGTATACAAATTATCATTGGACTTTAAGCGGTCGTGGGAGAAATGAAGATATCTTTTCGCATCCATATTATTTTCAATTAATTACATCCCGCAGCTATACTACAATTGAACCGCCGCATGCAACCTATAGCTATAATAATTTATCTGTCATTCCCGAGTCAGAAAAGAAAAAAGTTTTAAGTTTTCATAATATAATTAAAAACGTTCCAGCTGAAGACTTTTTAGGTTTTTTATCCATTGATATTAACCTTTCTCAGCTCGGTGCGATCGCTGATCGTTTATATACAAAAGGAGCAGAAGATTTCTATATTATGAATGAAAATGGAGTCATCATGTACTCCTCTGAGGAAAAGCTAATTGGAACAGAAAATACTCAAACATGGTTTCAACATGTGAAAAAGGCACCTTTGTCAAGTCATAGCTTGGAATGGAAAGATAAGCAGTTTTCTGGTGTGATTGTTCATGAGAGATTTTCCGCACCTTTTCAGGAATGGTATATTGTAAAAAGAATCCCTTATAACCTCCTATATCAAAGTGCTAGAGAAACGGCCTTTATTAATATTTTAATTGGTTTAGTTACATTGGGTATCGTTGTGGTGGCTACGATGTTCGTTTCCTTCAAATTCACCTCACCGATTAAAGTATTAATCGCCAATATGAAAAAGGTGGAAAAAGGTGAATTTCAAGCTGATTTTGATTCCTTAGGAAATGATGAATTCGGCATGCTCGGCAGGCATTTTAAGTTAATGATTGCTACGATTAATGACTTGATCGAACGTGAGTATAAATTAGAGCTTGAAAATAAACGGTCACAATTGCGAGTGTTGCATTCGCAAATTAATCCGCATTTTCTGTATAATGCCCTTCAGTCTATCGGTACGTTAGCTTTAAAGCATAAGGCAGTTCAAGTATACTCCTTGTTAACTTCTTTATCGAAAATTATGAGATATAGCTTAAACATGAAAGATGATATTGTACCGCTCACACAGGAAGTGCAGCATGTGAAGGATTACTTAGCTTTACAAAAGCAGCGATTCGGTGAGCAGCTCCAATATGAGCTGCATATACAGCCTGAATTAGAAGATATATTTGTGCCGAAAATGATACTGCAGCCAATTGTAGAGAATTGCTTCAAGCACGGGTTTGATCAGCAAATAGAAACAGCTCTTATTCGTCTGGAAGCTCAGCTGCAAGATGATGAAATCGTTCGTATTCATATAAGCGATAATGGAAAAGGAATGAATAACGAGCAGGTAACAAAGCTTCAACGCGAATTGCTGGAACAGCTTCCCGCTGACGCAAAGCAAGGTGAGTCTATTGGCTTAAAAAATATTTATGACCGATTGCAGATTTACTATAATTACGAAGCAAAAATGAGTATTGCCAGCGATGAAACTAGCGGATTTACAGTTACAATGGAACTGCCAAAAACCTTGAGCAAGGAGGTGCATTCTTCATGAAAGTATTAGTTGTAGATGATGAACAACATGTGCGAGAAGGGATACGGCTGCTAGGAGATTGGGAGCGATATGGCATTGATCAAATTTACGAAGCAGCAAATGGAGAAGAAGCCCTCTCCCTCATTCAAACATATAAACCGGATATCATTTTTTCAGATATGAAGATGCCAAAGATGGATGGCATTCAGCTGTTAGAGAAAATTAAAGAACAGCACCCAACATGCAAGACCATTTTTGTAACGGGATATGATGACTACCACTATATGAGAAAAGCTATTCACTTTGGAAGCTTTGATTATATTTTAAAGCCCATTGACCCGGAAATTTTAAATCAAGCGCTAGAGCATGCAGTCATAGAATGGAAAAAGGAAGAAGCTGAACGAAAGAAGCACCAAAGCAGCCACCAGTTAATTAATGAAATGAAGCCAATGTATCGGGATCGAATGCTGACTAAATTTATAAACAACGATACAGTTAAAGAAAACGTATATGAAGAGTTTGGATTTCATTTATCCCAAGATTATACGGTTGCTCTTGTTAGAGTAAACGGCAGAAGCATTGCAGAATTTCAAGGAGATCGGGATTTAACATACTTTACTATATTGAACGTCATTAATGAAATTGTAGCAAAACATGAATGGGGCATTGGTTTTCGTTACTTATCCAATAAAGGTGAAGTAGTTATTATATTTTGGGATAAATTTGAGCAAATAGACAAATTGCTCGTACATATCTATCAGACCTTAAAGACCGTACTATCTGTATCTTGTCCGATCGCTCTAGGAAATCAGGTAGATCAAAGTTCCAAATTGATTGATTCTTACCATCATGCCAAACAGCTTTTATTAAACAGTAACATCTTGAACACAAATGAAGAAAAAGTCTATGTACACAAGCTTCCATTTGATGCTGATGTAAAGAGTTTAATGGCGTATTCTTCTGATATTGAATTGGCTGTACAGGCTGGCGAAATAAGTGCATTTCAAGAAGTCATTGAGCGAATTACAAAAGATTTTACGCAAGCTGGTTTTTTATCATTCAAACAGCTTATCCATTTTGAAAAGGAATATCAAATTATCAGTAATACGTGGACTAAAAAATATGGTCTTCCCTCCCCTGCAGCAGATGATGTTGCCGAATACATTGATATATTTTTTGATCAAAACGGTACCTTTCAATTAGAGAAATATATTAGAAGAAAGACGCGGGAGGTTGCTCTCTTTTTAACTAGAGTAAAGCGGCGGTCAATCCAGAAAAACGCCAACATTATTTACGATATTGAAAAATACCTTCAGGCTAACTTTGATCGAGATGTGAAGCTTCAGGAGATAGCAGAACGCTTTTACTTAAGCCGAGAGTATATCTCAAGGAAATTCAAGCAAGAATTCAAGGAAAATATTTCGGACTATATTGTAAAAATTCGAATTAATCGAGCAAAAGCTCTGTTAAAAAACAAGGATTTTAAAATCTATGAAATTGCCCATATGGTTGGGTATCAAGACGATAAGTATTTCCGTAAAGTCTTTAAAAAGGTTGAGGGAGTTACTCCAAACGACTATCGCTCACTTCTATTTGAGTCTAATTAACGGAAAAGAAAATATAAACATTTTGATGTATTCATTGCGAATAGGGCTGTCTCAAAGGGTGGATCATACACTCTTTGAGACAGCCCCATTTGTTTTATTTCGTAACAGCTCGTTTATTTACGATGTTTCCATCACCTGTAATCTCAACATCGTAGGAAATCGACTGTAAATATTGATACATCGCAGCCTTTTCCTGTCCATCAATCGGCTGAATCTGATTGCCGCGAATGACGTACGGCGAGAACGACATTTGAATATCTTTCCCTTTGAGCGTAAGCGTTAACACACCTGTTTCAGCAGAATGCCCTTGTACATAGTCCGGGAAAAGAAAGTTTCCAAGCGAATACGCGACTGGAACCCCATTGTAGTACTCAAAGCTTTGCAGCCAGTGTGGATGACTTCCGACAATCGCATTTGCCCCCGCTTCTGTCATCTTTGCTACATATTCCTTTTGATAAGCAGCTGGTGTATTCGTCTTCTCTACACCCCAATGCATATAAACAATCAGATAGTCAGCATCGCCTTTTTGCTCTTGAATTGTTTTTGTTACGACATTTAGATCATAGCCGCCAGCTACGCCAGGCGTTGTGTTCGTTGCTGTCCAATTTGCGTGCGGCATAAAACGAACGAACGAAAGAAATTTAATTTTCTTGCCCTTAATGGTAACTTCCTTCGCTGCATAAGCCTCCGCAGCATTCCGTCCTGCTCCGACATACTGCAGACCAGCTCCTTCAGCATTCACAATAGAGTCAAGTAACCCTTCTCTGCCGTAATCTAACGAATGGTTATTCCCTAAGGATACAATATCATAACCCGTATTTTTAATAGCAGTGATAGTTGCTGGATCACTTTTAATCCAAAATTTTTGACCCGGTACCCTTTGCGTGCGCGTAGTAAATGCCGTTTCCAAGTTCACAAAAGCATAATCAGCACTTTCGATTTGCGGCTTGACATATTGAAAAGGAAAATCCGCACCCTTTTGCGCTATAACAGGACGAAGCGCCCAATCAAACATTGTATCCCCTGAAAAGACAAGTTTAATTTCGGGCTCCTCTTGCACAACAGGAGGCTTAGGTGCTGGGGCTTCTGTTTTCACTTCATTCGACACCGCTGTTGTACGCTTAACACCAGCCACTTTGTTTCCGCCTGCACTATACCACCATGAAATTCCTCCTGCGGCAACAGCTATAGAAGCTAAAAAAATAGAAAGTAACAGCCTTATCTTCTTTTTCTTTCTCCTCTTCCTCGTTCTGCTTCGTCTCGGAATCATGCTCAATACCCCTTTTTTTATTCTTTAAAACTACTATTAGCATAACATAAAAGCGGGTAACAGAATACGAGCTTAATATTTCATATTGGTAACAGAATATGGGAAATAAAACAAACTACTAACTGCATTTTCCGGTAGAAGATAGTAGAAGCGAAGAATACCATCTGAAAGAAACGATATGCAGCATATTGCTGCATGTCGTTGAATGAGGAGGAATTCCACACGCACTGATTAAAACAGAGAAAAGTAAACTATTATAAACGATGTTCTCCTAGGTTTTGCTTTCCATACAGCTTTTCTGATAAAATAGATAACTCTGCTGCAAGCTCTAATCTCTTTAGTTTTCTTTCATGTAAAAAAGGGCTGATTGTACAAAATAAAAAGCTTCCAATATACGTTAAAATGCATAAAACAACAATAATATTTCCAAAGAGATAAATTCCCATATCTTACACTCCTCTACACTCACCTAGGCCAAAAGACATTGAACAGACAAAAGGTATCGATTCCATACTTTATTTATCATATACAGTTACAATCGACTGTTCATAGTCCCTTGCCTCTGCGTGATATCCTAGTAAAATGAATCGGAATTCCCCATTAAATATCCTTATTGTAGCATACATCCTTGCATCGTTCGACTATTTTTTCCTTTTTACGACCCTTCTCTGTGCATATGATATGAATTCGGAACGGCTTATGGAACGTGAAGTAAAGGAGCGAAAAACAGCGAAAACTCGCTGATTGGCGAGTCCTGCTCTTCGACGAAGACAGAGGCATAGTTGTACTTATAATGTATTCCTAAAATTCCCATATATGTCGAATTCACTTTCATCTGGAAATTTATATCCTATCGAAGCACGAAAAAAATGACCTGTAAAAGGTCATTTTTTTCGTGCTTTCTCCAGATAGCCTATAATCTCCTCCAGGCAGTTTTCTGCAGAATAGCGGAGCATATTTTCTTTATAACGAAGTCGGTTTTTCTGAACATGCTGCACCGCTTCCAGTAACGTATCCTTTTCCAGATTCTCCTCATACAGCACGTGGCAGTATCCCATTTTCTCAAACGCCTGCGCATTTAAAATTTGATCTCCTCGGCTGGCTGCTTTTGAAAGAGGAATGAGGATCATTGGCTTTTTCAATGTGAGAAATTCAAAGATGGAGTTAGAACCGGCGCGTGAAATCACAAGATCCGCTGCGGCCAATACATCAGGGAGTTCGCTGCTTATGTACTCAAACTGCTGGTAGCCCTCAGTCCCCTCCAGACTCTCATCCTTATTCCCTTTACCGCATAAATGAACAACCTGATAGTGTTGTAGTAGATCCGGCAAAGCCGCTCTAACTGCTTCATTGATCCGCTTTGCGCCTAAGCTTCCGCCCATCACAATGATAATAGGCTTTCGTGCGGTAAATCCAAGCAATTCCAATGCTTTTTCACGCTGACCTTTCAACAAGTCCTCCCGAATAGGTGAGCCTGTGTAAATTACTTTTTCCTTTGGAAGATGCGCCTTCGCCTCCTCAAAAGTCACGAAAATTTTCGTCGCAAATCGAAGTGCAATTTTATTAGCCAACCCTGGTGTAATATCCGATTCATGCAAAAATACCGGCACCTTGTTAAGCCATGCACCAATTACAACCGGAACGGATACAAACCCGCCTTTCGAAAACACAACATCCGGCTTATGCTTTCGTATGAGGGCATATGCTTCCATAACACCCATCATTACTTTAAACGGGTCTTTAAAGTTTTTGAGATCAAAATATCTGCGCAGCTTTCCGCTTGAAATCCCTGTATACGGGATGCCCGCTCCTTCTACAATTCCTTTTTCAATGCCATCTTTTGAGCCGATATAATGAACGTTCCAGCTGCGTTGCTGTAACTTCGGAATGAGCGCTAAATTTGGCGTTACATGTCCGGCAGACCCTCCGCCCGTAAACACGATTTTTTTCACGTTGGCAGCTCCTTTATGAACAGATTTCCTTCTCCATTATACTATATACCGTCAACTTTCAAAGCTTTTATTCCTTATAGGGAAATTCGGTAAGGGAAAACATAGAGTGGCGAGCTCTGACTTTGGGCGAAGACAGAGGCGTAGTTGCACTTATACTGTATTCCTAAAATTTCTCGCTACGTCGAATTGTCTTCCCGGCTAGAAATTTATACTTTGCTTAAAGTATAAAAAAATCGGAGAAACCAAAACAAAAAGGCTTCCTACTGCGGAGCCTTTTTGTTTTATAGAATATATTTAGTTTAGATTACGCTGAAATAGCTAGCCTTCGGATGCGCAAATACCATCGCTGTAACAGATGCTTCCGGCTCCATCATATGCCCTTCCGTTAATTGAACCCCGATTTCCTCTGGGCGGATTAAACGGAATAACTTTTCTTGATCGGACAATTCTGGACAAGCCGGATAGCCGAATGATACGCGAATTCCTTGATATTTCGCGCGGAAGCGTTCATCCATTGTCATGCTTGCCGGATCTGGGAAGCCCCAACGGTCACGAATCAGCATATGCGTCCGTTCAGCTAGTCCTTCCGCCAGTTCAAGTGCCAATGATTGAATCGCGTGGCTGCGTAAATAATCACCTTTTTGCTTCCATTCCTCAGCTACTTCTCTTACACCTGCTCCAACCGTCACGGAGAAAAATGCTACATAATCCATTTCATCTCCAACCGGGCGTAAATAATCACCAAGCGTACGGTATGGTGGCTTCATTTGTCTTGGGAACGTGAATGTTTCAAGCACGCGAGACGTATCCTCTGGGTCATAAATGAGAATCTCCTGGCCGTTGCTTTGCGCTGGGAAGAATTGATATACAGCTTGCGGACGAAGCCAAGATTCGCCTTGCTGCAGCAATTCATCAATTAAATCGTTCAACTCATGCGTACGCTTGTCGCCTTCTTTTAGCAGCTTTTTCACTTGGCCTTTCACACCAAGGTGATGACCAAGAAGCATTTGACGGTTTACAAACGGCCCCACATGAGATGCTGGAATATCACGAAGCACAACGCGCCTTGTTGAATTCGGCACCATAACCGGAGCTGGCGGAAGCTTCTCGATCTCCTTTGGAATTTCCACAACCTTTTCTTCCTTCACGACAATTGTCTGCAGCTTTTCTTGCTTTTGCTGCGCCATTTTCTCCCGCTCTTCCTCATGCTGCAGGCGATTCGCAAGATCCAAGCCGTTCATCGCATCGCTTGCATACAGTACAAGACCTTCATAGGACGGGGAAATACGTGTGTCCGTAAATTTACGTGTCAGCGCCGCACCACCTACTAAGATTGGGATATGAATACCAGCAGCCTTTAAGTCCTCAGCTGTTAATACCATCTGTTGTGCAGATTTTACAAGAAGCCCGGACAAGCCGATAATATCCGGCTTATGCTCCTTTGCCTGCTGCACAAGCTGATCAGAGCGGACGTTAATACCAAGATTCACAATCTCAAAGCCATTATTAGCTAAAATAATTTCAACAAGGTTTTTACCGATATCATGCACGTCACCCTTAACTGTTGCAAGCATGACCTTACCTTTTTTCGAAACCTCTGAAGTTTCCATATGCGGCTCTAAGTAGGAAACAGCAGCCTTCATGCTTTCCGCACTTTGTAATACCTCAGCAACGATCAGCTCGTTGTTGTTAAATAAGCGGCCAACCTCGTCCATGCCTGTCATGAGCGGTCCGTTTACAATATCAAGCGGCTTACGGCCTTCATCAAGAGCAATTTGTAAATCATCATATAAGCCTTGCTTCGTTCCTTCCACAATGTAACCTGATAGACGCTCATCAAGCGTTAAGCTTTCACGAGAAACCTCTTCCTTCTTCTTAGCCACACGGTAGAATGCTGTAAACTCTTCAAGTGTTGGTGTGCTTGTTTCAAATAAAAGACGGTCGCTTAGTGCCTTTTCTTCATCTGGAATAGAAGCGAAACGTTCCAGCTTTTCTGTATTAACGATCGCATAATCGAGTCCAGCCTTCGTACAGTGATGCAGGAATACAGAGTTTAGCACTTCACGTCCAGCAGGCGGAAGACCAAAGGAGATATTACTTACACCAAGAACCGTTAAGCATTCCGGCATAGCTTCCTTAATGATACGAACACCTTCTACTGTCGCATTTGCTGAACCGATATATTCCTCATCCCCTGTTCCAACCGGGAACACAAGCGGGTCAAAAATAATATCAGACGGACGAATGCCGTATTTAGTCGTTAATAAATCATAGCTGCGCTTTGCGATTTCAAGCTTCCGCTCTGCGCTAACCGCCATCCCCTGCTCGTCAATTGTACCAACAACAAGAGCAGCACCGTATCTTCTGGCAAGCGGCACAACCTTTTCAAAGCGTTCTTCCCCATTTTCAAGGTTAATGGAGTTGATAATCGCTTTTCCTTGGGAATACGTTAAGGCGCGTTCAATAACTGCTTCGTCAGTAGAGTCTATCATGAGCGGAGCTTTAATCATTTTTGTTACATACTGCAAAAATGTCTCCATATCCTGCATTTCGTCACGATCCGGATCCGCCATACAAACATCGATTACGTGGGCATTTCGTTTCACTTGGGCGCGGGCAATTTCAGCTGCCTCCTCAAACTTTCCTTCCGCAATCATACGTTTAAATGCTCTAGATCCGATAACGTTTGTCCGTTCTCCGACAAATAAAGGACGCATAGAATCATCGTATTGCAATGACTCTAAGCCGCTGACAGCATGTCCAGGGCGAGCAGTTCTCTTGCGCGGCGCAGACTGCTCCAGCGCTTCCTTCATCGCGCGGATATGATCTGGCGTTGTACCGCAGCAGCCGCCAACAATATTTACCCAGCCTTCGTCCGCAAATGCTTTGACTTTATGAGCGAGCGATTGCGGCGACTCATGGTAATGTCCGTCCTCATCCGGCAAACCAGCGTTTGGATAACAAGAAATAAAGCACTCGGAAAGCGTATCTAAGGAACGGATATGATCGCGCATGAATTCTGGTCCAGTTGCACAGTTCAATCCAACAGACAGCGGCTTTAAATGTTCAATGGAGAGATAAAACGCCTCAATCGTTTGACCCGCAAGCGTCGTTCCCATTGGCTCAATCGTTCCAGAAATCATAAGCGGAACTTTCACATCAAGCTCATCAAATGCTTGTTCAATACCAATGCAGGCAGCCTTTACGTTACGCATGTCCTGACATGTTTCAACTAAAAGCAGATCTACCCCGCCGCGCAATAAGCCGCGTGCTTGTCGATGATAGGCCTCGATTAGCTCATCAAATGTAACACCGCCCGTTACGCTGATCGCCTTTGTTGTTGGGCCCATTGCACCGGCCACGTATGCTTCCTTGCCGCACTCTTCTACAGCTTGCTTTGCGAGCTTTGCTGCAATCACGTTCAGCTCTTCATCTAGGTGCTGCAGATTATAGTCGCTGAGTACGATATTTGTCGCACCAAATGTGTTTGTTTCAATGATGTCAGTGCCAGCTTCTATATATGCCTTATGAATATTGACAATCACATCAGGGCGCGTCATTACCAAATATTCGTTACATCCTTCATATTCCTCACCGCCGAAATCATCCGCGTTCAAGTCTGCGTCTTGAATCATTGTCCCCATCGCACCGTCTAATAGTAAAATGCGTTCTTCAAGCGCTTGTTCGATTGGTTTCATGCGTTCAGTTCCTCTCTTTGCTCTTGTTTTTGTCTCACATAGCGGACGAGCGTTTCTGTCATTTCATATCGTAAGAAAGGCGTAATTAAATAAATGCCTTTAAACAGCTTCATTGCCTCATCTAAAAGTTCTTCTGAAAGACGAATGCCTTCCTGGGCAGCCTCCTGCGGCGTTGCATGACCATCCATGCGTCGTCGTACTTCCTCAGGTAATGTAATACCCGGTACTTCATAATGTAAAAAGTCTGCATTTTTCTTGCTAACAAGCGGCATAATTCCCACATACATAGGCTGCTCAAGATGCTTTGTCGCTTCGTATGTTCTATGAAGCACATCCATATCATAGATTGGCTGCGTTAAGAAATAATCCGCACCTGCTTCTATCTTTTTCTCCATTCTTCGTACGGCCGCGTCTAAATGGCGGACATTTGGGTTAAAGGCAGCCGCTACCGAGAAGGTCGTAGCTTGTCCGATCGTTTTTCCTAACGGAGAACGACCCTCATTCATTTCCTTAATCATGCGGATAAGCTCAAAGGAAGAAACATCATATACAGATGTTGCTCCAGGAAAATCACCAACTCTTGCAGGGTCGCCTGTGAGCGCAAGCACCTCATGAAGACCTAAAGCTGATAGTCCAAGCAGATGGGACTGCAGTCCAATTAAATTATGATCACGGCATGTTAAATGCGTAAGCACTGGAATATCGTTACGAGTTAAAAGCGCCCCCATCGCCATATTAGACACGCGCGGACTCGCTAGTGAATTATCAGCAAGCGTAACCGCATCTGCCCCTGCGCGTTTTAGCGCCTTCGCTCCTTCAAAAAAGGGTTGCGTATTCAATGTTTTTGGCGGGTCCAGCTCAACGATAATCGTCGTATCCTTTTTTGGCTTTTCCGCTAGTGTAGCTTTCTGGATAGAAGGGGCCTCTTTCACAACAACAGGAGCCGGACGAACATGACGCTCTTTCTCAAGAACTGGCGCCGCAGTTGCAAGAACTTGTTTCATCGCTCTTATATGTTCAGGCGTCGTACCGCAGCAGCCTCCTAAAAGACGCACTCCCTGCTTCACAAACTGCTCCGCTGTATCCTCAAAATATTTTACAGTTCCCTCGTAAGTGTAACGACCATCCGCATATTTCGGCAACCCTGCATTTGGATATGCAGATAAATATCCTTTTTCTGGAATAGACATCAATTGAAGTGCTTCGATCATATGCAGCGGACCAAGGCGGCAATTGAGACCTACCACATCCGCTCCTTGCTCCAGAAGCTCGGCTAAAACTGTTTCCGCATATGTTCCGCTTTGCGTAAGACCCACTTCATGTAAAGCGAGCTGCGCGATAATTGGTACATTTGTTTCTTTTCGTAAAATACGAAGTGCGTGCAGCAGCTCTGTTTCATCGTAAAATGTTTCAAGCAAGAGGCCGTCTACGCCTTCTCCAAGCAAGGCATTCGCCTGCTCCATCAGCATAAATTCACGCTCTACGTCATTCAGCGTAACGCCGCCGGTATGCTTCATACCGCCGATTGTTCCAATAATCAACGTTTCTGCATTCGCTGCCCGTTTTGCATTTTGTACAGCTGCACGGTTGATGCGGGATACTTGATCTCCTAGGCCATGCATGCGAAGCTTGCCTTCATTTGCACCATACGTATTCGTTTGAATTACGTCCGCGCCAGCTTCTACATATTGCCGATGAATATCAATAATGCGCTCTGGATCTGTTACATTCAACTCCTCAAAGCAGCTTTGCAAGCCACGCGAATATAAAAGTGTTCCCATCGCACCGTCACCAAGTACGATGCCTCCCTTTAATCTCTCTAACAACCTCATTCTCTTCCCCTTCTTTCTCTAATCAATGTATGTGTAGCTCCGTTCCCGGAAGGAAAATACTATAAGAAAAGCAGATATGGTCCATCCCTGCTCCCGTAGCAAAACAACCCTCGCGCAAACCAAGCGGTTCGGGCGGAGTTAACTGACGGAAATATTCCTTATGCTCTTCTCTTCTACAAGTGCTTTTGCTCTTACTGCAGAGAAGATTATTTTGCAAAAAGAAGCAGATCGCGATAGCTTGACAATACCCGAAACATATACTCTCGGATTTCAATAAGAAACCCCCTCTTTAGACAGAAAGAGGGGGTTTTATGTCCCTCTTATCATCCAGAACAGATTCGTTCTGCAGGTGTTAGCACCGTTTCAAGCATACAAGCTTGAAGGTTGCCGGGCTTCATCGGGCCTTTCCCTCTGCCTCTCTCGATAAGAGCATTATATTTTCATCTAAGGTTATCATAAACATAAAATCGGCAATATTGTGTTCATATAGTAAATCCCAATTTCCACTTAATTTAGCATGTGTACGTAAGTTAAGTCAATGGCATTTTTTGAAATCAGAGAATTTACGGAAGATTATAAAAAGGGAATTGATTTTTATACTGTATTTAGTATAAATTATATAAGGGACTTACAATTTTATAATTTTTTTCTCTTATCAAGAGAGGTCGAGGGAACTGGCCTGACGACACCTCAGCAACCATTAACATGCAGTTAAAAAGGTGCTAACTCCAGCAAATTCTAACAGAATTTGAGAGATAAGAAGGTATTCGCGCCGAGCACAAAGCCTTCTTTCACAACAAAGAAGGCTTTTATTGTTTATTTAAGGAGGAACTGCACTATGTATTCACAAGAAACGAAACTAGCTCAAATTGGAAACCGCAGCGAAACAGCTACAGGAGCGGTGAATCCGCCTATTTATTTTTCTACTGCTTATCGTCACGAAGGAATCGGACAATCTACTGGCTTTGATTATATTCGCACAGGAAACCCAACAAGAAAAATTTTGGAGCGCGCCATTGCTGATCTAGAAGGCGGCGATCAAGGCTTTGCTTGCAGCTCTGGTATGGCTGCGATTCTTGTTGTTCTCTCTCTGTTTAAAACAGGAGATGAAATGATTGTATCTAAGGATTTATACGGCGGAACGTACCGTTTATTTACAGAGCATGAAAATAAATGGGGTGTTCACTTTAAGTATGTTGATACGCATAACCTAGCGGAAGTGGAAGCAGCAATTTCCGAGAACACAAAGGCTGTATTCGTGGAAACTCCTACCAATCCTTTAATGGAAGTAACTGATATCGCGGCTGTCGCAGAAATCACGAAAAAACATGATCTTCTTTTAATTGTAGATAACACATTCTATACGCCAGTGCTGCAGCAGCCTATTTTACTGGGCGCAGACATTGTCATCCATAGTGCCACAAAATACTTAAGCGGACACAATGATGTATTAAGCGGTTTGGTTGTGGCAAAAGGCGAGGAGCTGTGTCAGCAAATTGGTTATTACCATAACGCATCTGGTGCTGTACTAAGCCCATTTGATTCTTGGCTTGTGATTCGCGGAATGAAAACATTGGCTCTTCGTATGAAGCAGCATGAAGCAAACGCAAAAGCGATTGCGGAATTTTTAGAAGGTGCTGATGGCATTACAGATGTCTTATATCCAGGACACGGCGGTATGCTTTCCTTCCGTGTAGCCGATGAAAGCTGGGTGAATCCGCTCTTACAGTCCTTAAAGCTTATTTCCTTTGCTGAAAGCTTAGGCGGTGTAGAAAGCTTGATGACCTATCCGGCTACACAAACACATGCGGAGATCCCAGAAGAAATTCGCTCTGCTCGCGGCGTTTGTAACCGCCTGCTTCGCTTCTCTGTCGGAATTGAAAGCGCAGAGGACCTCATTCAAGATTTAACGCAAGCTCTTGTCGCAGTGCGCGAAGGGGTGAAAGCATGACAAAGTACGAGCAAGATACACTGTTAATTCACAATGGCTTTAAATATGATGCAGGGACAGGAGCGGTCAGCGTCCCGATCTACAATTCCTCCACATTCCATCAGGTGGATGTAGACTCTTTTGGAAAATACGACTACAGCCGCTCCGGCAATCCGACGCGCGACGTGCTTGAAGAAACAATCGCGCTTTTGGAAGGCGGCGTAAAAGGCTTTGCATTTGCATCCGGCATGGCGGCAATTTCGACTGCTTTCCTTCTTTTATCACAAGGAGACCACGTTGTGATTACTGAGGATGTATACGGCGGAACATTCCGTGTTGTAACAGAGGTGTTAACACGCTATGGAATCAGCCATACATTTGTTGATATGACTGATATAGCGCAGGTAGAGGCAGCAATCCAGCCGAATACAAAGGTGATCTATATGGAGACGCCTTCTAATCCGCTTTTGAAAATTACCGATATTCGCGCGATATGCGAAATTGCGAAACGAGCAGGCGCGTTAACATTTGTAGATAACACCTTCTTGACGCCGCTTTCGCAGAAGCCGCTTGAGCTAGGCGCCGATGTTGTGCTTCACAGCGCAACAAAGTTTCTTGCCGGACATAGTGACGTAATGGCAGGACTTGCAGTTGTAAAGGATGAAGAATTGGCAAAGCGCCTCTACTTTTTACAAAATGCGTTCGGCGCAATTCTCAGTCCGCAAGACTCTTGGCTTGTGCTGCGCGGTCTCAAAACGCTTCATGTGCGTCTGCAGCACTCTGTTGCAGCAGCTGAGAAAATTGCCGAGTATTTACAAACTCATCCAAAAGTAAAGCGTGTCTACTATCCAGGTCTTGCTGATCATCCAGGACGTGATATCCAGTTTGCGCAAGCAACGGATGGGGGTGCTGTTTTATCGTTTGAGCTTGAAAATGAAGAAGCGCTTCGTCAATTTCTGGCACACGTTAAGCTTCCTGTGTTCGCAGTCAGCCTTGGCGCTGTAGAATCAATTCTTTCATATCCTGCTAAAATGTCGCACGCCGCGATGGGACAAGAGGAACGAGAAAAACGCGGTATTTCTGCTTCTCTTCTTCGCTTGTCTGCAGGACTTGAAAATCCAAATGATCTTATTCGCGACATCGATCAAGCTCTTGCAGCAGTTGAAACTTCAGCTGTATCGCTTTAAACAAAAACCCGGGGAGACCCGGGTTTTTCTTTTTGTACCACTTTAAGAATAAAGGATCAGGGCCACTAAGCTTCTGTCTTCGCCAATCAGCGTTTCTAAAAAATGAAACTCCTAGCTCGAAACCAATATTGTCTGCTATTCAACCTTCAAAATCCCCATTTCACAAAAATTAACGTTTTTCCCCTTTTTTCCTAGTTTTATATAATTTATTTTTACAATTCCTTCTCTTTTTTTACTTTTTCTTTATTTTTAAATTTTTTTTTTGCAAAAACTATGTTTTTTATCGTAAGATTTTGTTATGTATATTCTATGCTGTACTTGCAGTATATACGGAGGTGGACGAAATGCTAGAAATGTTTCAGGAAGAATTAGAAATTTATGAAAATAATGCCGAACTATTAAAAGTGCTTGCACACCCAGTACGTCTGTGCATCGTGAAGGGATTGATTGAGAAAGGTCCTAGCAATGTATCTACTATGTATACTTGCTTAAATATGCCGCAGTCTACAATTTCACAGCACTTAGCTAAGCTAAAAAGTGCTAGAATCGTGACAAGTGAACGAAAAGGCTTGGAAATTTACTATGATGTACAAAATGAAAAAGTGCTTCAGCTCATTCAAGTAATGTTCCGCTAAGAAAAGCCAAAAGGAAAACTCAGTTTTGGATAGTTTTATTTTTTTATCTTAATGTACAGATGATCATGATATAAAAGCGCAGAGCTCGCCTCTGCGCTTTTATTACTTTTAAGGAGTTGTCTAGCTTCCACAGTTCGCTCTCCTTACACTTTAAGAAAGCATGGGTGAGGAATTTTAGGAATAAAGTATCAGGACAGCTATGCGCCTGTCTTCGCTGATTACGTGACCAGAGAAGGGGCGTTAAAACGATGCGGAGCAAACAGGCACGTCCATATAACGCTCTAGCTCCAACTGCGGGATGCCTTTTTGCTGAATCATCACATCAAAGGCATCGCTCATCCCGCCGCTCAAAATTAAAGAACGAATAGCACGATTTTGCTTGCTTATTTCTGAAAAAGGGTTTCTATCCTGGTGGCTCACAAGATGCTGTAAAATACCCGTACCTAGAAGAAAGGACCGCTGTTTCATTCGAAGCAATGTATAGAGTCCTGCATCCTCTCCCGCAAGCTGCAATTCATCCCAGTGAATATGTGCCGTCAAATCCATCTCTCCAGGACGCTCAAGCGGATTGCGAACAAGCTGATGTTCATAATATCCACGTAAGCTTCCTTCTCTGTGGCTAGGATGCATCCACTCCTCATTCGTGTAACCATAATCAACAGTCACGAATACAGCCCGTTTTACGCGTCTGCTGAACTCCTGTACAAATCGCCCCATCGCAAGCGGAATTTCAAAACGCTGCCCGTTTTTCAAATGAAAACGATGTCTCTCCAAATACTGAAAAACCTCTTTCTTCTGCAGCGGATGGATTACTTCCTTTAAATGCTGATCCTCAAGGCTTACAGATACCTCGTATAGCATATCATTCTGCTGCTCCACCACTTCTACGGGAAACGCATCATACAGCTCATTTGAAAATACAATCCCCTCAAATTGCTCAAATGCATCAGCAAGAGAAGCGTACTGCGTCACATTTCCAAACTGCGAGAGCACCTCAAGCTGTACCTTACGGTGGTAGGGACTTGTCTCAATGATGATATAGCGCAGTTTCGAAAAAGATTGGGGATCGCTCGTCATCCATTCAGTCAATACATCACGGGCAAATCTGCCTGTGCCCGCTCCAATTTCGCAAACGATTGGTGGTATAACTCTATCTGACACAAGGCGCATGAAAAATCGAGCAAACTGCTTAGCAAATACAGAGGATACATTACTGCTTGTAAAAAAGTCTCCTGCTCTCCCTATCTTTTCCTTTTCTTTCATATAATACCCATATTTAGGATGATAGAGGGCAAGCTCGATAAACGTACTATAGGGAATCCTATTTCCTTCCCGCTCCCGCATCGCTGCCTTCAAAATATCCAGCATCGCGTCTCTCCTTATTTCAAAAACGGATTATTTGCTTTTTCAAAGCCAATGCTCGTCTTAGGACCATGGCCGCTAAGCACTACTGTATCATCTGGTAATGGAAAAAGTTTATTCTCAATACTCATCATCAGTTCATTAAAGCTGCCTCCCGGTAAATCCGTTCGTCCAATGCTCATTTGAAACAAGGCATCCCCGGAAAATACTGCACCAGCTTCTTTACAGTAATACGAAACACTTCCTGGAGAGTGTCCAGGTGTCTCTAGGATAGTAAACGTAAATGAGCCAATTGTGAGCTCTCCCTCTCTGTCAATCAGACGATCTGCAGGCTTTGCTGTGATCTCGCGGTTTGTCATAAATATGTATGAGCCATTTAATTCGGGATCAGACAGCCAATACTGCTCTTCTTTATGTAAGTAAACAGGAATCTTATAGGCATCGCGCACATCATCAACTGCACCAATATGATCAAAATGGGCATGTGTTAATAAAATAGCAAGCGGCGTTAATCCCTCCTGCTGCAAGTAGCTAATCAGTTTTTCTCCTTCATGCCCTGGATCGAAAATAATGCACTCCTTTTTATCATTACGCAGCACATATGCATTTGTTTGCAGCGGTCCTAGTGGAAGCTGTCTCCATTTTAATTTCATATATATTTCCTCCAAACCTGTCTTGTACTTTCATGATACACCATTTTTTCTTTACATGGAACGGTATAGAAAAGTGGAATTGCTTCTGTTCGCTCATGTAATAAACAAGTGCCATTCGGACAGACTATTCACGAAGGCTGTTTTTACATCAGAAAGTATAAATTTCCAGCTAGAAGCAAGTTCGACATTGTAGGAAACTTTCGGAACAAAGTGTAAAGGCAACTACGCCTCTGTCTTCGTCCAAGGGAAGGGCTCTCCAGTCATTCCCCACCATCAAAGGCGCCTTGTGTGTAAGAGCTCCACAATTGTTAGCGGTTTCACCTCGACATTTTTTGGAAAACCATGTACAATAGAAAGGGAATATTTTTACAGCTTTCGTATGCAAAGAAGCGAGGAGCAGAGGGGGATATATATGGGTCTCATAGTGATTTTCGCGCTAGTAACGCTACTAAGCGTGTTCTCGACGCTTAAAACCTTGAAAGACAAGAATATGCTGGGAGTAGGCTTCTCCGCGGCAACTCTTCTTGTTTTCGGCTGGTTTACTATCATGACTGTACTCAATAACGGTTTCCCGCCGGCACATTAATTAGAAAAGCACCCTGAAGCTGTCTACGACAGACATTTCGCAATAAGCCGTCTAGGGGGCTGCATATTCTTCAGCTATATGAAAAGGGCTCTGGTTCGATCAGAGCCCTTTTCATATAGCAATTTAGCTTTAAAATTTCGCTATTTTTGTTTTTACTAACCAAGCGCCGCCAATCACACCCGCATCATTGCCAAGCGTAGCAATCGCCATCTTTGTACTTTTTGCAACGCGAGGAAATGCATACTTTTCAAAGTACTTCTGCACTGGCTGCAGCAATACATCTCCAGCTTTTGATACGCCCCCGCCTATTACAACTTTCTCTGGATTTAAAGCGTTGGAGAAGTTTGCAATAGCCAGTCCTAAATAGGAGGCTACACGGTCAAGGATGCTTTGTGCAAATGCGTCTCCATTACGCGCAGCATCAAATACATCCTTTGCAGTGACTGCGCCCGCCTCATTCCATCTGCTGCGAAGCTCACCCTCGTCTTTGCTGCTTTGAAGCGCTTCCTTCGCTAAACGTACAATACCTGTTGCAGATGCGACTGTTTCCAAGCAACCAGTTTTTCCACAATTACATGGAGCTCCGCCTTCTGGAAGAACAGTAATGTGTCCAATCTCACCGCCTGCTCCGCTTACACCATGTACAACCTCGCCATTAGCGATTACACCGCCGCCGACTCCTGTACCAAGCGTCACACATACAATATCCTTCGCGCCTTCTCCAGCGCCCTTCCACATTTCACCGATAGCCGCAATATTCGCATCATTATCTACAACAACAGGAAGTCCTGTTTCTACTTCAAGCAAATCTTTGAGCGGGTAATCCTTCCACCCTAGATTGATTGCCTCGTAAATCAAGCCAGTTGCCATATGTACTGGTCCTGGTGCTCCCATACCAAGCCCCGCGAGCTTGCTCTTTTGCTCCCCCAGCTCCTGCAGCTTTTCATCAATCGCCTTTGCGATATCAACCGTGATATACTTCCCCTTCTCGCTAATATTCGTCGGGATTTCCCATTTATGTAGAATCTCGCCGTATACGCTAATAAACGCTAACTTAATTGTTGTGCCCCCAAGATCGACACCTACTAACCATTTCTCCTGCATGATGCACCCCTTAATGTAATTTGTGTTTTTGAATTTCCTGTTTCAGAACAAACAAAGCCGCTTCATAAGCTGTTGTTTCAATAAGCTTCGCCTCATGCAGCTCATGCAATTCATCCGCCATCAATTCTAAATCGGCAACACGTTCTCCTGTATAAATGATAGTGCCGAACTTCTTCAATAATTGCTGAATGTCGTAAATGGATGTCAACGCTTCACCTTCCTTCGTGCATCCTATTATAAGAAAACGTTCCCATACTTATTATAAAAAGAACAGCAGAAAGCGTCAATTTACTCTATGTACATTATGCATATTTATTTTCAGTTCGACATTTTTTACACTTTAAGAAAGTATAAATTTCCAGCTTGAAGCGAATTCGACGTAGTCGGAAATGTTAGGAATACAGTATAAGGGCAACTACGCCTCTGTCTTCGCCCAAAGGCAGGGCTCGCCAATCGGCGAGTTTTCTTTATCTATTTTCCTTCTTTCTTTATTACAGCACACCATTCCCTTGTATGCGCAGGCCATAAAACAGCAGAACGCTGACAAACAGAAGTGCAATGAGCATCGCTGCTGCTTTCTGAAGGAACGATCCCTTTTTCCCTGGAACGTGTACCATAACGGTTGCCAAAAATCCCCCGATTAAACCGCCGATATGTCCTGCATTATCAATGCCGGGAACGGCAAATCCAAATAACAAATTGACTCCGATAAGTGTTAGAACACTTTGCATCATTGTTTTGGAAAATACTTTAGCATACGATGCAGCAATATATAAAAGCGCCCCGAAACATCCAAAAATGGCTCCTGAGGCTCCTGCAGCTATACTATCTGAAGACACAAAGCTCAAAAGACTGCCGCAAAAGCCCGCAAACAAATACACAAATAAAAATCTCATATTTCCTAAAATCCGCTCAACCTGACTCCCAATATAGTAAAGCGCTACTGTATTCATCAAAAGATGCAACAGACCGATATGCAAAAACATAGGCGTAAAGAATCGCCACCATTCTCCTTGTAAAATAAGAGGATTGTATTTGGCGCCAAACGCAATGAGCGTTGCTGTGTTCGTACTGCCGCCAGCATACTCTAATACCCCAAATAGTACAATTTGAATAGCCGTAAATAGTTTTGTAATGAATGGACGAGCATAATTTAAAATATGTTGCTGCTTGTTCTTCAATTCTAAAAAGCCGTCGAGATGAAACCGTAATACCTCAGCCGGCTTCTCCTTCAGGGAACATATAATGGCAGTCTCTTCATCGTTCATTTTCAGTGACATCCGCATAAAATCAGTCTGCCGCTTTTCATTATGTTCGGTAAAAAATACAGTTCTAACGGACACGTGGCTGTGTTCAGCCGTAATTGCAGCCTGCCAATCATCCAATGGTTCAAATCGTGAAACATAAATGTTATATACCTTTTTCTTTCCTTGGAACCGTTGAACTCTCGTCCGCTCCATATGTTTCAAGTCCTCTCTCACCCAGCTGCTCCAATCCACATCATAGCGCTTCAAACGGACAACCACATTGCTTTTAAGCATTGGAGATTGCAGCCATGCTTCCCCTTGTTCCTCAGAGTTATGCAGGATTTCATACTTATGCAAACATACAAGACTATACAGAAGCGCCCAATATAAGGAATCCTGTTGCTGATGCAAGAAACCCCCTCCAATTTCTCTTTTTGTTTCTGTATTATAATAACGTATGCAAGACTCCCCTGAATCAGGAGCATGTGACATAAAAAAAGACAAATCTCCCGAGTGATTTGTCTTTTTGCAATATTCTATTATAAGACAGGTGCCATTGTCTGGCGAAGTACCTGCACGGAATGAGTAAACTTTTGTTTTTCCTCTTCATTTAAAGGAAGCTCAATAATCTCTCGAATTCCGTTTCGATTTACAATCGTCGGTACACCGATATATACATCGCTATGACCATATTGTCCATCTAAGTAAGCAGCAAGCGTCAAAATACTATTTTGATTTTGAAAAATGGCCTTCACAAGACGAACTAGGCTCATCCCGATCCCATAGTACGTTGCTCCCTTGCGATTAATAATATGATATGCCGCATCACGAACATTCACAAAGATACGGTCAAGCTCCTCCTGAGAATATTGCTGATGCGCTTTCATAAATTCCTGCAACCTTTGTGTCCCTACCGTTGCATGACTCCATACCGGCAGCTCCGTATCGCCATGCTCACCGATAATATAGGCATGGATATTACGGCTATCGACGTTCAAATAATTTCCAAGCATGTATCGTAAGCGTGACGTATCCAAAATCGTACCAGATCCAATTACACGTTCCTTTGGTAAGCCGGAATATTTCCATGTTGCATACGTCAAAATATCAACTGGATTTGTAGCAATAATAAAAATTCCATCAAAGCCGTTATCCATAATTTCACCGATTAACCCTTTGAAGATTTCCGCATTTTTTTCAACCAAATCCAGCCTTGTTTCGCCCGGCTTTTGCGGCGCTCCTGCCGTAATCACGACAATATCCGCTTCCTTGCAATCCGCGTATGTACCATTCCAAATCTTCATTGGGGATGGAGCAAAAGGAACTCCATGATTTAAATCCATTGCTTCCCCTTCTGCTTTCTCCTTATTAATATCAATTAGCACAAGCTCTTCAGCTGCTCCTTGGTTCAACATTGCGTATGCAAAGCTGCAGCCTACCGCTCCAGTACCAACTAACACAACACGATTCACACCACTGTCCATTCCGCGATCATCCCTTCTTCTAAAACATCGATAAAGAACCTTACCTTGTTCCAAGTAAAGTAGGATCTGGCTATCCCATACGATATTATAAGTGAATTAGGAGGGAGTCATACATTACAAGCTGCTGTATACTTGCGACTCTGTTACAATTTTTTGTACGCGTTTATCATGCTCATCCATTGGTATAGAGGGAACAAGCTGCGTGGAGTAGGCAAGTGCGATCGTCTGACCACTGTAATGGGATAAAAATCGGTCATAATAGCCTCCGCCGTATCCTAAACGATCTCCTTGCTCTGTAAACGCAATGCCTGGCATAATAAGCAGATCAATCTCATCAGCAGAGATTTCTCTCGTATGAGTTGGAATCGGCTCTCTTAGGTTCATATATACTTTCTCCAAGTCATCCCAGCTTCGTATTTCACGAAACGTCATTGTTCTAGAAAGCCGATCGCATTTTGGAGCAGCAATTCTTTTTCCTTCCTGCCAAGCCCGTTCGATCATCTCATATGTCGACACCTCTTCATCCACGGAAATCGTAATACCAATCGTGTGTGCGTGCTTCCACTCATTCTGCTCATATAAACGACTGGAAATTTGCCTCGACCATTGCTCTCTTTGTTCCTCTGACATACACATAATGCGTTCCCTTATTTGTTTCCGGAGCTGTTGTTTCATCTCACTCATCTCGCACCTTCCTTTTTTCTAAAGAAAACTCGCCGATTGGCAAGCCCTGCCTTTGGGCGAAGACAGAGGCATAGTTGCACTTATACTGTATTCCTAAAATTCGCCGCTACGTCGAATGAACTTCTAGCTGGGAATTTATATTTTCTTACAGTATAAAGAAAACTCGCCGATTGGCAAGCCCTGCCTTTGGGCGAAGACAGAGGCATAGTTGCACTTATACTGTATTCCTAAAATTTCCTGCTGCGTCGAATTCGCTTCCAGCTGGAAATTTATACTTTCTTACAGCGAAAAAAAGAAGCAGTAGGAATCCCTACTGCTTACTTTGTTTCGCGGTGTACTGTCGCTTTTTTATCTCTTGAACAATATTTTTTAAGCTCAAGACGCTCTGGGTTGTTACGTTTGTTTTTCTTTGAGATATAGTTACGCTCGCCGCAGTCTGTGCAAGCCAAAGTGATGTTTACGCGCATTCTTATTTCCCTCCAGTCATTGTGGCATAAATCAGACTTTACTATGATACCACCTTTTTTATAAAATTTCTAGACCTTTTGATATTGTCTTATTTTTTCAATTAAATGAGTATTTTTTTCCTTTGCGGTTTCCGGATTGGAAGACTGGGAATACACGATAAGCTTCGGCTGACTGAGATCAGATACAATATAGGACCAGTCCCCATTTTCATACTGAAACCGAATTCCATCCATAACTTCCATCTCTTGATTCTGCATATCAGCTAGGAGCATACGCATGACTCTCCCTTTTTCTCCCCACGGACAAACGACCTCATCCCAAAATAAATAGCATTGTGGATACTGCTCAAAAACTCCATGAAGCGGCTGCTTTCGAGAAGCGATAAGCTCTAATAGTTTCCCAATCCGGTATAATGAATCGTGTTCAAACCTCTTATGCGTAAATTCTCCTCCTTGGTGTTCCTCCTTGACAGAGCAAATGACGTAGCTTGCTCCATGTTTTAGTAATAAAGGATACAGCACTCCTTCTCCCTGATGGAGCAAAATATCCGGGATAGCAACATTCTCCTGCCCGATGCTTTTATATACATTTCCAAATGAATCATATAGCTCAAACATTCTTCCTTGCTCATGAAATATAATACCGACATCTGCCTTGCTTGATTGCATAAGCGATTTAATATGACTCTCATTCGCTTGTGAATATACCCACGTAAGAGAGCAACCGAGAAGCTGTAGAAATGAAAGTACTATATTATGAAAGGGATTCTCTGTTTTATTGACAAGAAGATGAAACTTCTCATTTCGTATGAGCGATCTGTTTAAGGACCGCAGCAAGGAATATACATACTGCTCTTCGTTAATGTTTGCCTCGGCATTTATGCCAATGCTTGTTACACTCACATGCCGATACAGCTCTGACATATATATAGATTCAATCTCTTTTTCCATACGGACAGAAATAGGATAACCGTCTTGATCATAAAAGCGAACAATCATTTTCTCTTCATCTTCATGCTGTAAGACAGATAGAAATACACCTCCTGCCACATCCTCCATCAAGGCGGCGTAGCGAAAGCAAGACTCACTCATAGGCTGACACTCCATTGTATGAATACCCGCCGCATGCAGCCCGCTCATAAACGCTTGTTTCATAAGCTGTGAATACGGGTTCCAATCGCCTCCAATTAAAATGGAGGAGTGAAGAGGGAAAATAGATCCATATGCCGCAGCTAACTTCACGATGAACTCAGGGGTAATATCTAAATTTGCGCGCCCAGCAGCTGTGCCTCTTTGCAGCAGGGAGAGCGCGTTCTCCTGCTCGGACATAAGGGATGAGCTTAATACAGAGCTTCCTTCAATGATTTTTCCAGGTGCAACCTTTATCTTTGCCTTAACAACAGTGTTTTTCCCTAATTTACAGTGGTCCGCTACAATGCTTTTTTCAAACAGTGTTGAGCCATCCTCTATCACCGTTCCGGATGCAACCGTCGTCCCTGTTAATTCACATTGCTTTCCAACGTACACGTCATTCCATAAAATTGTTTTTTGTACGTGTGTATTTTCACCGATTATATTATTTTTTCCAATAATAGAATACGGCTCAATGAGTGCACCGCTTTTTACAACAGCACCATCTCCAATAAGAAGCGGCCCTTTTATTTTCGTTCCATCTTCAATTGTAACATCCGTCCCCATCCATACCGTTGGCAATACTTCAGTAAATGGAAGCTGCACATTCACCTTTTTCATCAGTAAATCGAAATGCGCCTGTCTATATTGGGGAAATGTCCCGATATCAAGCCAATATCCATCACTTAAATAGCCATATATATTTTTCTTTTCTTCTAGCAATCTTGGAAAAATATCATGACTGAAGTCATAAAACATATGACGCTCCATATATGAAAAAATCTCTGGATTCATAATATAAATCCCTGTATTCACAGTATTAGAAACGACCTCATTCCAGCCTGGCTTTTCAATGTACTTTACAATGCGCCCATCTTCCTCTGTAACAGCAAGACCGAAGTCAAGCGGATGGGACACTTCTTTTAAAAAGATAGTTACCAGACGCTCTTCGGTTCGATGGAAATCCATCCCGCGAGATAGTTGAAAATCCGTTAATGCATCACCGCTAATGACAACAAATGGTTCATCCAAAAAAGCTTCTGCCTGCTTTACACTGCCGGCGGTTCCAAGCGGGGGTGAGTCTTCAAAATAATGAAGCTTCACTCCCCACTTGCTTCCATCCCCAAAATAATTTTGAATGGCATTGCCCATATATTGAACCGTAACAGCAATTTCTTCAATTCCATGCTGCTTTAGCAATTCTAGGCTGTATTCCATAACCGGCTTATTGAGCAGAGGCAGCATAGGCTTTGGGAGATTGCATGTTAATGGCCGTAAACGCGTTCCCTTTCCTCCTGCCAAAATGACTCCCTTCATTCCCCTCAACCCCCACTTTTAGAATGATGAACAGCTCCTCTATAAACGCGAATTGTATTTTCTGCTATTGTTGTCCAATTGTATTTTTGTGAAACGTATTCTCTTCCATTTTCCGCAATTCTCGCCGCTTCCTTTGGATTTGTGACAATACGTTCAATTTGCTCTATTAAGCTTCCTACATCCCCAGGATGCATCTTAAAGCCGTTCTCACTATGAATGACAATCTCGCTCAAGCCTCCTACATCGGATACGATGGTTGGCTTTGCTGCCAGCATTCCTTCCAATGCAACGATGCCAAACGGCTCGTATAGGCTCGGAACGAGTACAATATCACTTTCCTGCAAAAACGCCCTTTGCTCCTCCTCGCTTATATGGCCGACAAAGGAAATCACGTGCCCGAGCCCTCTTTCTGTAACGACTGAACGGTAATAATCCAGCATAGGTCCTTTTCCCGCAACAATAAACATTAAACATGAATACCGTTTAGAAAGTTCAGGAGCGGCATCAATGACCGTTTGAAATCCTTTTTCATTTACAATGCGTCCAATTGAGAAGACAATGGTTCGCCCTTGTAGCGAGTATGCGTTTCGCACATTTTTCTCCATGCTTAATTCAAAAAAGTTTGTGTCGATTCCATTTGGGAATATGGCAATTTTATGCGGAGATGCGTCTAAAATCAGCTCGATTTCACGCTTCATATAGGCGCTGCATACAATTAAAACGTCGGATTCTTTTACAAGTTCTTTTTCTTTCATATGTATTTCATATTGCAGTGATGTATGAATCCCATTATTGCGTCCATGCTCTGTCGCATGAATTGTAGTGAGAAGAGGGATGCGCTCCTGCCGCTTAATTGCTGTTGCAGCGCTGCAAACGAGCCAATCATGCGCATGAATGAGGTCAAATGAAACTTCCTTGCACAAAACCTGCGCATATTGCACAATCGCCTTGTTTAAACCATCAATCCACGTATAAAAATCCGCACGATTGTCATAGTGACTTTTCACACGATGTACATGTACATGATTAATTTGTTCATAAAACTTGAAGTCATCTACATGTGTAGTAATGACATGAACCGTATGACCTTTTGCAGCCACCGCCTTAGAGAGCTCATATACATGTCTTCCAAGACCGCCCACAAGCATTGGAGGATATTCCCACGCCAACAGAAGAATTTGCAACACTTTTCTACTTCCCTCCTGTCTCTACCAAAAGAGACTTATCTAATTATATAGATGTTGTAAGCACTTTCACAGCAATAGTCAGAATAAATGGAATTCTCAATAAAATCATACCACCTGTGAATAAAAGTGACAACGTTGTAATTTGTCTAATTTTGGAACATGCAGATTGTTTTTTATCCCGTTATATAAAGAAAACTCGCTGATTGGCGAGCCCTGCCCTTGGGCGAAGACAGAGGCGTAGTTGCACTTATACTGTATTCCTAAAATTTCCGACTACGTCGAATCTACTTCTAGCTGGAAATTTATACTTTCCTACAGTGTAAAGAAAACTCGCTGATTGGCGAGCCCTGTCCTTGGGCGAAGACAGAGGCGTAGTTGCACTTATACTGTATTCCTAAAATTTCTCACTACGTCGAATTGTCTTCCTGTTAGAAATTTATACTTTCTTAAAGTACAAGAAAAAAGAAGCATCTCTGCTTCTTTTACTCATTCAATAAATAATGCTTTCCTTTAACAAGATAAAACACATTTTCTGCAATATTCGTAATATGGTCGGCAACACGTTCAATATAGCGTGCAATCAAAGACATTTGTGTAATTTGTGCGATCTCCTGTGGATGCTCCGGAATATAAGCAATAAACTCTCGAATGGATTTTCCGTATAATTCATCCACTACATCATCCATCTCTGCTACCTGCTTCGCCAATGTTAAGTCTTCCTCTTTATAAGCTTGCATCACAGTAGATAGCATTTCATGGGCATTTTGAAACATAGTGTCTAAGTCCTCAAGCGTAACAGTCCGCTCTTTTTCACCAAGACGAATTGTGGATTTCGCAATGTTTACTGCATGATCCGCAATTCGTTCTAAATCTGTTGCAATTTTAATAGATACAAAAATGCGTCTTAAGTCAACAGCAACGGGCTGCTGACGTGTAATGAGCATCAATGCGAAATCGTTAATCTCTTCTTCTAAATCATCCGCCCGCTGATCATCATCGATAACCTGCAGTGCCAGCTCAATATTTTTTGAACGTAAACCGTTCATTGCTATGTTAAGAGCTTCCTTCGCTAATTCGCCCAGCTCCATAACTTTGTCCTGTAGTGTATCTAAGTCGTAGTGAAACTGTCCACGTACCATCTTACCTGCCTCCTTGACGGTGAAAGTATCAACCAAAACGTCCTGTAATGTAATCCTCTGTTCTCTTATCTTTTGGTGTTGTAAACAATTGGTTTGTATCTGTATATTCGACAACCTCACCGCTTAAGAAAAATGCTGTACGATCAGAAACGCGAGCTGCCTGCTGCATGTTATGCGTAACAATTACGATACTAAAGTTCTTTTTCAGTTCTTGAATCAGTTCTTCTACCTTTAACGTAGAGATAGGATCTAATGCTGATGTTGGTTCATCCATCAAGATCACATCTGGCTCGATTGCCAGGCAGCGTGCAATACATACGCGCTGCTGCTGTCCGCCTGATAAACCATATGCGCTGTCATGAAGGCGGTCCTTCAACTCATCCCAAATTGCTGCGCCGCGCAAGCTTTTTTCCACAATCTCATCAAGCTGCTTCTTATCACGAATGCCGTGAATCTTCGGACCGTATGCAATGTTTTCATAAATGGATTTTGGGAAAGGATTCGGCTTTTGGAATACCATTCCTACGTGAGTACGCAGTTCTTCAACATGATAGGACTTATCAAAGATATTTCGTCCGCGATACTCAATTTCTCCCGTTGTACGAACAATTGGCACTAGCTCAACCATACGGTTTAATGTTTTTAAATAAGTCGATTTCCCGCATCCGCTCGGTCCGATGATTGCTGTTACTTCATTTTCATAAATGCTGAAATCAATATCCTTTAACGCATGGTCTTCACCATACCAAAGATTTAACTTCTTCGTATTGAATACGATATTTTTTGGTGTATCTGTTTTTGTCTTCTCACCTTTTGCTTTTACATTTACAACGGTAGCTACCATTTTGAATTCCCCTTTCATCCATCTCTTAACGGTCAATATCTTTTTTGCTTTCGGTTTCTTAGCAGTACAGCAACGGCGTTCATTGCGAGTAATAAAGCGAGCAGAACAAGAATCCCTGCTGCTGCCACAGAATGAAATTCCTCCTGCGGTCTGCTCATCCAATTAAAAATTTGAATCGGCAAAACAGTAAAGCCATCCAGCGGATTCACAGGTACATAATGAATAAAGGCAAGCGCTCCAATGACAAGCAAAGGAGCTGCCTCTCCTACTGCGCGGGACAAAGACAAGATACATCCTGTCAGTATGCCCGGAAATGCCGCAGGGAGCACAACAGATCGCAGCGTTCGCCACTTTGTAGCGCCAAGCGCATAAGAGGCCTCCAGCAAGGAGCGCGGTACGGATCGCAGTGCCTCTTGTGATGCTACTACAATGGTAGGAAGCGCGAGCAAGCTCATCGTTAAACCGCCTGCTAACAAACTTTGCCCTAAACCAATGGCGTATACAAAAACGGTTAACCCAAGCAATCCAAATACAATAGATGGCACACCGGCAAGCGTTTGAATATTCAGCTCAACAAACCTTGTAAATGCCGTTCTTGGAGCATATTCCTCTAAATATAACGCCGTTCCAACTCCAAGTAATAAGGAAACAGGGGTTACAATTGACATTAATGCTATTGTTCCCCAAAGAGCAGCGGCAATACCGGCATCTGCCGGTATTCGTGATGAGAACTGTGTCATAAATCCAAAATCTATATAAGAAATCCCTTGCTTCACAATTTGATACAGAAGAAGCAGTAAAATCAGTAATGAGGCTACAGTAGCTAATACAAAGAACAATCGCTGCAGCACATCCATCCGAAAACGCCTCTTCATCCGCTTCTTCATTGCTTTATGGTCCAGCATATTCATGAATAGCCCCCCTTAAAGCGATGAACGATGTGACGGGCAGCCATATTCATAAAAAATGTAAAAATGAACAGTACGCTCCCCACAGCATACATGCTGTAATACGCAATCGTGCCATGCGGCGCATCCCCAAGGCTGACCTGCACAATATATGCTGTTAAAGTCTGAATCGATTGCATCGGATTTAGGGACAACACAGGCGTCGCTCCCCCGGCGATGACAACAATCATCGTCTCCCCCATTGCGCGGGAAACAGCGAGCACAACGGAAGCAAGGATACCTGATAGAGCAGACGGCAGCACAACTTTAACCGTTGTTTCAAAGCGCGTAGCTCCCAGCCCGAGCGAGCCTTCCCGAAAGGAAGACGGAACCGCATGTATCGCATCCTCTGAAAGAGAGGCAATAGTCGGAATAAGCATAATCCCAATTACAATGCCTGGACTTAGAGCATTGAAGAATTGCAGTTTTGGAATAATCGTTTGCAGCATAGGCGTAACGAATGTTAGTGCAAAAAATCCATATACGATAGTCGGAATCCCTGCCAAAATCTCTAACAGAGGCTTAACAGTTCTTCTCATTCTATCTGAAGCATACTCACTCAAATATATGGCACACCCCAAACCGATTGGAACAGCTACCATCATTGCGATAACCGTCACGAGAAACGTACCGCATATAAGAGGGAGTATGCCGTATTGCGCATTTGTTCGAAAAAACGGAAGCCACTCTTTTCCCGTTACAAAATGTGTAATCGATATGTGCTGAAAAAAAACTGTCGTTTCCGTTGCAAGTGTCCATACAATCCCAATTGTTGTCAGGATCGATATGCTTGCCGCGGTAAATAACAAAACTGGAACCGCTTTGCTGAGCAGCTGTTCTTTTCTGTGATGTTTGCGGTTATGCCGAATAAGCATGCGAACCGAACCGACAGAACGACTGCGTTTGGACAAAGCCAAAGATGAAAACCCCTTTCCATCCTCCAGACAAGATTATGTTTTCTCTTTTTACACTGTAGAAAATTTTTGGAGTGCAGTATAAGTGCAACTGCTCCTCCCTCTTCATCTAACGGCTCGCCAATCAGCGAGCTCTCTTTATTTCATCTAATCTTCTTAACTGCTGTTCATACTTTTGGCGCGGCAGCTGTACATAACCAACCTCTTCTGCAAGCTGTCCGCCATATCGGAAAGCGAAGCGCAGATAATCATACACGCATTCCTTTTCACGGATCGATGCTTTGTTCACATACATGTAAAGCGGACGGGAAAGAGGCTTGTATTGACCGGACTGAATTGTTTCCTTCTCAGGCAATACTCCATTTACAGCAACAGCCTTCACCTTCTGCTCATTTAATGAGTAGTATGCAAATCCGAGAAAAGCAATGGCATACGGGTCATTCATAACTCCTCTGACAAGCACATTATCATCCTCTGAAAATGTAGCGAACCTTGTCATGTCCCGTTCTCCTAAAATGGTTTCCTGGAAGTAGTCATATGTCCCGGAATCAACGCCCGGTGCATAAAAGTGAATTGTCTGCTGCGGCCAATTTGGATTAATATCAGACCATTTCTTATGCTTGCCGCTTTCCGACCAAAGCAACTTCAGCTCATTGTCTGTTATGTGCGTAAGCCATGTATTGCGCTGATTGACAATAATCGTAAGCCCATCATACGCAATAGGAAATACAGCGTATTGTATGTTATTTTGTTTTGCAGCTTCCTGCTCTTCTCTTTTAATAGGGCGGGAAGCGTTAGTAATATCTATTTCTCCTTTGATAAATCGATTGAATCCTCCCCCTGTGCCAGAGATACTAATGGGTGTTTTCACATAAGGCTGCTTATGCGCATATTCTTCTGATACGGCCTCCATAATCGGAAATACGGTAGAGGATCCGTCCATCGTCACACTTCCCCGTAAATCGGGATCTGCATGTGCTTCGAACGCAAATACAGTACAAGCAACTAGCAAAACCGCTATGCTTGTAAAACCTATTCTCATCGTTTCCTTCCTCCCATAAGAGTCCTGCGCACAGGACTACACGAATAAGGATAATGCGTAACTATTAATGAGGTTTTAAAACTTTGTAAATCTTTTGTAAATGTCGACACCCTTCGATAAGCACTGCACTTGTACAAGCAATGAGGCTATCTTATTATATGAAGCTTGTCCAAAAAAAAGCACACAATTCCTCGAAGGAGTTGTGTGCTTTTGACTGTTTTAAATCTAAAGTGAGCTACGGAAGCAAAACAAACTGCGCCTGCTCTTTTTATTGGTTCCCTGCTGCTTCTCCGTATAGAGATGGACTTACTTCCATTGCAGCTTCTTCTTTTTTCAACTCAAAATAGGCATCTAAAATACGGCGGCCTATTTTTTTGTTTACAGCATTTGAGTCGTTTTTCATCCAAGGTACAACAACAGAAAATGCCACTTCTGGATTATCGTCCGGCGCATAGCCGATTAATGTTAAGTTATAAGCAGGCGTCAATCTTAATGATTCGGCAGGACCATCGTAGAAGGTTTCAGCTGTTCCCGTTTTTCCGGCCGTCTTATATGGCGCGTTCATAAACTGAGCTTGTCCTGTCCCGTTTGATGTTTGCATCACCGCACGAAAGCCCTCTTTAACAAGCTCAATTTCACTTTCGTCCATATCGATGCGGTTCAATACAACCGGTTCAGTTGATTCTACTACTTTTCCGATTTCCCCAGTCGTTGTGCTCGGTTCACGAACTTCCTTCATAATTTGCGGCTTAATGCGGTAGCCTCCATTTGCAATCGTAGATACATATTGCGCTAGCTGCAACGGTGTATAGGTGTCATATTGTCCAATAGAAAAGTCCAACAGAAGCCCTGGTTGCGTAGCGTCAACGGTGCCCTTATAGCCGCTCGATTCGTTTGGCAAGTCAATACCCGTCGGGACACCAAGACCAAACTGACTAAAGTATAAACGCATCGTATCAAAGGATTTTTGTTTAATATCTAGAGTACCGTTTGGAACGTACTGCACACCTGCAAGATTCATCGCTGTTTTAAACATATATACGTTGGAGGATTGTTGCAGTGCCGTCACGATTCCAATAGACCCCATGTTTTTCCATGATTTTTTCGGCTCTGTTCCTTTAAATCGGATTGGTTCATCCACAAGCACCGTATTCGGTTGAATTGCCCCTGTTTGTAAACCTGTCAAGATCGTTGCTCCTTTTACAGCAGACCCCATCGCATAGGAGCTTGTCATTGTACCAAGCGCAAAGTCCTGAACCTCCTGCTTGCCATCCTTGTTCACGAGCTGTTTCCCGGCCATCGATAAAATCTCACCATTTTTCGGGTTCATCATAACAACAAACGCTCGATCCAGCATTGTTTCACCTGTAGCCTTTGCAGCCTTGAGTTCTTCCTCAATGATTTGTTCTACCTGCTTTTGCAACTCCATGTCCAGCGTTAAAATCAAATCGTTTCCTCGTGATCCTTTGGAAACATAAATCGTATCTAAAATATTTCCTTCTTTATCCGTAACATTTCTTACTTCCGCCTTCGTGCCATGCAGCAGATCCTCAAACTCTTGCTCGATGTAGCTTTTTCCAACACGGTCATTGCGGTTATAATCACGGACTAAATAATAATTCAGCCGGTCTACTGGCAAGCCTTCATCAGCGCTCGACACATTTCCAAGAACAGTCCGGAATAAATTGCCGTACGTATAATTTCGATCCCAATCTGTTGTTGTATCAACACCCGGCAGCTTGTCTAGATTTTCGCTGATTACCGCATACTCCTCAGGCGTCACATCTTTATTTTTAATAATTTGCGGTGTATTCGCATATCCGCTATCCATTTGCCGTTTAATTGCTAATACCTCTAAATCGGCCGGCGTTAACTCCTGCAGCTCAGCCTCCGTAATCCGGGCAAGCTGCCGTTTGTATACTTCAGCATCATCAATTTTTTTATCTGCAAGCTGCTGTTTATCTTTCGCTGTAATTTTCTTTTTAGCGCGGTCCTCATTCAGCAGTATCCAAAAATCTTTTTTGTCACGCTCAGTGATTTTATCAGTCGGCATCTCGATGAGCTCTGCAAGCTGCTGCGCTACTTTCAAACGCTCCTCACTTGTGGATCCGCTCATTCTTGTATACGTAATCGTTCGCAGAGGAGTATTATCAACGACAATGCGATGATAGCGGTCATAAATTTTCCCGCGAGGCACCGATGTGCTTACTGTTACATTCTCGGTACGCTCTACTTCCTTTTTATAATCCTCTCCGTATACAATCTGCACAACGCCAAGGCGCAGGATAAGCGCCGAAAACATAATAAACACTAGAAAGAATAATAGATTTAATCGAAGTGGCACATGACTTTTTTTCTTTTTCTGCTTCTTTTTCATTTTCATAAGGGATATTCTTCTGAAAGAGCGATCTTCCCTTCCCCCTCCTTTCGTTCAAACGCAGCGCTATAGCTTTTAGCAAGCGCCGGAAAAAGGGACACCTTGTAGACAAGGTGTCCTCACATAGTTCTCATTTTACCATAAAGCATACGAGAAAGCATACGGTAATTAACCTTCCCCTTCCGTAAGTTCCTGCCTTGTTCGCGATACTTGCAGCCCCGGTTTAGGCTGCACAGTTGTCTCATACGTTACACTGCGAACTGCGAAATATATAAGAAGATGTCCCATTCCTAAAATGCCAAGTAAAACGGGCAAGCTTTGCTGCGGCTGAAAAAAGTGAACAGCAATCAAAAAGGATGCGATAGAGCAAATCCTTCCAGCATTTAAAAACAGCTCACGAACAACGATATACTCAACGCGAAGCTCCTTTGCTTGACGAGCCTTGCCAATCACATCATAGGTCATGGACATATACGGCACGAGCAAAATAGGATACGCAACGGCAATGCAGGCTGCATAAATGAGCAGCTTCGGATAGCTGACATCAATGATGACAAGATACACTGCTACGTACAAAAGAAGGCCACCAAGAAGAATTGCCTTTTTTCGATACACATCCTTAATGAGACGAGTCGCTAAATAATAACAAATAAATGAAATTCCTGAGCTGACTAGCCCAAACTTTCCGATGGCAAGCTCACTTCCTGTTGTTATGTACACATAGATCGAGATGACAAATACGAAAGTCCCTTCTCGAAGTCCTTGAAAAAAGTGAGCTAGCGTCACTCGGTTCCAATTTCGATTCTGCCGTCGTTCTCGAATAATTTTCACAAGCTCGTATTTCCCCTCACACTCTCTGCGTGACAAAAAAAAGCTCATGACAATCGCAATAGTAAATAAGGTTAATGAAAGAATGAAAATAAAAGTATATCCATTCCATCTTTTCATGTGAGAAATTACATATCCGGCCAAGATAGGACCGACCATGCCGGCAAATGATGTTAAAAGCCCAAGAAAACCGTTGAAAAAATCTCTCGTTTCTGGCTCCGTAATTTCAAATGTAAGCAAATTAAACGCGAGCCAATAAAATCCGTAGCCGATTCCAAGCATGCTTCCGATGAGTAAAATATATTGTGAGGCATTTGTTCCAGTCCATAAAACCGTAATAAAAAAAGCGGCAAGTGCGCTCACTCCTAAGCGCAAAATAATGATGCGATCCACATTTTTCGCTAGTTTTCCTGCAAACGCGAACGTAATCGGCTGCGCTACAACAACAGCTAAATTGTACATCCCAATGTTCAGAAAATCTTTTGTTTGCTTCCAAATGTAGATGTTCACAAACGTATTGGATAACGAAATAGCTAATGTGTACAATCCGCCGATTGTTAACAGCAGAATGAGATCGCGTTTGACTTCCACATCTCCAATTAAATGCTTTGTTTTCATCATTTAAAACTCCCCTTTACTTCAAAGCTTAGTCTTCCGAATTAGGGGGAGAATTATGTAAGAAACTGATTGGGCGAGGAGTATAAAGAAAACTCGCCGACTGGCAAGCCCTGTCCTTGGGTGAAGACAGAGGCGGAGGTGCGCTTATACTGTATTCCCAAAATTCCCCACTACGTCGAATGAACTTCTAGCTGAGAATTTATACTTTCTTACAGTATAAAGAAAACCCATCGATTGGCGAGCCCTGTCCTTGGGCGAAGACAGAGGCGGAGTTGCACTTGCACTTTATTCGTAAAACTTCCTGATACGTCGAATTCGCTTCCAGCTGAAAATTGGTACGGTCTTAAAGTGCAAAAAAAACAGGCCGAATGAGCGGCCTGCTGAATCATTATTTTGCTTCTTGGTAACGTTTCTCAACAGCGTTCCAATCTACTACATTCCAGAATGCAGAAATGTAGTCAGGACGACGGTTTTGGTAGTTCAAGTAGTACGCATGCTCCCATACGTCTAATCCAAGAATAGGTGTTTTACCTTCCATTAATGGAGAGTCTTGGTTTGGAGTGCTTGTTACTTCGATTTCGCCGTTGTTTACAGCAAGCCATGCCCAACCAGAGCCGAAGCGAGTTGTAGCTGCTTTTGCAAACTCTTCTTTAAATGCAGCGTAGCTGCCGAATTTCGCATTGATTGCTGCAGCAAGCTCGCCTACTGGCTCACCGCCGCCATTTGGAGAAAGAATTGTCCAGAATAAAGAGTGGTTTGCATGGCCGCCGCCGTTGTTGCGAACTGCAGTACGGATTGCTTCTGGTACTTCTTCCATGTTAGAGATAAGTGCTTCTACACTTTTCGCTGCTAATTCTGGATAGTTTTCTAAAGCTGCGTTTACGTTTGTTACGTAAGTGTTGTGGTGCTTTGTGTGGTGGATGTTCATTGTTTCCTTATCGATATGAGGCTCTAATGCATCATAAGCATAAGGTAGTTGTGGTAATTCATATTTCGCCATTTTGTAATTCCTCCCGTATATATGTACTCGGACGTAAGCTTGTCTGCCTATAGCCCATACCTATTGTACACTATTTTTTCAAGATGGAAAATAAATCTGCTGCCGGTTTATAGAATTTGAAATATGAATCCTTTGTATAGTGTAAAAAAGCCCCCAATCTGGGAGCTTGCAATTTTAAATATATGTATACTACTGCATTTCGAATGCGGCCCCTTGAATCACTTGGATACTTTTCCAAAATGGACCCTGTAGGACTCGAACCTACGACCGGACGGTTATGAGCCGTCTGCTCTAACCAGCTGAGCTAAGGGTCCTTGATGGTAGCGGCGGAGGGGATCGAACCCCCGACCTTACGGGTATGAACCGTACGCTCTAGCCAGCTGAGCTACACCGCCATGAAAGACTTCACGCTTGAGACATATACAAATTTATCACATGTAAAACAATTGTGTCAATCGTAATTATTCCATATTTTCGCATATTTTTCCATACCTATTCCTTGTTCTTCTTCTTCTGGCTGCGTTACAATGAAAGTGCTGAATTTTAAAGAACAAGGAAGTGAAATCATGTCAATATTCCAGCAGTTGTACAAAAGCTCATATTCCCCAAAAGATATGGCACGCTATCGATTTCAAAAAATCGGAAAATCAATTTTATACATATTTCTCCTTTCTTTACTTATGCTTATTCCGGAAATGGTTCATTTGACAAATTTGGTACGTACAGAACTATCTCTTGTTGAACGAACCGTACAGTCAGAAATTCCAGAATTTACAATCGAACAAGGAGAACTAAAAGCGGATATACAGGAACCGATTTTAAAAAAAGAAAATGATTTTGTATTCTTGTTTGACCCAAATAGCGAAGAACTTCCTTCTTCCCTCACACATCAGGATGGCTTATTTTTCTTAAAGCATAAAGCTGTTCTTGTCTCGGATACAAACAATGAAGCATATACATATTCGTTACTAAACGATACCACGATCTCGAAAACAGATATAGAGGAATTTCTTAGTATGATTAAAAGCATCTATCCGATTGCCTTAGTCATCTTGGGTGCGCTTTTATATTTATTTGACAGCTTTATCATGTTGTTTGGTGTGACCGCTCTCGCTTTCATTGGCAGGCTTTTTGCTACGCAAATGCAGCGCAACGTTAACTATAAACAGGCATGGACGCTGACAGCTTACAGCTTTACAATCCCAATCGTATTTTTTATGATTATGAAGTTCTTAAGTATAACGGTTTTACACTCGTTTTTAATCTTCGTCGCTGTTTCATGTTTTGTTCTCTTCTTAACGTTAAAAGAAATTCCTCCTATAAAGGAGAAAAAAAACTTGTAAAAATGCCGCCTATTGCGGCATTTTTTTATAGGACAAGCATATATTCTCTACAAAGAAGGAGGAGAATGTATGAAACGCATCGGCATAACACTGTTTGTTTTACTCATTGGATACTCTTTATTTTACGATATAACCGTTGGCACACTGCCGCTTCTCAAACCGAAAGCACAAGAAGCAGCTGCACAGCCTGCGACAGATCCCAGCACGAGTGAACAAAAACAAGCCGATGCTGAATACAAACAAATCGAGGTCAAAAGCGGCGACACCGTTCTTTCCATTGTAGAAGCCATTAACAAAAAAGGAACGTTACCTTCTGTGGATATGATTACAAATGATTTTAAAGATCTGAATACAAACGAATCCCCATCTAAAATAAGAATAGGAAAGACATATAAATTCCCATTATATAAATGAAAAGACTTTTACTTTTTGCCCTGTAAGAAATGTGAAAGAATATAGTCTCATGAGCAGGAAGAGGATGAATCGCTCTTTTGCGTAGCAAAACGGTTGTTTCTATAGTAAAATTAACTAGAATGGGTCTACTGTGGTAGTAGTTGCGTAAATAGCACTCGTCTGCTGGTATCGTTCGCCTACAGCACACAGGAGTCGCAAAGGAAACTGCAAAAAAACTGTGGCGCGAAACTAAAATAAGGGTGCAGGCTAGAGAACGAAGGAGCTTCCTTTGGAAAGGCATGGAGCTTAAGACAGTACTCATATAATCAGGAAAGCAGCCATTACGGTTAACTCTTTTACAAGGAGAGCGATATATTCGTGAATGAAATTACACATCGTACAAAAACCCGACCAGTGAAAGTCGGAAACTTAACAATTGGTGGAAATAATGAGTTAGTGATACAAAGTATGACAACAACAAAAACACATGATGTCGAGGCAACAGTGTCAGAAATTCTCCGCCTGGAGGAGGCAGGCTGCCAGGTTGTTCGTGTTGCCGTTCCAGATGAACGTGCCGCAAATGCCATCGCCGATATTAAAAAGCGCATTAATATCCCTCTTGTTGCAGACATTCACTTTGACTACCGTCTTGCTTTAAAGGCCATTGAGGGCGGCGTGGATAAAGTGCGTATCAATCCAGGAAATATCGGAAGACGAGAAAAGGTAGAAGCGGTTGTAAATGCTGCAAAAGCGAAAGGTATTCCAATTCGAATTGGTGTAAATGCCGGTTCCTTAGAGCGTCATATTTTAGAGAAATATGGCTATCCAACAGCTGATGGCATGGTAGAGAGCGCCCTTCATCATATTAAGATTTTAGAAGACCTCGACTTCCATGACATTATCGTATCCATGAAAGCATCTGATGTGAACCTGGCAATCGAAGCATACGAGAAAGCGGCAAAGGCCTTTCAATACCCGCTTCACCTTGGTATTACAGAATCAGGAACATTGTTTGCAGGAACGGTAAAAAGCGCAGCAGGTCTTGGTGCAATCTTAAGCAAAGGTATCGGCAATACATTACGCATTTCCTTAAGTGCCGATCCGGTAGAAGAAGTAAAGGTTGCGCGCGAATTACTGAAATCATTTGGCCTTTCTTCCAATGCTGCTACATTAATTTCATGCCCAACGTGCGGCCGCATTGAAATTGATTTAATTAGCATTGCAAATGAAGTAGAAGAATATATCTCCAAAATAAAAGCACCAATTAAGGTAGCTGTATTAGGCTGCGCCGTAAACGGACCGGGAGAAGCAAGGGAAGCGGATATCGGTATTGCCGGCGCTCGCGGTGAAGGTCTCCTCTTCCGCAAAGGTGAAATTGTCCGTAAGGTGCCTGAGTCTGTAATGGTAGAGGAATTGAAAAAAGAAATAGATAAGATTGCAGAAGAATACGCTGAGAAAGCAAAGCAAGAAGCAAAATAAACAGTGAATACCCTTGTTTAACGGCTTTCGACAAAACTAATTATGACTTACTTACAGGTTAAAAAGAATCGAAGGGGCTGACTATGCCCCTTTATTTTGTATTTTTAACCCAAAAAAGGATGAAATCGATGTGACTTCATCCTTTACATATACTAGTATTTATACTTCTAAACAGAATCTTATTTTACACAAGCCGGACATCTCCCGTATATTTCGAATTTATGTCCTGTTACCTCAAAGCCTTCAAACCCCGAAAAAGATACATCCATCGGGCAGAGGTGAACCTCCTTCGTTCGCCCACAATCAAGACAAATAAAATGATGGTGGTGCTGTGTCGTTGAACACGTAAAGCGGAAATGCTTTTCCCCGTTCAATTCTGTTTGCTCTAAAACACCAAGCTTCACAAAAAGAGCTAAATTGCGATAGATGGTATCAAAGCTTAAGCCTGGATAGGTGTCCTTCATATTTTCCAACACGTCTTTTGCCGTTAAATATTTATTGTGTGAAGAAAATAAATTCAGCATATCTTCACGCTTTCCCGTATGCTTGAATCCTTTGTCCTTCATCAGCTTTAACGCTTCTGTCAGATTCATGTCCATCCCTACTTTACGCTGTTTTTTTCTTTTTCCACATGATCGCTCCTATTAAAATTGCAACAGCAATCATCACAATTGTCCCCCCTGGAGCCAAATCCAGTTGATACGATGTGATAAGTCCTCCAACAACAGCCAGTTCTCCAAAAAGAATAGAAAAGAAGATAGTCTGTTTAAACCCCTTTGCGATACGAATACTTGCCGCCACTGGTAAGGTCATGAGCGATGACACAAGTAAAATACCAACTACTCTCATGGATGCAGCAATTACAAGAGCAACCAGTACAATAAAAATGAAATGAATCCATTTTGCACGCAGACCTGTTGCTGTTGCATACTCTTCATCGAAGGAAAGTAAAAACAGTTCTTTATACAGAAGGAAAACTGTTGCAAGAACGAGAACAGCTATGCTGATAATAACCGTAAGATCTCCCTTGCTTACCGCACTGATGCTTCCGAATAAATAGGAGAATAAATCGGTATTAAATCCATTAGCCAACGAAATAAAAATCACACCGAGACCGATGCCGCCCGATAAAATAATCGGTACTGCCAGCTCTTGGTAATGCTTATATACACTCCTCAATTTTTCAATGAAAAGCGCTCCGCCAATCGAAAACACCATCCCCATGTATAAAGGATTGATAAATCCGCCCGGAAATAATGTTTTCTCCAAAAGTAAGCTTGCGGCAATACCAGAAAGCGTTACGTGGCTGAGCGCATCAGCAATAAGCGACAATCGCCGAATAACAATAAACACGCCAAGCAGCGGGGCAACAAGACCAATCAGAACAGCGGCATATAGCGAATTACGCAAAAAATCATACTGTAAAAAATCTTGTATCATCTTGTCCCCCCGTGGTGCTCATGACTATGTTCAAGCAGATGAATATGATGTCCATAAAAGGACGACAAATCATGGTTCTTCCGCTCCTCAAACAGCTCCGTCTCTCCATGAAAGTGTAAATGCTTATTCAAACAAGCAACATGCGTTACCTTTTCTGTAATAGCTCCGATATCGTGTGTAACAAGAATGAGTGTAATTCCAAGCTCTGTATTTAAATGCTCCAGCATACTGTAAAAGTTTTGTACATTCTCAGCGTCAACACCTACTGTCGGTTCATCCAAAATGAGCAGCTCTGGCTCACTTACAAGTGCCCGGGCAATAAAAACACGCTGCTGCTGTCCGCCCGATAATTCTCCAATGTTACGGTTCATAAATTCGCTCATTCCAACATCCGTAATGGCTTGCTTCACCTTTTTCTTTTGTGATTTATTTAAAAATCGAAACAAACCCGTCTTCGATACAAGCCCCATCGATACTACTTCAAATACAGTAGCCGGAAATCCAGAATTAAAGCTATTTGCCTTTTGTGACACATAGCCGATCTTATTCCAATCTTTAAACTTGCGGCTATCTATACCAAATAACCGAATCGTCCCTTGCTTTGGCTTTACAATACCCAATATACATTTTAGAAGGGTAGATTTGCCGGATCCATTTGGACCAACAAGACCAAGAAAGGAACCCTTGCGAACGTGTAAATGAATATCCTCCAGCACCTTTTGATCCTCGTACTGAAACGATAAATGATCAATTTCTATAATATGATTCATCGTATCTCACCTTTATAATTCAGAATTCTTCCGATTTATATCTGTTCGAATTATAGTACAGTTCACTCGGATTGTAAACTCATTTATCTTACACAAAGATGGATCTTTTCTATTTAACTGCCCTATCGGCAAAGACAGCAGCGTAATTGCACTTACACTTTGTTCCTAACACTTCCTGCTGCGTCGAGCTAACTTCCACTTTCTTAAAGTGGAATGAAAAAACAAGAGATGACGCCATCCCTTGTTAATAAATTCAAGTTGGGAAAACAAAGGAATATGAACAAGCTTCCTTTACATATATTCCGTTAGATAGCGGAAAAGGAGGAATCGTATGAACTTTATTCAGCAAATTGTAAATAAGAAACTAAACAACATCACAACAAATGAGTTGCTGAAATTAAGCAAGGAGTATCAAATTCCCATTACAGAAGAACAGTCACAAAAGATTGTTTCCCTTATAAAAGGGAAAAACATTAACATTTACAGTCACATAGAGCGAATTGGCCTTATCAAACAAATTGCAAAGGTAACCTCACCATCAACAGCTCAACAAGTAAATACATTGCTGCAAAACCTTCTAAACTAAAAAGGAGGATTCAGCCCTCCCCCTTTTTAGTACATAAGGTTGCCTTCTCCTAAAAACTCGCCAATCGGCGAGTTTTCTTTACACTGTAAGAAAATATAAATTTCCAGCTAGGGGTGAATTCGACGTAGTCGGAAATTTTAGGAATACAGTATAAGTGCAACTACGCCTCTGTCTTCGTCCAAGGGCGGGGCTCGCCAGTCGGCGAGTTTTCTTTACAACATGATTTTATTCAAAATCTCCGGATCAAAAGTTCGGCTTTGCAGCATCTCAATTTCCTGCTTATATGGAGCTTTTTTATTATTTTTATCTTCTCCGACATAAGGTGTTTCAAGGATTTTTGGAATGTGCTGCAGCTGCGGGTGATGGACAATGTAGCTAAGCGTTTCAAAGCCGATATGTCCAAAGCCGATATTCTCATGACGGTCTTTATGCGCACCGCGTTCGTTTTTGCTATCATTAATATGCAGCACCCGAATGCGATCAATGCCGATAATACGATCGAATTGCTCTAGTACGCCATCAAAGTCATTTACAATATCATAGCCGGCATCATGTACGTGACATGTATCAAAACAAACAGACAGCTTCTCGTTATGCGTTACCCCCTCAATAATTTTGGCAATCTCTTCAAAACTTCTGCCGCACTCAGAGCCTTTTCCAGCCATTGTCTCTAAAGCGATTTGCACTGTTTGATCCGCAGTCAGGGCTTCATTTAAACCTTCAATAATTTTAGCAATGCCCGCATCTGCTCCTGCTCCCACATGCGCTCCCGGGTGCAGGACAATTTGCTTGGCTGCTTGCAATGCCTCAGTCCGCTCAATTTCCATACGTAAAAAATCAACCCCGAGCTGGAAGGTATCAGGATTTTGCGTATTTCCGATGTTAATAATATAAGGAGCGTGCACAACAATCTCCTCAATGCCATGCTCCTGCATATGAAGAAGACCCGCCGCTATATTCAAGTCCGCTATTGGCTTGCGTCTTGTATTTTGCGGCGCGCCCGTATACACCATAAACGTCGTAGCTCCGTAAGAAACGGCTTCCTCGCTTGATGCAAGCAGCATTTTTTTGCCGCTCATTGATACGTGTGAACCTATTTTCAACATATATATCACCTCATTTATTTACCAAGCAAACAGACATAAAAAACGAAACAAAGGAGCATCCCCCCTTATTTCGTTTTTTTACTATATCTCCGTTTAATTTTCTCTCGCTCTTCCGTTAGCTTTTTCTTATATCCTGGCTTGACTTTAGTCGGCTTCTTAACAACCTTCTTCGCCATAATATCTAGCTCATTTCCTTGCTTTTTACGGCTTTGACGCTTTCTCCGCGGACCAAGTTCAACCCACTCACCGCTTCGCAAATCAATATGATGAAATTCAATCTTGCGTTTCTCCAGCTTATCTAGTGCTTCTTCATCACTTGGCTCGTAGATTGTAATGGCGGTTCCAGAAAAACCAGCGCGTGCCGTACGGCCGACGCGGTGAATATAGAAATCCAGATCATCCGGCAGTTCATAGTTTACAACATGACTAACTCCTTCGATATCAATACCACGAGCTGCTAAGTCTGTCGCAACGATATATTGGTACTCCAATTCATGCACTTGCTTCATCATTTTCCGGCGTTCGCGCGGTGTTAAATCACCGTGAATGCGACCAACCCTTAATCCGCGCTCCGCTAGCGCCTGCGCAACATATTCAGCATTCTTCTTCGTATTTGTAAATATAATCGCCAAATACGGCTGATATTGCACAAGAATATCTTTCAATAAGTCTTTTTTGTTACGATGGCGCAGCGGTATAATCGCATGCTCAATATTTTGTGCGGCCGCCTGGTTTGGATTGATATGTACATACTCTGGATTTTCCATATACTTTTTCAAAAACGGCTTAAGTTTTTCAGGAATCGTTGCTGAGAAAACAAGCATTTGTAATTTTTGCGGCATCCGCGCTGCAATTTTATCAACATCTTCAATAAATCCCATATCAAGCATTAAATCTGCCTCATCGACAACAATGGTCGAAGCTGTATGTACAAATAACGCCTGCTCCTCGACTAAATCGTGGATACGTCCTGGTGTACCAACAACTATATGCGGCTGCTTTTTCAGCTTATCAATTGTACGCTGCTTGTCCGTTCCACCAACAAAACAACGTGCGGTAATCAGCTGCTCTTCCTGGCAGAATTTTGTAAGCTTTAGAATTTCTTGATAAATTTGCTGTGCTAATTCACGTGTCGGTGCTGTAATCACAGCCTGCACTTCTTCCCTCTCTGGTTGAACCGCCTGTAAAATCGGAAGCAAGTACGCATGTGTTTTGCCGGAACCCGTTTGTGATTGGCCAATAACACTATGTCCTTTTTCCGCAATCGGAAAGATTTTACGTTGAATTTCAGTTGGCTCTAAAAAGCCAAGCTCTCTCACAGCCTCTAATAAAAACGGCTGAAATGCAAATTGTTCAAATGATGCTGTCATCTGTTCCACCTTCTTTCTCCTTATTTAACGCACAAATCAGGCAAGTTATCATTATAACGAATTCTACATGGAAAAGCTATTATTAGTTTGATGCTATGCTTGGAAAACTAACCTCTTTTCTTGTTGCTGCATATGGTAGTGTATACACCGACAAGAAAGGAGTGCTTTTTATGAACCAGCCACAAGTGCCTCCCCGCCAACCGATGATGTACATGCCGCAATCACATCTATACCCAGCTGGGGGAATGAGAAGGGATATGCAGCAAAGGCGAACGCAGCAAAGACCTACGCAACAAATGCCTATGCAGCAAATGCCTATGCAGCAAATGCCCATGCAGCAGATGCCTATGCAGCAAATGCCCATGCAGCAGATGCCTATGCAGCAAATGCCCATGCAGCAAATGCCCATGCAGCAAATGCCCATGCAGCAAATGCCTATGCAGCAGATGCCCATGCAGCAAATGCCTATGCAACAAAAACAGCAAGGAGGAATTTTATCAAAGCTGTTTGGAAAAAAAAATAAAAATTCGCAAGATATCGGTTCTCCCTTTATGCCAATTAACAACTACGGCTCCCAGACGCAGCAGCCAATGATGCATCCTCGTCAACAGCCGGCATCTGAGACAAATGTCCGGATGATCCCGCAAGCTGCAGCAACAAGCGCTGCAACAGCAAGCGGTACAGGAGGAATTAGCAGCTTTTTTTCTAACCTGGTTGCCAACCCTTCCGCTATTGTAGGAAATGTAGAAAAAATTGTTCAGGTTGCACAAACTGTCGGTCCCGTTGTGCAGCAATACGGCCCGCTTATGAAAAATTTCCCAAACTTGACAAAAATTTTAAGTGCACTTACCCCTAACAGCAGCAAAGAAACAGCAACAGAGGAAACAGCAGAGGAAACAGCAGAGGAAACAACGCCAGCAGCACCAATAGCTGTACAAGAGGAAACGTCAAAACCAACAGCTAAGAAAGCAGAAAAGAAACAGAGTAATCCAACAGTAGAGGACACACAAATGCCGCCAAAGCAGCCGGCTTCGCCTGCTGCCATGAAAACATCATCACCAAAATTATATGTATAGCTTTGTCAAGGCACCTCTCCTCCTTTATAATAAAGAAGACTAGTTGATGAAAGTCCTTGCTAAAAAGGAGAGGAATACGATGAAGGTAATTAAAATTGCCCCGCGCGGCTATTGCTACGGAGTGGTAGACGCGATGGTCATTGCGCGCAATGCAGCGCTTGATAAAGATTTACCCCGACCAATTTATATATTAGGAATGATCGTCCATAACAAACATGTAACCGATGCCTTTGAAGAAGAGGGAATTATTACATTGGATGGTCCAAACCGCCTTGAAATTCTAGAACAGGTAGAGTCTGGCACTGTAATTTTCACAGCGCACGGTGTATCTCCCGAAGTCAAAAGGCGAGCGCAGGAAAAAGGTCTAACAACTATCGATGCTACATGTCCTGACGTTACAAAGACTCATGATTTAATCCGTGATAAGAAGGAAGAAGGATATCATATTGTTTACATCGGCAAAAAGGGACATCCAGAGCCAGAGGGAGCCATTGGTATCGCGCCTGATATTGTACATCTTGTTGAGAAGGAAGCGGACGTAGCTGTGTTGGACCTTCCAACCGATCGCATTTTGGTTACAAACCAAACAACGATGAGTCAATGGGATGTACAGCATCTCATGAAAAAAATCCAAGAGCGTTATCCTACAGCAGAATTCCATAAGGAAATCTGTTTAGCAACACAGGTTCGTCAGGAAGCTGTGGCTGACCAAGCAACAGAAGCAGACCTAACGCTTGTCGTAGGCGACCCAAAAAGCAATAATTCCAATCGTCTCGCTCAAGTTTCTATGGAAATTGCCGGAACAAATGCATACCGTATTTCTGATGTAAGCGAAATTCAGCTCGAGTGGCTTGAAGGTGTAGAAACCGTTGCTATCACGGCAGGTGCCTCTACCCCTACACCAATTACAAAGGAAGTCATTGCATTCATTGAGCAATACGATCCAGCCACTCCCTCAACATGGGAACGCAAACGACAAGTGCCGCTTTCTAAGATTTTACCGAAAGTGAAAATAAAGTGATAAGAAGAGCAGGGGCTAGAAAGTCCCTCAAAATGTTTTGTATAAAATAAAGCGGAAGAGAAATCTCTCTTCCGCTTTATTTTATACTGAAATAAGATATAAATTTCCATATGGAAGACAGTCCGACGTAGTCGAAAATTTTAAAATGCAGTATAAGTGCAACTATGCCTCTGTCTTCGCCCAAGGTTGGGGCTTGCCAGTCGGCGAGTTTTCTTTATACAAATTTGAATGGCTCCGTGTTAATGAGGGATGCGTGTACTGTAACAGCTAATTTCTTTTCTATTGCTTTTTGCTGCAGCTGCCTCTGCACTCCTGACTTCATAATTTTTTCTACATTATGCCCTGGGTCTACAACATGTAACCCAAGCATCATGGCATCATGCGCGACGTGATAATATAAATCACCTGTAACATATACATCTGCGCCCTTAAACTTCGCTTGTTTAATGTACTTATTCCCGTCTCCCCCAACAACTGCCACTTTTTTCACTGTATCCTGCAGCTCTCCGACAACTCGAACAGCCGGGACATCTAATCGTTCTTTTACATATTCGGCGAACTGCTCCAGTGTCATTGCCTCTGGTAAATGTCCTATTTTCCCTAAGCCTAACACGTTCCCTTTATTCTCAAGCGGGTAGATATCATACGCAACCTCTTCATATGGATGAGCCGCAAGCATGGCCCGTACCACTTTACGCTGCAGGGACGCTGGGAAAATGGTTTCGATCCGTACTTCCTCAACACGCTCAAGCTTCCCTGTTGTTCCTATATATGGGTTGGTCCCCTCTAGAGGTAAAAAGGTTCCTGTTCCTTCTACATTGAAGGTGCAAGAGCTGTAGTTTCCAATATGTCCTGCACCGCTATCCCCCAAAGCTTGCTGCACTGATTCCTGATGAGAGACAGGGACAAAAACAACTAGCTTTTTCAAGTTTTCCTCGTATGTTGGTACAAGAACATCCGTTTGTACTAAATCGAGCGCCTCAGCTAATAAATCATTTACCCCGCCGTGTGCAACATCAACATTTGTATGAGCAGCATATACAGCAATATCATGCTTGATGCACTTTTCGATGATTCGGCCATACGCGGTATCTGTTTGAATCGTTTTTAACGGACGGTATACAAGCGGATGGTGAGCAATAATTAAACCTGCCTGTTTCTCAATCGCCTCATCCACAACCTCCTCTGTTACATCTAATGCGATTAACACATTCGTAACAGGGCGGTTTAAAGCACCGATATGCAAGCCGATAGGATCTCCTTCCATCGCAAGGGCTTTTGGATACATTGCTTCAAATAAGCTAATGATTTCATGACCATTTGGAATTTTGCTCATCTTAAAACCTCCTCAACGAGACTGATTCTCTCGATCAGTTCCTCTCGCTTCTTGTTCATTTCCTCTGTTTCTGCCGCTTTGCTGAGCTGCTCATAAATCATTTTAAAACTCTTTAGCTCATGCTGCCACTTTTCTACAAAGACAGCGTTTTTCTCCTGTAATAAAAATGGCCCCATTAAGACTCCAGCCCTCTCTTGCTCCTTATAAGGCTGCATGGAATTCCCTTTTTCAGCACATAAAACCTCATAAATCTTTCCGTCCTCTTTTAAAATCTGTTCCTTCTTGAGCTCCCATTCATTTTCAATTAACCATTGGCGAATATTATGGGCTCCAATATTGGGCTGTAACACAAGACGCTGCACCCCTTGCAACTTATCTTTCCCTCGTTCCAATATGTCGCGAATGAGAGCACCCCCCATACCACAAATCGTAATCACATCTGCTTCCCCGGGAGAGAGAACTGCCAAACCATTTCCTTTACGTACGGAAATCTTATCTTCTAAATGCAGTTGTTCCACTTTCCTTTTTGCAGCTTGATAAGGTCCCTCTACCACCTCGCCGGCAATAGCGGAGGCAATTCTGTTATGTAACACGCAGTAACATGGCAAATATGCGTGATCCGATCCGATATCCGCCAGGACTGATTGCGGGATAATTTCCTCCGCAACGGCCTGCAGCCTCTTTGAAAGCTTTACCTCGTTCATTCTGTTCATCCTTTACATGTTTTCTTCATCATAAGAATTTTTTGATACTGTTGCAAGCTACAGTAACGACTTATTTTAGCATAAGACAAGCTCATTAGGTCATACAAAGGAAAATCAATCTTTACTACATAAAAAAACCCCTTTGCAAATTACAAAGGGTCTAATATATTATTTTTTTTGCGAGAGCCATTCTGCTACTTTGGAAGCTTGCTCAGCCTGAATTAACCCAGCTGGCATATTTCCCTTACCATTTACAATAACATTTTGGATATCCTCTTTAGACAGTTTGCCGCCAATCTTTTGCAAGCTTGGACCAATACTTCCTTGTAGCTGGTCTCCATGACAGCTTACGCAACTTTGCTTCACAATATCTTCTGGCTTCGCAGCAGCTGTTTGCGTTGTTTTTCCACCATTTTTCTCAGCTTCCGCCAGTTGTTCCGCCTTATATAATCCTTGGAATGAAAGCAGAAACGTTAAACCAATCCCTAAAACTGCAATCAATGCGAACGGAATTAATGGGTTGCGTTTCATTTCTTTTCTCCCCCTCTATGTACCCCATTAACTATTTTTGTGTGAACAGTTCTATTGTACTTGAAAACGCTCTATTGGAAAAGTAGAAACTCCAAAACGGGAGGAAAATACCCCAATTTTTTTATTTTCTCCCATAATTTATAAAATATGTATTTTTATTTTGACAAATGAAAGAAATATCCTCTAAATTTTTTTGCTAAAAATCTTCGAGATGCAGCAAAAACTCCTACTATTCAACTTAAATATTGTAAACCAACACAGAATTTGCTCGAAAAATAATAAAATGAGCATTTGCAAATCAATAGACAATTCTGTAAAATAAATTACAAGAATTGTAACTGGTTAGCATTTCCTTCTCTATAAAAGCATGAGAGAAATTTTCGGTTGGCAGGCCATTAGGCAAAAACAGAGGCGTATTTTTGCACTTACACTTTATCTCTAAAATTCCCTGCTATGTCGAATGAACTCCTAGCTGGAAGTTTATACTTTCTTAAAGCAGAAAAGAAAAAGTTTACTTCACCTGCAATGAAGTAAACTTTCCTAAACAGTTATTCTAAGAAATCCTTAAGACGTTTGCTGCGGCTAGGATGTCTTAATTTACGAAGTGCTTTTGCTTCAATTTGACGGATGCGTTCTCGCGTAACACCAAACACTTTTCCTACTTCCTCTAGTGTGCGGGTACGTCCATCGTCTAATCCAAATCGAAGACGGAGCACATTTTCTTCTCGGTCTGTTAATGTGTCAAGCACATCCTCAAGCTGCTCTTTTAGCAATTCATATGCAGCATGCTCAGCCGGCGAAGTAGCTTCTTGGTCTTCAATAAAATCACCTAAATGTGAATCATCTTCTTCGCCAATCGGTGTTTCTAAGGAAACGGGTTCTTGTGCAATCTTTAAGATTTCGCGTACCTTTTCCGGTGCTAGATCCATCTCTTCGCCAATCTCTTCTGGACTTGGCTCACGACCTAGATCTTGAAGTAATTGGCGTTGCACACGAATAAGCTTGTTAATCGTCTCAACCATATGCACAGGAATACGAATTGTTCTCGCTTGGTCTGCGATCGCACGTGTAATCGCTTGGCGAATCCACCATGTTGCATACGTACTGAACTTATAACCTTTGCGGTAATCAAACTTTTCGACCGCTTTAATTAATCCCATATTTCCTTCTTGAATTAGATCGAGAAACAGCATGCCGCGACCTACATAACGCTTTGCAATACTAACAACGAGACGTAAATTTGCTTCAGCAAGACGGCGCTTTGCTTCTTCATCGCCTTCTTCAATACGTCTTGCCAATTGGATTTCATCTTCAGCGGAAAGCAAATCGACACGCCCGATTTCCTTTAAGTACATCCGCACCGGATCATTGATTTTCACGCCTGGAGGAACGCTTAAATCATTTAAATCGAACTCTTCTTCTTTTTCTAATTGATGAACATTCGGGTCTTCTTCAGCATCACCAATGAGTTCAATGCCTTGTTCCCCCAAGTATTCATAGTATTCATCCATTTGATCAGATTCGATTTCGAATCCGCTCATGCGTTCTGCAATCTCCTCGTATGTAAGAACGCCGCGTTTCTTGCCGAGCTCTGTAAGCTGTTCCTTTACCTGCTCGAAAGTCACATCAGTTTCCATTTCTTTAGAACGAGCTGATTTGTCAGCCATTTGTTCCCCTCCTTACGCGAGATACAAATAAAAATTATAACTTGTTATAATAGAAAAAGCTATTGTTTTGCTTTTCGCTTGTTAATGATATGCTCCTGTGCGAACCTGGCTGCTGCCAATGGATCTGTTCGTTCTAGGTTTCGCAGCTCAAAAACATGATTCATTTGCTCGATTTTTTGCTTGTGCTTATAGAGAGACTCAAGATTCCCTTGAAGCAACTCTTCGGAATACTCCGTATTAATCATTTCGTCTGTTGCGAGGTCTGCCACAATGTTTTTCAACGGCTCGTTCGAAAGCCAATTGAGAAAGTGACTGATATCAGGTTCACATCCTTTTTCATAATATGCATACAGCTCATATAAAATCCCTTTATGTTCCTCTGTATGAAAATATTCAATGAACGGTTGGACACGCTGAGCCACTTCTTCACTTTGCAGCATATGATAAATCAACTCTCGCTCAGCTCTTTCATAACCAGCAAACCTTGGCTTCGCCTTTACCGGCTGTGCGGTTTGCTCGATGGTGTGGCGCTCTTTTTTTTGCTGGACTTGCTGCAGTTGGCGCAATTCATTTCGCAAGTCTTCAATATGGTACGGAAACTCTTTTGCAAGCAACTGCAAATAGGGCTGTGCTTGTACAAATGTCGTTAACCTTCCAAGCTCTCGAACCGCAGCCTGTACATATTCTCCTTGCTCCTGTGGATCCTGCAAATTGCGTCCGAAGCGGAGATGCTGAAGCTTAAAGTCAATAAAGCTACCACTGTTCTCCACAAGATTCTGAAATGCAGCCTCACCATATGTTCTCACATATTCATCTGGATCAAGCTTGTCTGGAAGCATAACTACTCTTACTTGACTGCCAATGTTCATCAAAACACGGCCGGCCTTTTCAGTTGCCTCTTGTCCAGCCTTATCTCCATCATAGCAAAGAACTACAGTTTCCGTATTGCGGCGAAGAATCTTAGCCTGCTCCTCTGTTAATGCGGTGCCCATTGTCGCAACTGACTCCTCAAAGCCGCTGCGAATAGCAGCTAATACATCAGCATATCCTTCAAACAACAGCACACGCTGCTGTTTCCGGATAGATGGGCGTGCATAATGAAAATTGTAAAGCAGCTTGCTTTTTTGAAAAACAGGTGTTTCTGGACTATTTAAATATTTTGGATTATCATGTCCGATTGCTCTTCCGCTAAATGCGACAGTCTTGCCTTGCATGTTCTGAATTGGAAACATGATGCGATTACGAAAGCGGTCATAATAGGAGCCGTCCTGTTCACTTTGTGCGACAAGGCCGGCCTGTTCCATAAGCGGAAGTGAAAAGCCCCTTTTTTGCAGCACTTTAGCAGCATGATCTCGAGAAGAACTTGCATATCCGATTTCAAACCGAAGCATGATCTCTCTCGAAATCCCTCTGTCAAGCAAGTATTGAAAGGCTTCATTTCCTTCCTTTGTATTCACAAGAAGATGATGATAATATTTTTTGAGCAGTTCATGCGCTTCTATCATGCTGGAGGTGTAATCCGCTTGCGGTTGTTCTAGCATACCGTCTTGTTCGGAAATATATTGCGTTACATCTACACCTGTTCTTTCTCCCAGCTTTTTCACTGCTTCTGTAAACGAAATACCATCCATTTTCATGAGAAATGATAAAGAATTGCCCCCTTCACCACAGCCGAAACAGTGAAAAATCTGTTTGTCAGCTGAAACGGAAAAAGAAGGTGTGCTTTCTCCATGAAAAGGACATAATCCAAAATAGTTTCGTCCTTGCTTTCTTAATTGAACATATTCGCCTATAACGTCTACAATATCAACGGAACGACGAACTTGCTCTACTACTTCTTCAGGAATTCGGTTCGTCATAGCTCCATCTCCGTATTGTATGTTGTATTCGATACAAATTAGTGAATTCCTTCATGATTCGACAATATTTTTTGTAAATTTTGTTGAAATTTCTTTTTGTCTTCTTTAGAAAATGCTTTTGGGCCTTTTAAAAAGGTTCCTTCTCTGCGCAACTTCGCAGATACATATCGGTTATATAAAATTGTATCCATCTGCTCATCCGTGATGATTGTTCCTCTTGGAGACAGAACATGTACACCTTTCTTCACGAGCAGGGATGCCAAACCCATGTCCTGCGTTACGACAAGATCCTCTGGCTGCGCATGCTTGTAAATATGAAAGTCTGCTTCATCTTGAACAGAATCAACGTACATCCATGTTCCTCCGCCAAAATCTGTTTGGTGGGCGTAGGATGCCACAAAGTAAATCGGAACATGAAATACTTGACAGACTTGCACAATTTCCTCCTTAACGGGGCATGCATCCGCATCAACAAAAATCTTGCTGATTTTTGGCATATTTCTCTATTCTACATCCCTTCTTTGAATCCTTCCACAATACCTGTTTTCTTGTCTAGATTTTTGTTCAACCTCTTTAAAAAGATGTTCACATCATTCTACCCATAGTTTATTCGGAAAAAACAAAGTCTAAACGTAAAATATATTGTTTTTATCACAATTTTTTATTATAATACATTTCCCTCAATTTCGCTATAATCCTTTTTATTTTCCTTAAAATATTTTTTATTAATCAAGAAACTTTGTTTTCTAATACCATCATTCCCATATTTGGGATTTGTTATGGCATCTTTATATTCCCCCCTCCAAAAAGATCTCGTTTTTTAGAAGATTCCCTAACCGTAAACCGTTTTGCTTTTCTAAAGAAAACTCGCCGATTGGCGAGACCTGCCTTCGGGCGAAGACAGAGACGTAGTTGCCCTTATACTTTATTCCTAAAATTTCTCACTACGTCGAATTGTCTTCTAGCTAGAAATTTATACTTTTTCTTAAAGTGTAAAGAAAACTCGCCGATTGGCGAGCCCTGCCTTCGGGCGAAGACAGAGGCGTAGTTGCCCTTATACTTTGTTCCTAAAATTTCTCACTACGTCGAATCGGCCCTCAGCTAGAAATTTATACTTTCCTACAATGTAAAAAAGGACACAATCCACTTATCCTTTGCAGACCTCAACAATATGACATTTGTCACCTGACATTCATGACATCCCTTACTAAAATTCACCATTTTTAGATCATACAATGAAATCAAGAAAACAGGAGGTGGCCTATATATGAACAAAGTTGTGAGCTTAACAAACGTAACGAAGTCATTTCAAAATAAAAAAGCCGTTAATGGCGTATCTTTTTCGATTGGAAAAGGAGAGGTGGTCGCAATTCTTGGTCCAAATGGGGCAGGAAAAACGACGACAATCTCAATGATTTTAGGACTCCTTACCCCAACAGCAGGTGAGGTAAAACTGTTCAATCGCCAGCCCTATGAAAAGCAAGTACGGGAGAAAATCGGTGTGATGCTGCAGGAAGTCAGCGTCATGCATGGCCTCAAAGTACGAGAAATTCTTGAACTCATCCGAAGCTATTATCCCAATCCGCTATCACTTCAAGAATTAGTGACGCTAACAGGTCTCACAGAGAAGGATTTAAAAACGATGGCAGAAAAATTATCCGGCGGGCAGAAGCGAAGACTGAGCTTTGCCTTAGCACTTGCAGGGAATCCAGAGTTAATCATTTTTGATGAACCGACGGTCGGGATGGACATTACATCAAGAAATCGCTTTTGGCATACAGTCAAGGTACTTGCAGCTCAAGGAAAAACCATTATTTTCTCAACCCATTATCTACAAGAAGCCGATGACGCGGCAGAGCGAATCTTACTTTTTAAAGATGGCATAATTGTAGCTGATGGAATGCCTGAACAAATCAAATCGAGGATTTCGAAGCAGTCTGTCTCCTTTAAGGTCGACCCTGAAATATCGCTTGAAAATTTGTATCTCCATCCCGAAATCAATGATATCTTTCGGAAAAATGATCGTGTTTACATCCAAGCCAATAACACAGATAAGGTATTGGAATTGCTGTTCCAAGAAAAAATCGGTGCATGTGAGATTCGAATTGAAGGCGGTAAGCTAGAAGAGGCGTTTCAGCAGCTGACAAGCGGACATAAGGAGGTTATGTAAGATGAACACATTAAAATTGCAATGCAAGGCGGAAATTATCAAGGTGCTCCGAAATCGTTACTATGTCTTTTGGTCGCTGTTAATGCCGATAATCTTCTACTATGTTTTTACCAATGTGATGAATACGAACATCGAGGATAAGGCTCAGTGGCAGGCGCATTATTTAATGTCGATGACAACATTTAGTGTGATGGGCTCGGCAATTATGACACATGGGATTCGGATGGTTCAAGAACGCGCCCAAGGCTGGTCAACATTTATAAGAATCACACCGCTTTCTGATACAGTTTATTTTACTGCGCAAATGCTAGCGCAATGTGTAATTCATGTGCTTTCCATTATAGTTATTTTTGTCGCAGGCGCCTTGATTAATGATGTTTCTCTCACTGCAGCTCAATGGATTCTCAGCGCTTTATGGATATTATGCGGCTCGCTTCCTTTCTTAGCGATTGGAACGCTAGTGGGGATGATGAACAAGGTAGAAACTGCAGCAGGTGTTAGCAATGTGTTGTATATGGTATTGGCAGTGACAGGCGGAATGTGGATGCCGCTTGAGATTATGCCAGAAATGATGCAAACGATCGGAAAATGGCTGCCATCCTATAATTTTGGCAACGGCGCATGGGAAATTGCAAGAGGCGGAATGCCAGACTGGAAGAATATTCTGATTTTAGTCGTCTATTTAGTCTTGTTCATGCTATTATCAAAGTATATTAGAAGAAAACAAGAGGCAGTGTGATGATTATGTTTCGTTTCAAAGGGAAGCCAATCTCGATTTTTCCGAGACAATTTGGCTTCTTTCCTTATATCTTTTTAATTTACACGTTTTTCCCCGCCTATGATTTAACGAAGGAAACAGGACTTAAACAAATAATTGGCATTGGAATGCTGCTGCTTTTCTTCGTCACGTATCGTCAGCTGTATTTCTATATTGGCAAAAAAGAATTTTCATATTGGTTAGCGCTGCAGCTGGCGATCGTATTTATTTTTTCAATGTTTTACAGTCTGAACTATATCTTTTTAGGATTTTTCCCAGCGAATTTTATTGGGTGGAGCCGGGAAAAACCATCATTTTTCCGCTGGCTTTTCTGTTTAGCTATTATTGAAATCGTTCCCTTTATCTCTCATGCTGTTCAGACAAAGACTTGGTTCACTACTAAAGAGCTTCTGTATTTTGTCCCATTCCTGATCATTATGCTGATTTCCCCTTTTGGGATTCGTTCGATGAATAGAAGGATGGAATTAGAGAAGCAGCTTAATGAGGCCAATCAGCAGATTAAGGAATTAGTAAAGCGCGAGGAACGGGTTCGGATTGCCCGTGACCTTCATGACACGCTCGGTCACACATTATCGCTGCTAACGCTAAAAAGTCAGCTTGTTCAGCGTTTAATCACGATGGACGCGGAACGTGCAAGACTTGAAGCAAAGGAAATGGAGATTACCTCTCGAGCTGCATTAAAGCAGGTTCGTGAACTTGTAACCGATATGCGGACAGCGACGATTACGGAGGAAATTCTGCAGGTTCAGCAAATTTTACGGGCGGCGGGGATTACGTATCAGTACAATGGGGAGGTTCATTTTCCGGAAATTTCGCCGTTTATACAAAATATCTTAAGTATGTGCATCCGAGAAGCAGCAACAAATGTCGTCAAACATAGCCGGGCAACACACTGTTCGATTTCCGTGTCTCAAGGTGATGAAAAAATAAAGATTATTGTCCGCGATGATGGCATGGGAGTGGAAAAGAAAAAGCGGTATGGCAACGGCCTGAAGGGGATGGAAGAACGGCTTGCCCTGATTGAAGGGACGCTGGCGCTTTCTAATCATAACGGTGCTGTTTTAGAAATAAATGTACCGATTGTCAAAAAACTGAAAAGGGAGGTGCCTTAGTATGATCAAACTGTTTATTGCTGAGGATCAACGAATGCTATTAGGTGCATTAGGTTCATTATTGGATTTAGAGAAGGATATGAAAGTGATCGGTCAAGCGATGAATGGGGAAGAAGCACTTGCTTCCATTCTTGCGCTAGAGCCGGATGTCTGTTTAATGGATATTGAAATGCCAGTGGGGAATGGACTAGAAGTAGCGGAGGAGTTAGCGCGGAATGCCGCTCCGAGTAAGGTGATTATCTTAACTACCTTCGCCCGACCCGGCTATTTTGAACGGGCATTAAAAATCGGTGTCCATGGTTACCTCCTCAAGGATGGAGAAATTGACGAGCTGGCAGATGCGATTCGCAAGGTGATGACAGGAAAAAGAGTGTTCAGTCCTGAGTTAACCTTCGAAGTGATCCGTGAAGAAAATCCACTCACCCCAAGAGAACAAGAAATCTTGCGAGCAGCAGCCTTTGGAAAAACGACCAAAGAAATCACTTCTGAACTCTATTTATCATCCGGCACTGTCCGCAACTACATCTCAGAAATTCTCCGCAAACTTGACGCCAAAAACCGAATGGAAGCCGTCAGTATCGCTGAGAACAAAGGCTGGATTTAATCGATGTGGTTCCCCTTTGGGACAAGTCACTCCTGTGAACATTTAGAGTGATTTGTCCCAAGGGGATAGACAGCTTGTTATGTCTTTTTCACCAATGCGTTCTACAGACTACGTTGATTTTGATATATATTTAAAATTACATTTGCCGATTCTTCAATTGCCTTATTAGATACATCAATTACCTTGCAGCCGATTCTATCAACGATCGCTTCGAAATGACGCAACTCCTCTTTAATTCGCTCAATATTCGCATAGGTTGCTCCATCGCTTAAGCCCAATGTTTTTAAGCGCTCTTTGCGAATATCATTTAGCTTTTCCGGATCGATTTTCAACCCAAAGCATTTTTCCTTCGGTACACGGTACAGCTCCTCTGGAGGATCTACCTCTGGAACGAGCGGCACATTTGCCACCTTTAATCGTTTATGGGCCAAGTATTGAGACAATGGTGTTTTAGATGTACGCGATACACCAATCAGTACGATATCCGCTTTTAAAATACCACGCGGATCGCGGCCATCATCATATTTCACTGCAAATTCAATTGCTTCAATCTTTTTAAAGTATTCCTCATCTAAAAGACGAACGAGACCCGGCTCATAACGAGGCGTTGCCCCAGTCTGAGACTGAATTTGTTCAATTAGAGGGCCAATAATATCATATACTTGGACGCCCTCTCTAGCTGCCTCTTCCACTAAGTAGCTTCTCATCCACGGTTTTACTAGTGTAAAACAAATCATTGCTTGGTTGCTTTTGGCGATCGAAATTACCTCTTTTAAAGTTCCTGTGTCCTCTACATACGGCACACGGCGAATATCCGGTACAAAAAGAAATTGCCCCATCGCAGCTCGAACAACTAACTCTGCTGTTTCGCCTACGGAATCCGAGACAACGTAGACTATTTGACTATTCATCCCATTCCCTCACTTCTGATATACTATTACAACAATTCATTATTTACTAAGTCAACAAATGCTCGTGAGATCGTTGTTTTTGTAATGCGCCCTATGACCTCAATACCCTTCTCTGTTTCTTTCACAACTGGCATCGCATCAATTTGCCTTTCAATAAGCTTTTTAGCAACCTCGTATAGACTATCTTCTCTGCGGCACGTTGTAATATTAGGCATTCTTGTCATGATGATATTAACAGGCACAGCCGTTAATTCCTGTTTGCCCAGACTCGCCCGAAGTAAGTCCTTTCTCGATAAAACACCGATAAGCAATCCATCATGGTCGATTACAAATAAGGTGCCAACATCCTCTAGAAACATTGTGCAAATCGCATCATATACAGATACGTTTTTATCCACTACAACCGGCAGGGATTGATACTCTTTTACCACCAACTTCTTAACTGCCTCTGAAAGCAGTTGTCCGCCTGTTTTCCCGGTGTAAAAATACCCGACACGGGGACGAGCATCCAGATAGCCAGCCATTGTCAAAATGGCTAAATCAGGTCGAAGCGTCGCTCTCGTTAAGTTTAGCTGATCTGCAATTGCCTCGCCTGTGATAGGGCCGTTATCCTTCACAATTTGGATGATCTGTTCTTGTCTTTTATTTAGTTCTATGATAATCACCACCTTCGCCACGCAGCATCCGAAATAAAATTATGTTGTCTTCTCACCATTATATACTAAATAGGGTGCCTGAAAAAGAACGCTATTTTGTAAAGGAGAATTTCTTTTTTACATTTTAAGAAAGTGTACATTTTCAGCTTTCTTCAAATATAAAGAAAACTCGCCGACTGGCGAGCCCTGCTCTTGGGCGAAGACAGAGGCGTAGCCCTACTTATACTGTATTCCTAAAATTTCCGACTACGTCGAATGCACTTCCAACTGGAAATTTATACTTTCTTACAGTGCAAAAAAAAAAACAGAACCTACTCCCTATAGGTTCTGTTCTTATCTATGTATGAAATTTGTCAAGCTGACTCAAAAATCGTCTCGACTTCAAATAAATACCACAATACTCATCATAATATGCGTACAGAATGGTCCGAATTTGTTTTTTCGTTTCTTCTTTTACTGATACGCTTCCAAGACGCGCTAGATCAAAATGATAAAATAAACGGAGAAGCTTGCCGGCAGCCTCATTTACAGGAATACAATAGGGATCCTGCTTCGCATGAAGGTGACATAGAAAGCCGCCCTCTCTTACGGAGAAGGCGGTAAGCTGTTCACCCTGACCGCATATCGAGCAAGCATCCCACTGTGGATAGAGCCCAAGAACCGGGAGCATTTTTGTTTGATAAATGAGCGCTAAAATCTCTGGGTCCACTCCCTCATCCATATAATGCAGCGTTTGATATAACAATTCAAACAAAAATGCATTTGGCTGCTTGTCCTCCGTTGCTTTATCTGTTAACTCTATTACAAAAGAAGCATACGCTGTCACAATTAAATCCTCACGCAAATCCCTCATCGAAGAAAGAATTTCTCCTTGCTGCAGTGTGCCGAGACCGGAACCAATTTGGATGAGAAAATAGCCGTGTGTCAAAGGTTGCGAAATAGCCGCGAGCCTGCTTTTCGGCTTTTTTGCCCCCCTTGCTACAACACCTATTTTGCCAAGTTCCCGGGAGAGAATTGTGATAATTTTATTTGTTTCTCCATAGTCTGTGGTTCGAATAACAATTCCCTCAATTTTTTGAAACATGTTCGTAACCTCCGCGGGCCGAACAGATAAGATCAAGAAATAGAAGAATCGAGTTCTGCTAGCTCCTCATTTTGCTGGTTTGGTACCTCTTCTCCATTACGTTCAAGCTCTTTCAGGAGAAGATATGTTTCAATGTTGCCCGTATTTGCAAAGACATTCCAGGTAAACTTCAACATAAGAACCCACCTTCCTCAGTAAAACTAGCATATGTTTCAATTTCTTGTTATTAAAATGACCTTAACTGTCCGATTTCATGTGAGAAAAATTTTTCTAATTTTACTACTTTCTCTACAGTTAAAGAAAACTCGCCAATTGGCGAGCCCTGCTCTTGGGCGAAGACAGAGGCGTAGCCCTACTTATACTGTATTCCTAAAATTTCCGACTACGTCGAATTCACTTCTAGCTGGAAATTTATACTTTCCTACAGTGTAAAGAAAACTCGCCAATTGGCGAGCCCTGCTCTTGGGCGAAGACAGAGGCGTAGTTGCCCTTTTATACTTTGTTCCTAAAATTCCTGCTACGTCGAACTAACTTCTAGCTGGAAATTCATATGTGCCTAAAGTGGAACAAACTGCTTTCTACAAATACTCATCCTCGCGGAAGCCAAGATCTCGCAGCTGCGTCATTTTATTACGCCAATCCTTAATGACCTTCACCCAAACCTCCAGAAAGACTTTGGATCCCAAAAGCGCTTCAATATCCATGCGGGCCCGTTTCCCAATCTCCTTTAGCATAGCCCCTTGCTTGCCAATCACAATCCCCTTTTGAGACGGACGCTCTACAACAATCGTCGCATTTACATAAACGGCACCACCTTCACGCTTTTGAATCGCATCAATCACAACAGCAACGGAATGGGGAATTTCCTCGCGTGTTAAATGCAGCACCTTCTCCCGGATGAGCTCCTCCATAATGAAACGCTCTGGGTGGTCTGTAATCTGGTTAGATGGATAATACTGCGGACCTTCAGGCAAATACTTTTTTACCGTTTTCGCGAGAGCATCAACATTATTTCCTTCTAAAGCAGAAATCGGGATAATCTCTGCAAACGTATACAACGTACGATATTTATCAATTAGCGGCAAAAGCTCATCTGGATGAATTTGATCAATTTTATTGATAATCAAAAACACAGGCTGCTTCGTATGCTGAAGCTTCTCAATAATAAACTCATCACCGCGGCCTGGTCCCTCTTCAGCATTGACCATAAATAAAATAATATCTACTTCTCTAAGCGTGTTTTGCGCAATTTTCATCATAAAATCGCCGAGCTTATGCTTTGGCTTATGTATGCCTGGAGTATCAATGAAAACAATTTGTGCGTCTTCTTCCGTATATACCCCTTGAATTTTATTGCGCGTTGTTTGCGGCTTGTCACTCATAATAGCAATTTTTTGACCAACCATACGGTTGAGAAATGTTGATTTTCCAACGTTTGGTCTTCCGATAATAGAAACAAATCCTGATTTAAATCCTTCTTTATTCATGTAAATCCTCCGATGAAAATGCTCCTGGTAATAGCTCTGTGACACTTGTTTCTAATATGTCTCCCCGTAAGTTTGACAAATATATCTTAGTGTCCGGCTTGCACAATTCTACCATAACTTGCCGGCATGCGCCACAAGGCGACACAGGACCGTTCGTATCCGCTACAACAGCGATAGCCGAAAACTCAGTATCCCCTTCTGAAACAGCCTTAAATAATGCAGTACGCTCTGCACAGTTCGTTAAGCCGTATGAAGCATTTTCTACATTGCAGCCCCTGTATACCTTCCCGTCCTTCGTGAGAAGCGCCGCTCCCACGCTAAACTTTGAATAGGGTACATACGCCTTCTGACGCGCCTCTATTGCTTGTTGAATAAGATCTTGCACACTCACAGCCCTCTTCCTCTCCATCTAAAGTTATGTGCTGCACTGCAGCCGAATGCAGCTGTCAGCTACCACAAATATGGAATAAAGATTACTAGCCCAATCACCACAGCAATACACGAGAAAACCAATACGGCACCAGCTGCGGCATCCTTTGCAATTTTAGCCAAAGGATGCCGCTCTGCGGTCGCCAAATCCACCGTTTTCTCAAGCGCCGTATTCACCATTTCTAAGGACAATACGCCGCCTATCGTTAAGAGCAGTACGAGCCATTCCATTTTTGTTACTTGAACATACGTTCCAGTCAATAAAACAAGCATAGTAGCCGTTGCATGAATTTGCATATTCCGCTCTGAACGCAAGCAAAAGACAATTCCTAGAAACGCATGTTTAAAGCTTTTTAGCAGCTTCTGTTTTTTCATCTGTGCAGTCCGTATTCATCTAAAATTTCCTTTTGCTTTGTGAACATAACAGCTTCATCCTCTTCTGTCATATGATCGTAGCCAAGCAAATGCAAAAAACCATGTACAGTTAAAAAGCCAAGCTCTCTCATAAAGGAATGACCATATTCCTCAGCCTGCTCTTTCGTTTTTGGAATAGAGATAATAATATCCCCGAGAATGCGCGGCATATCCTCGCCAACAATTTCATGCTCTCCTTCCCCCATCTCCTCCATTGCAAAAGAAATGACGTCAGTTGGCTGATTCTTATCGCGGTATTCATAATTTATTTCTTGAATGCGCGTATTATCCACAAATGTTATAGACATTTCCGCTTCTTCTTCAATCCCTTCCCTCTTTGCAGCAAAGTAAATTAACTGCTGCAGCGTTTCACGGTGCTCCGCAGTGATTTCCTTCGTTTCATCAAAAAAATCAATTGTCACTCTCATATATACCACCTGCTATCTTATAAGTTTGGATATTTAATGCGCGAATGAAAAATACCGTTTAACGTTTCGCAAATCGTCTTCTCAATTGTTTGCAGTTCCTTAAACGTTAAATGACATTCACTGAACTGCCCGTCCTTTAAACGTTCGGCAATAATGCCTTGCACCAGTTGCCCAATCTGCTCAGGCGTCGGTGCGTTCATCGAGCGGACAGCCGCCTCTACACTGTCAGCAATGCCTACAACTGCAGATTCTTTCGAGGACGCCTTCGGACCAGGATAGCGAAACATATCTTCCGTATAACGCTGTTCGTCCTCCTGCACTGCTTTATAATAAAAATATTTCAGCAAAGTCGTACCATGATGCTGCGCAGCGATATCAATAATCTCCTTTGGAATTCGATGCTCCTCCAGAACCGCTACACCATCACTCACATGAGCAAAAATAATATCCCTGCTCACTTCTGGCTTTAGGGAATCATGCGGATTCCCCATCCCCATTTGGTTTTCGATAAAAAAATGCGGATGCATCGTTTTGCCGATATCATGATAATACGCCCCAACCCGCGCCAGCAAACCATCAGCTCCAATCGCATCACATGCTGCTTCCGCTAAGTTGGCCACCATGATGCTATGGTGGTATGTACCGGGTGCCTCAAGCAAGATTTTACGCAGGAGCGGAGAATTCGGGCTTGAAAGCTCCATCAGTTTCATCGCTGATACAATCCCTAGACCGCTTTCTAGGTACGGCAGAATCCCGAGCGTGAGCACGGAGGAAACGATACCGGAAGCAACTGCCACCAGAAAGTACAATGCAATTTCTGACAATGAGAGACTGCCGTTGCGAAGCAGCAGCAAAGCAGCTAAGACAACAACATTTAAAACAGCAACAAGCGTACCTGCATGCAAAATCATGCTGCGCCGCTTCTTCTCACGTAAAAAAACACTAACAGAAAGCGAACTGATGAGCAGGTAAAGACCCACATGATAATTCAACGCGCTCGTGATTCCCTCATTAAACATAATGCTGCCGCTTATAGAGAAAATGAGACTTGTTATAAAGACGAAGCGATCGCCGATCATCAGCTTTACAAGCATCGTACCCATTGCAACCGGAACAAGATAACCAAGCCCACTATACTCGATGCTTTGGAATATGCTAATCGTCTTCATCGTCAAAATAGTAATTGTTATAATAATAGTATAAGCGAACAGATACGGTTTATTGCTGCGCTGCTGTTTAGAAAATTGATCAAACTGCTTATAAATAAAATACAGGAGCACAGACAGAAGAAGAAACAAACCAATAAAAGGCTGAAAGGCGCGATGATCAGCCAGCAGACCGACAAGCTCTAATTGCTTATACACCTCTCTTGTAATGGTGTCCCCTTCCTTTACAAGAATTTGACCTTGCAAAATAAAGACCGGATCCACCGCATCCATTTCGAGTTTCCTTCTTTCTTTTGTCGCAACTGGATCATAAAAGTAATTCGGAACAACAGCATATTGACCGAGTGCTACGATAGAGGCTTTTAATCCCGCGCTCACACTCACACTCTGAAGCTCCTCCGCAATGTGCTCCTTTGCCCGGTCAGCTTCATTCATATCAATTTGGTCACTCATTGAATAATTTACTGCTGTAATTGTCGATTCCCTTGCAACGGACAACTGATCCGCCGGGGCGTTCAACAGCTCCAGCAAAACTTGGTCAGATAAACTCTTCACCAGCTCCGCCGGCAGCTTCTTTTTCAGCTTCTGCAGCTGCTCCTGTTCGGATACATCTGATTGTTCTGGTTGTACAGCTTTTGTCTCCTCTTGTACCTCTTTTACTGCACCGAAGACCGACTCCACCACATTTACACGATTGCTTTTATACTCACTATGATACGTGTATTGGTCCGGTACCTTTTGGGCAGCTTCACGCTTTCGTTTCTCTGTTGTTACCCTATCTTCAATCGTAACAGGTGAATGAATGGAGTTCTTGGCGATGGACAATAACTTAATATCGAGCTTATCCGGTCTCACATTACCAATGAGGGTAAAAAACAACACAGCTCCTAAGAAGAGGTATAATAAAGCGATAAACAGCCTGGAATATCGCATCCTTCGAAACCATTGGGACAGTTTGCTTGACTTGGACATGATAAAAATATAAGCTCCTCTCCAAAAATTCGTAGCATAAAAGATTTTTCTGGAAGAACCAAAATTTATAACTTTTCTGTTCTATCTAGCTCCTGCAAGTTGTTTGCTGGGATAAGGAAAACTCGCCGACTAGCGAGCTCCGCCCTTGGGCGAAAACAGAGGCGTAGTTGCCCTTATACCGTATTCCCCCAATTCCCCACTACATCGAATTGGCTTCCAGCTGGAAATTGATACTTTCTTACAGTGAGAAAAAGCAACACTGACAGGCAAAAAGTTTGTCTCCCTCTTTTATGATAGTAAAAAAATAAAGAAACGCCAACCTTTTCCGAAACAGAAGAGGAAGAGTGTGGTTGTTATTTTCTCCCAATAGGAAGCTGTACGAAACCAAACTCGAAATACATTTCTATTCCCACAGCAATATAAGACGCTCACAGAAGAACATAAATCCTAGCACATTTCTCACATGAACAATCCTATAAATGGAAAAAAACTTGTCGATTGGCAAGTCATTAAGTTACCTTATGTTTTATTCCTAAAATCTCCTGCTACGTCGAATGCGCTTCTAGCTGGAAATTTACACATTCTTAACGTGAAAAAAATGACCCGAACCGGGTCATTCTGCTTTATCGTACGCCTCAATAATTTTTTGAACGAGTGGATGACGAACAACATCTGCTTGCTCAAGGATAATAAAGGAAATTCCGGATACGTTGCGTAAAATAGCAGATGCAGCTGAAAGGCCAGGCTTTACCCCTTTCGGCAAGTCCACCTGTGACGGATCGCCTGTTACAACCATCTTGGAACTGAAACCAAGGCGAGTTAAAAACATTTTCATTTGTGCACTCGTCGTATTTTGTGCTTCATCCAAAATTACGAAAGAGTCATCGAGTGTACGTCCCCTCATATAGGCAAGCGGGGCAACCTCAATTGTACCACGCTCAATCATGCGCTGCGTATGCTCCTGTCCAAGCACATCGTGAAGAGCATCATATAATGGCCGCAAATACGGATCAACCTTTTCCTTCAGATCACCAGGCAGAAATCCAAGACTTTCTCCCGCCTCCACTGCCGGCCTCGTTAGGATGATACGCTTAACTAGACCATTCTTTAATGCTCGAACAGCCATGACAACTGCCAAATACGTCTTCCCTGTTCCGGCTGGCCCGATTCCAAAAACAATGTCATTCTTTTTCATAGCATGTATATATTGCCTTTGCCCCATCGTTTTAACGTGAATAGGCTTTCCTTTTGCGTTTCGGAAGATTTCTTCTTCATACAGCTCCTCAAAGTGCTGTAATCGTCCGCTCTGTCCAAGCTGAACAGCATAAGCAACGTCCCGTTCTGTAATCGTTACGCTCTTTCGGATTACCGCAAGCAGACGCTGCAAAATTTCTTCAACAAGCCGAACCTGCTCGTCTGTTCCAGAAACTCGCACCGAACCGCCTCTTGTAATAATAGAGACCTGCAGCTCCTGTTCAATGAGCTTTAGATTGGCATCATTTACACCAAAAAGAGCGGCTGCTTCATTTTGATTTTCTACTTGTTGAGTTAGTTCTACTAATTGTTCGGTCATTCGTTACGCTGCTACTGAAAATGTATACAACTATCTAACGCATGAGAAGCTATTGGGATCTCCATAAACATATATTCCAATTTGACTTAGCGTATTATTCAGTAGACTTCCTTTCTTTAAATTTGTATGCTTTGCTTGGGCTTCACTCGCTTAACAATGCAGACACTCTACCCCGCACCTGAATCTTGATTGCGTTTAAGCCCGTTTTATGATGATTTTGGTTTCTCTTTAGATTCTTTTTGGATATCCGGTTTCGAAATCGGCTGGGTAGCAACGATATCCTCTATTACCTTATAGTGTAATGATAACTTTAATTTACCATTCTCTAGCCGCTTCTGTAAAACTTTTTCCCCAACAATCGTGGCTTTCTCATCCAATTTTTTCTTAAGCTCCTGCTGCGCTATTTCTTTCCCGGCCTCAATCGCCTGTTTTTCTGTGTACTGCCTGTCTGCTGCCTCTTCCTCTCGTACCGAAACCTTTTCATAAGCAATCGGCAATGACCAGCGAAAAAACTTTATATTGTACATCATAGCGTCTTCCTTAAAACGCTTATATTTATTTTCTTCAAATCCCCAAACTTTTATCTTAAAATTCCCGAATTTGATATAATGCTTCACGAAAAATTCTCCTGTGTATACTTGAAAAGTTGTTTTTAAAGGGACTTCCACCTCTGACTTGTACCAAGTTTCGCCAAAAATTACTCCCTTAGCCGGGACAAGTGTCGGACTGTCTTCTTTTCCATACATGCCAGATACAAGCAGCTGCCCCTTTTCTACGTGATCATGCACCGCCACCGCCGGCTTCCCCTTCTCTACAAACAGCCTTTCAATCACTGCTTCTTTTTTGGCGACTAAATTACGAGGGGATAATGCTTCTTCTTTTTCGGGCTCGCTCTTTTCTACAACCTGCAAGTGGTAAGCCGTACCTCGCAGCTCCACACCCACCCAGGTAATAGAAGGGACATTATTTGTTAACGAACGCTGAATGGCATCCACATCAGGCATTTGAAATTGCAGCTTTCCTTTTTCCACACCGAGACGATCCAGCTCCTTAACTAATAAATATTCGGTTTCCGGCTTTGCTCCCTCGATTTTCACATTCCATACCATGTTAGATAAGACGATAATACTTACAAAAAAAAGAACAAAGCCAATTAAAAAGCCGCTGTTACGAAGAAGCCGCTTCTGCCAAAATGGAAAGCCGTACCGCCCTATAAATGCAATATCGCATTCATTTTTACGGCGAACTCCGCGAAGCCTGCGCACATCCTTCAGCAGCATATGAAAGGTAAGCGCTTCGTTTCCTATTCGCTTTACATTCCAAACAAACATCCCCCTGCGTACGCACTCATTTACAAAGCGCTCGCTGCCACGGCCTTTCAATCTCACCTTTACATATCCTAAAAAAACGGTAACCCATTGATTCTTCATGACTCTCCTCCATTACTCGTTCAAAAATAGAACTTGTTCTATTGTTCCTTCAAGCAACAGTTCCTCCGGAAGAATCGTCTTGATGACAAACGAGTTGCCCCTTATAAGTAATTGCCCCTGCTTTAGCAGCAGACGCACTTCTGTGTCCGAGAATACTAACAGTCCTCGATGATTTTCTATATAAATGTGAATTTGTCCAACCAGTGTAATGCGAGGAAGATCCATGAGGACGTCAGCAGGCAGGTCCATCTTCTTAGTAATCCAACTTTTCATTTGTTGCTGAAGCTTTCTCACCGAAGAATCCCCCCTTCTCGTCTCATATGTATGAGTTTTCTTACAGGTGATTATTGTGTTGTAATGACTTCACTAACATAACTATATTCTGAAGGAGTTCGTATCATGTTAACTAAAACAGTTGCTATATACAATTGCATTTTCCGGGACAATGGTGAATCAGATGATGTTCTCCTTAATCACAGAACCGCTAATACAAGACTATGCGAATCAAAGGGATATCAGTACAAGTTATCTGAAGAGAGAAAGGCTAATAAGGAATTGGAGGAAAAATTCAAATTGGATACAAGTAAAACTATCATTTATGAAAATTAAAGCAGCCATTCGGCTGTTTTCTTTTTGTCCACACAACAATAAAATTCTCTGTTGTGGTGACGAAACTTAAAGGAGAGTATGCAACTAGGTGAAATTGAGAATGCTACCCTAAATAATCAGGGTAGCATTCTCAGACGTATTTATTAAAAGCTAATTAAACATGAGCAAGCTCAGGTGTTTGTACATGAAGTGGCGGAGGGACTAACCATCCTTTTTCCTTGTTTATCCGTAACAATCTTCCACCAAATTGAACTTTAGTTGCATGGAACTGTCCAAACATCATCGCAATGTCTTCACGAATACTTTGAGCAATTATTTGGCTACATCCAACTAACCCTGCAGCAATGTCCCTTCCTACACTAGCAGAAATCTCAGGGTCGTTAAATCTTGCCCCTGCAGGGATACTTTCTAACGCAGCGATTGGACGTTCAGGAGGAGAAGGCGGCAAGCCAATTCCATTTACTTTTAGTAAATTTTCGACCTGCTCGATTTCCTGCTTCATACTTCGCATCATATCTTCAAGGAAATTTTCTAAATCTCCATCGCCAGTATGGTTATAGAGCGTTTGATATCCAACCAGTAATCCACGAGTTGTTGCAAGGTAACCCCATACACCAAAAACTTCACCATAGTGCATTGGCTCATTTGTTGGATTTCCACTTAATATTCCCATGATTGTCCTCCTTATTTCAAAAATATTCATTGAGCGACCTCCCTTTCTCAACGTTTGGTCACGTTGTTATAATCTCTAAAAAAAACTGATGCTATGCGTCATTCCTAATGATGGTTATTAAAGGTATATATCGTAATTTTAACCTAAGTAGTTCTATCTACGATTTAATGAATAGCACCTAATGAAGCTGGAGACATTACGTATTAATGAAAGGAGGGAGAGCCATGAAGAAAAAGCTATCTTTAATAACTTGCACTTTAGCTTTAGCTGCAATGACTTTAGTAGCACCTGTTCATGCTGAAAATAATAACAATAACAACGTGGATAGAGTTAATTACAATGACAACTTAAACACTCGAAACGTCACTACAACAACAGACATTAATGATGATAATGATACAAACTGGGAATGGCTCGGTTTATTAGGATTAGTGGGTCTGCTTGGCCTTAGAAGAAGAAGAGAGGAAAACGTTCGTTAATACAGATAACGGTTTGTTTTTACTTATTCAGCTACTTTAGCTTCACAACGAATGATAAAGAACTTGGAAACTCTCCAAGTTCTTTTTAGTGTCAATTACAAAGTGATTACTTGCGTAATTTAATCTGCTGTTTCCCTCCCTGTTTCTGCTTTACACCTTAAACTGAACCCGATAAGCTGAAGCATAGTGCTTTCATTTTGCTGTCTCTAAATTATGCTTAGTAAAATAAGGATTCCCAACAACCGTCTATAAAAAATTCATATGCATGAAGAAAAGGCATGTTCTAGCACCGAAAAAGGGCTCTGTTTTACATATATGGCAGGAGAAGGTGAAAAATATAGAGAGGAAAGGGGGAGCAGCTATTGTCTATCTTTTTGAAGCATAGCCATCTGACTTTGCTGCAATGGCTTGAGCGCGGAGTAATCATTTATATATTCTTGGTGCTTGTAGCAAAATTCATGGGCCAATGATCTGTGTCGCAATTACGTTTTCTTGACTTTGTGATAACTCTGTTGCTTGGCGGGCTATTAGGAAATCCACTTGCAGCTCCTGACCTTGATGTTTGGGATGGGATGATTACAAGCTCTGTGCTTGTCGTTCTACATGCTGGCAGCGCTTTTTTGAGCTTAAAATGGGAAAGATGGAGGAAATTCCTCGAGCCGCCTCCCCTAATTTTGATCCGAAATGGCCGCATTCTCTTCTCAAACTTAAAAAAAGCAAGAATTTCCGTAGAATTTGTTTTATCAAGCCTTCGTCTTCAACAGATAGAGAACATACAAAAGGTAGCAGTTGCCCTGTGGGAACCTGGCGGCACGATTTCCGTCTTCCTAAAAAGTGAATACGAGACCCCTACAAGGGATGATATGAATATAAAAAGTGAAGCATTTACATTGCCGATAGTTGTGATTAAGGAAGGGAAAATAAGAAAAGAAGCGCTCCTTTCCTTAGGAAAAGATGAAGCTTGGCTGCATGCAGCAGCATATAAAGGAACCTATCCACACGATTTTGTTTGCTACGTTAGACGAACAAAATCGCCTACAATTTATTTTGAAGGAGTAAGAAAAACTAGGATTTTTACTTACGAGAGGCAATAATCCGCGCACAAAACAAACTCACGCGTATCTCTTATCGCTAAAGAAAGAAGGGTGAAGTAACAAACCCCAAAAAACTTCCCTTTAAGCGCTCCTCTCCGACATATAAGATCTTGCTAGCATAAAAAAACGTCTCGGTGTTATACCGAGACGTTTTTTTATGCTAGCAATTGTGAAACAAGCTTATTCACTAAAGAGCCGTCAGCTTTTCCTTTTACTTTTGGAATGACTGCACCCATGACTTTGCCCATATCAGCTTTAGAAGCTGCACCCGTATCCGCAATTGCTTGCTTAATAACGGCTGTTAGCTCCTCTTCGCTCAACTGCTGTGGTAAATACACTTCTAAAACTGCGATTTCGCCTTTTATTTTATCCACAAGGTCTTCACGACCCGCTTTTTCAAATTCAAGGAGGGAGTCTTTGCGCTGCTTTAATTCACGAGTCAATACTGTTAGCTCATCCTCTTCAGACAAGGACTGTTGCTGCAGCTTAATGCCTTCATTTTGTAAAGCAGACTTTACCATCCGAATGGTGGTAAGCTTTTCTTTTTCTTTATTCTTCATCGCTTGTTTCATATCATCGTTTAAACGATCGAGAAGACTCATAAATACACCCTCTCTTAGAATTTACGCTTTCTAGCTGCTTCAGACTTCTTCTTGCGTTTTACGCTTGGCTTTTCGTAAAACTCGCGTTTTCTTGCTTCCGCAAGAGTACCAGTTTTAGAAACTGCTCTCTTAAAACGACGAAGCGCATCCTCCAAAGATTCGTTTTTGCGAACGACTGTTTTAGACATCCTTCTTTCCCTCCCTCCGAAACATCCACTTACATCTTAGATTCTAGGGCATGCAAAAAAGAAACACTTCTTCAGCATGTCTTTTAAGATTATAATACATTGCTTCGTACCTGGTCAACCATATTGTAAAGAAATTTTGACTGACAGGCACCTCGGAGATGAGTAAATCTATCCTATCGGGGCTGAACAGGGCTCCTAATAATCCGTTTTTGCTGCCTGTCCGCTAATCAGTGCTACACCAGAGCTTGTTCCAATCCTTGTTGCTCCTGCCTGTACCATCGCATCCATGCCTGCAAAGTCGCGAACCCCTCCTGATGCCTTGACACCGATAGTAGGTCCAACTGTCTTTCTCATAAGGGCAATGTCCTCTACAGTCGCACCGCCCGTCGAAAATCCGGTTGACGTTTTAACAAAATCAGCTCCCGCTTTGACGGCCAACTTGCAAGCACGCACCTTTTCTTCTTCCGTTAAAAGGGAGGTTTCAATAATAACCTTTGTCAGCGCTTTCCCTTTCGCTACCTCTATAACCGCACGAATGTCTCTTTCAACAAGCTCGTCATTTTCATCCTTTAATGCGCCGATATTGATGACCATATCGACCTCTGTTGCCCCCTTCGCAATTGCATCACTAGCTTCAAATGCTTTTGTTTCTGGTGTATTTGCCCCTAGCGGAAACCCAATAACCGTACATACAGCCACATCTGTTCCACGAAGAAGCTGCGCCGCTATCTCAACCCAGGTTGGATTTACACACACGGATGCAAAGTGATGTTGCCTTGCTTCCTCACATAGTGTTAGGATAGCTTCCTTTTTCGCATCTGCCTTTAATAATGTATGATCAATCAGTTTGGCATAATTCATTTTTTACCCCTTTCCGCACCGTTATGTACGAAGTTAATTATCCAAAAACTACAAGTAACCGGATTATATCATAAGATATATACCTTTCCTATCGTTAAGTTATCCGCTTTTTATGATTTCATCCTTGTAAGAAAAGACTAAAAAGCATGCAAACACCCCGTTTGCATGCTTTTTATTACGCGCTGGCAGCCTCTGTTTCAACCACAGCCTCAACAACGCGGACGAATTGTCCTTCATTATACGGATAGCCAGCCTTTGTAATTTTCACTTTTACAAGCTTGCCGATCAAATCTTCCGTACCCTCAAATACAACCTTTAAATAGTTATCCGTATATCCAACGAGTAAACCTGTTTGCTCTCCATCCTTGAATGCCTCTTCTGGGATGATTTCAAGCACTTCACCTTCAAACATAGAAGCATATTCCTTCGCTAGCTGATCAGATAACGCAATAAGTTTATGCACACGCTCATTTTTTACATCCTCAGCTACTTGATCATCCATACGAGCGGCAGGCGTACCTGTACGCTTAGAATACGGAAATACATGCAGCTCAGAGAATTTGTGTGCTTGGATGAAATTAAAGGTTTCCATGAACTCTTCCTCTGTTTCACCCGGGAAGCCAACAATAACATCCGATGTAATAGCAAGACCCGGAAGAGCTTCCTTCAAGCGCTCAAGACGCTCTCCAAAAAACTCCATTGTATATTTGCGGCGCATCCGCTTTAATACTGTATTCGATCCTGATTGAATCGGAATGTGTAAATGGCGCACTACAATCTTAGAGTCGCGGAGCACCTCAATTACTTCATCTGTAATTTGGCTCGCTTCAATCGAGGAAATACGGAGACGTTTTAATCCTTTTACTTGCGCTTCCATGTCACGAAGCAGCATCGCAAGATTATAGTCCTTCATATCCTCACCATATCCGCCTGTATGAATACCGGTTAGGACAATTTCCTGATAGCCCGCATCCACAAGCTGCTGTGCTTGACGAATAACCTCCTGCGGATCACGTGAACGCATTAAGCCGCGCGCCCATGGAATAATACAAAATGTACAGAAGTTGTTGCAGCCCTCTTGAATCTTTAATGACGCACGTGTACGATCCGTAAAATACGGAACGTCCAGCTCCTCATAGACACGAGTTTTCATAATATTGCGCACTGCATTAATCGGCTGACGCTCGTTTTTATATTGCTCAATATATCCAAGCATGCTGCTGCGATCTTGTGTTCCAACAACAATATCAACACCAGGAATGGCCATAATCTCGGCTGGAGATGTTTGCGCATAACAGCCTGTTACACAAATAACGGCGTCTGGATTTTGTCGGACCGCGCGGCGAATAATTTGACGGCTCTTTTTATCTCCTGTATTTGTTACTGTACATGTATTAATTACATACACATCTGCCGCTCTTTCAAATTCGGTGCGCTCGTAGCCTGCTTCTTTAAACAGCTGCCAAATCGCTTCTGTTTCATAATGGTTGACTTTGCACCCTAATGTATGAAACGCAACTGTTGCCATATAATCACCTCATTAGTTCAAAATGATAAGAAACAGCGGACAACGCATAAAGCGGTGCTGTTTCTGTCCGTAAAATTCTTGGTCCCAAACTGCAGGAAACGAAATTATGTTCACGCAAACGCTGCACTTCATCTTCGGTCAAGCCGCCTTCTGGACCAAATACAATAAGAAGACGCTGCCCAGGCTGAAGCTTCTCAAGTGTTTGCACAAAGTTTGCTTTTTCACCTTTTCTCGCTTCTTCTTCATACGCTACGATACATGCATCGTATTGCGCACTTGCTGCAAGCAGCTCCTTAAAGGAAAGTGGCGCTGTTACGGACGGCACAAAGCTCCGATGAGCTTGCTCTGCCGCTTCCTTCGCGATTTTTGCCCAGCGCTCAACCTTCTTCTCGCTCTTTTTGCCGTCCCATTTTACAATCGAACGAGATGCCTGAAACGGCAAAAAAGCGGCTGCCCCAAGCTCGGTACCCTTTTGTAAAATGAGCTCAAGCTTATCTCCCTTTGGCAGTCCGCTTGCAATTGTAATCACAACGGGCAGTTCGCTACGCTCCTCCACCCATTGTACAACAGCCGCTTTCACAAATGTATTGGTAATTTCAGCAATCGTACAAAGCGCTGTTTTTCCGTTTAAGCAGCAATACAATTCGTCCCCCGGCTCCATGCGCATCACTCTGGTAATATGATGCGCATCGTCACCTTCTATTGTAATATGGTTGTTGTTTACCTGCTCCTCATGTACAAAATAACGCTGCATTCGCTCACACCCTTACGCTTTGTTGCGGGCAATGATTGCAACCCAATCTTCCATCGTCATAACTTCCTCAATCGTAAACCCAGCTTCTTGCAATCCTTCACTAACATCCTGGCTCTTCGCCGCAATAATACCAGATGTAATGAACAATCCGCCCGGCTTTAACACTCTTGCCGCATCATGCGGGAATAATAAAATGATATCTGCAAGAAGATTTGCAACAATAACATCAACCGGACCTTCAATATTTTGAAGTAAATTATTTTGTCCAACTGTGACAATATTATCCGTCTTGTTAAGCTCCACATTCATCTGTGCACTTTCCACTGCTACTTCGTCCAGATCATACGCCTGTACAGCGGCAGCGCCAAGCTTTGCAGCAGCAATGCTCAATATACCCGAACCTGTACCAACGTCTATTACAAGATCACCCTGCTGGACTGTTTTTTCAAGTGCCTGAATACACATGATCGTTGTCGGATGCGTGCCTGTTCCAAATGCCATCCCCGGGTCAAGCTCAATAATACGCTCTGTTTCTACCTCAGGTGTATATTCCTCCCATGTTGGCACAATTGTAAACGTATCAGATACTTTAATCGGATGATAATATTGCTTCCACGCCGTTGCCCAGTCCTCTTCATCAACCTCTGCCGCTGTTACAAGATTAGCGCCAATGTCAAGCCCGAAGGAGGAAAGAGCACTAACAGATAAGCGGATTTGCTCTAAAAGCTGATCGAATGTATCATTGATCGCAAAATACGCCTTGATTCGGACACCTTCCTCTGGATACTGGTTCGCATCTACCTCATAAATTTCACCGAAGCGGTTGTCACGCTCCTTTGTAAAATCTGTTTTATCCTCAATTGAAACACCACTTGCCCCTGCTTCATGCAAAATATGGGAAACTGCTTCAACAGCCTCCTGTGATGTATGAACTGTAACCTCTGACCATTTCATAATACATCTGTCTCCTATGCTTTTTTAACACTGTAAGAAAGTATCAATTTCCAGCTGGAAGCCAATTCGACACAGCCGGAAATTTTAGGCGTACAGTGTAAGTGCAACTACGCCGCCGTCTTCACCTAACGGCTCGCCAATTGGCGAGTTTTCTGCAGCACACACAAGCCCCCTGTCTATAAAGGAGGCTCATGTACACGAATTCTCTCAGCTTACCTCACCCATAGGAAAGTAACCGGACAAGGAAGCTTCACCATATCAACCAGTATTACCCTTTAAATGCTCTTTTAAGCTTAGCAAATAAGCTATCATCCTTATGCAGATCCTCATGCCCATCCTTCGCAAGCTCTGTTAGCAGCTCCTTTTGGCGGGATGTAAGTTTTGTCGGGGTCACAACCCGGACAATGACATACTGATCACCCTGACCATAGCCTCTTACGTTTGGCGCCCCTTTTCCTTTTAAACGGAATTCTGTGCCTGTTTGCGTACCTGCTGGAATTTTCAGCTTCACCTTACCGTGAACGGTTGGTACCTCTACCTCATCGCCAAGCGCTGCCTGTGCAAAAGTAAGCGGCATTTCGCAAATAATATCATCACCATTACGCTCAAAAAATTCATGCTGTCTCACGCGTACAACAACATATAAATCTCCCGCAGGTCCACCGTTTGTTCCGGCTTCTCCTTTGCCAGAGATGCGAATTTGCTGACCATCATCAATCCCGGCTGGAATTTTGATATTAATCTTTTTACGCTTACGCACCTTTCCTGCGCCATGACATGTTGTACATTTTTCTTTAATAATCTGACCTGTTCCATGGCAATGCTCACATGCACGGCGATTTACAATACGGCCAAACGGTGTATTTTGCTGCACGCTCACCTGACCTGTTCCGCCGCAATGCGAACATGTATCCTTTGAAGTTCCTGGCTTTGCGCCAGAACCATGACATGTGTCACAATTTTCGTCGCTCGCAAGTTCAACCTCAGTTTCTTTTCCAAAAATAGCCTCTTCGAAGCTCAGCATCATTGAATATTGAAGGTCTGCTCCTTGACGAGGCGCGTTTGGATCACGGCGTCTGCCGCCACCGCCGCCAAAGAATGAACTAAAAATATCCTCAAAACCGAAGCCTCCAAAATCTCCACCATCAAATCCGCCGCCAAACCCCTGGTTCGGACCTGCATGACCAAATTGATCATATTGCGCACGCTTCGTATCATCACTGAGAACTTCATACGCTTCCTGTACTTCCTTAAACTTCTCTGTTGCATCCGGCTCTGTACTTACATCCGGATGATATTTTTTAGCCAAACGGCGGTACGCCTTCTTAATTTCATCCTTAGACGCTGTTTTGCTGACACCCAGCACCTCATAGTAATCTCTTTTACTCATAATGTAACACCCCCGACTCCTTTCACATAAACGTAATTGTAACACCTAAAGAAATACCTTTGCAAATAGGAAAAGCAGACACGGCCCGGTTTTGCTCCCGAAGTAAAATGTTCTCCACCACGGAAGGCGCTTTTGCCTTTTGTAGGGAGGTTATTTTACGGAAGGGAACAGGCCGTGGGAGCTAGATCAGGAAAAGCGGACACGCCCCAGTTTGCTCACCCAAAAATACACTCTAAAGAAAGAACTCTGCCCTTGGAAGCGTAGTTGCTTACACTGCATACATAAAATTTCCACCTGCGTCGAATGACCTCGTAGCTGGAAATCTCCTTTCGGGCAACGTAAGAAAAAGCCAAAGCCAAGGTATACTTGACTTTGACTTTTCTCATCTTACTTATCGTCTTGTACTTCTTCGTACTCAGCGTCTACGACATTATCCTTCTTCGCACCCGCTCCTGCTCCAGCGTCTGCTCCTTGTGCTTGCTGCGCTGCTTGCGCCGCTTGCTCGTATAGCTTCACTGATAGCTGCTGCACGATTTCTTGCAATGCATCTTTTTTCGCGCGGATTTCAGCAAGATCGTTTGCTTCGATTGCTGCTTTTAAAGCATCCTTCGCTTCGTTTGCTTTTGCTACTTCTGCAGCATCTACTTTTCCTTCTAAATCTTTCACTACTTTGTCTGTTTGGAATACAAGCTGATCTGCTTCGTTGCGAACCTCTGCTTCTTCCTTACGCTGCTTATCTGCTTCCGCATTCGCTTCTGCCTCGCGTACCATGCGATCGATTTCGTCGTCAGATAGGCTTGTAGAAGACGTGATTGTGATCGTTTGTTCTTTGTTCGTCCCTAGATCTTTTGCACGTACGTTCACGATACCATTTGCGTCAATATCAAAGCTAACTTCAATTTGCGGAATACCGCGTGGCGCTGGTGGAATATCACCTAATTGGAAGCGGCCAAGTGTTTTGTTGTCCGCTGCCATTGGACGCTCACCTTGCAATACGTGAATGTCTACTGCTGTTTGGTTATCAGCCGCAGTTGAGAACACCTGCGATTTACTTGTTGGAATTGTTGTGTTGCGATCAATTAGCTTTGTAAATACGCCGCCCATTGTTTCAATACCAAGGGAAAGCGGAGTTACGTCAAGCAATAGAACGCCTTTTACGTCACCTGTTAATACGCCACCTTGAATCGCTGCGCCAAGAGCCACAACTTCATCAGGATTTACACCTTTGAATGGTTCTTTTCCTGTTTCGCGCTTAATTGCTTCTTGTACCGCTGGGATACGTGTAGAACCGCCAACAAGGATGACTTTATCAATTTCGTTTGCAGAAAGACCAGCATCCTGCATCGCACGGCGAGTTGGACCTAATGTTCTTTCTACAAGACCTGCAGAAATCTCTTCGAATTTTGCTCTTGTTAATGTGACCTCTAAGTGAAGCGGACCAGCTGCGCCTGCGCTAATAAACGGCAAGGAAATTTGTGTGCTTGTTACACCAGATAGATCCTTTTTCGCTTTTTCTGCAGCATCCTTTAGACGTTGCAACGCCATTTTATCTTGAGATAGGTCAAGGCCGTTTTCTTTTTTGAATTCAGCAACTAAATAGTCGATAATCACTTGGTCAAAGTCATCACCGCCAAGACGGTTGTCACCAGCTGTTGCCATTACCTCGAATGTACCTTCTGCAAGCTCAAGGATGGATACGTCAAATGTACCGCCGCCAAGGTCGTATACAAGAATTTTTTGCTCTTCGTCTGTTTTATCTAAACCATATGCAAGCGCTGCTGCTGTTGGCTCGTTGATAATACGCTCTACTTCAAGACCAGCGATGCGACCTGCATCCTTCGTTGCTTGACGCTCTGCATCGTTGAAGTAAGCTGGAACTGTAATAACAGCTTTTGTTACCTTTTCACCTAGATATTCTTCCGCATATGATTTTAAATGCTGCAAAATAATCGCAGACACTTCTTGCGGAGAATAATCTTTGCCCTCAACGTTCACTTTGTAATCTGTACCCATATGACGTTTAACGGACATAATTGTGTTCGGGTTTGTGATGGATTGACGCTTTGCAACCTCACCTACTTGACGCTCCCCGTTTTTAAACGCTACAACAGACGGTGTTGTGCGGTTTCCTTCTGCATTTGCGATTACCTTTGGCTCTCCGCCCTCCATGACAGCGACGCAGGAGTTTGTTGTACCTAAGTCGATACCGATAATTTTACTCATAGAGAATCCCTCCTATGTAACATTATTGATTTACTTTTACCATTGAAACACGAATAACCTTGTCTTTCAGCTTGTAGCCCTTTTGGAACTCCTCTACAACTGTGTTAGGCTCATATTCGCTATCTTCTATCTGCATTACGGCTTGATGCTGATATGGGTCAAATGGCTTGCCTACCGATTCAATTGCTTCTACCCCTTCTTTTTGAAGAGCTTCCATCAATTGACGATATACCATTTCCATTCCTTGCAGCAGTGCCACACCAGATTCATCCTTTACTTCTACCTTTAATGCTCTCTCAAAGCTATCAAGAGCCGGCAATAAATCACTTACCACACTTTGAGCTCTATATTTCTCAGCTGCTTCCTTGTCAAGCTGAACACGGCGACGATAGTTATCGAAGTCCGCTTGCAGACGAAGCATACGATTTTCCGTATCAGTGAGTTTCGCTTGCAATTCATTGATAGTTTCCTCTAAAGAAGATACCTCAGAACCTGCTTGCTCCTCTACCTGCTCTTCCTGTTGTTCCACCGTTTCTTCAACTGTTTGCTCGTTACGTTCTTCCATTGCTTTCACCTCCCTTAAAGGGTGTTCTTCCTATTTGAGCTACGCGGAGAAGCATATTCTCCCCATAGCCTCACTTACCTTATTTTCCCATCATTCCTTCGTTTGATGCAAGCTTTGAAACACTTTGGTCAATTGACCCGTAAATAGCTGCAGCAAGCTAATAACGCGAGAATAGTGCATTCTAGTCGGTCCTAAAATCGCAATCGTGCCAAGTTGTTCCTCCCCTATCGAATACGTAGCTGTAATTAAGCTGCAATCCTCCATAGCGGATGAACCGTTCTCGCGGCCGATTCTTACTTGAATACCTGAATGCTTATCACGCAGCATGCTGTACAGCTCCTGTTCATGCTCCATCATCATTAAAAGAGAACGAATTTTATTAATATCATGGAACTCCGGCTGCGATAGCATATTGGTTTTTCCGCCTAGATACATCTTTTCTGATAGCGGAAACTTGAATGTGCCATTAAGCATCTTCACCACCGCATCATAGCTTTGTATATGCTGACGAAGAACGGTGACAATTTCTTTAAAAATCTTATTGTGCAGTTCAGAAATGGGAATACCTACGAGCTTGTCGTTTAAAATATTTACCATTTTCTCTAAATCACTGAGCTCAACGTTAGCTGGCACAGTAATCGTCTTGTTTTGCACATGCCCTGTGTCGGTAACAATAATAGCTACAGCTGTTTGCGGACCAATTGGAACAATTTGCACACTTTTCAGCTTATTCTCGCCCACCTTTGGTCCAAGCACAATCGAGGTATAGCTTGTTAGGTCCGACAAAATCTCTGCCGATTGCTGCGCCAGCTTTTCCATTTCAAAAATCTTCTCGGCAAACAATCCCTTGACCTGTACAATTTCCTGTTGTGGCAAGCGTTGCGGCGCAAGGAGGTGATCTACATAAAATCTGTATCCCTTCTCAGAAGGAACACGCCCAGAGGAGCTGTGCGTCTTTTCAATAAATCCTAACTCCTCTAAATCAGCCATCTCATTTCGAATCGTCGCAGAGCTGAATGTAATTTCCTCTTTCTTAGACAGCGTGCGCGATCCGACAGGCTGTGCCGAACGAATAAAATCATCAATGATAATTTGCAAAATTAAGAGCTGACGGTCGGTAAGCATGTACAATCACCTCTGTTAGCACTCTGTTCTTTCGAGTGCTAATTCTAATACTAAATTACCAAAATTAGCGCTCCGTTGTCAATGCAAAAGCTATTAAGATTCATCAATAAGAAAAGACTGAAATACTTCATTTCCAAGCAGCTTGCCCTTCCGTGTCAATCGAATGGCCTCAGTTGTCTCCTCAATTAATCCAAGACGCGTCTGCTCTTCAATTTGCTTTTGAAATATAGCGTCTAGGCGCAGGCCAAATTTTTGAAGGAATGTTCTCTTACTGACACCCTCTGTTTTCCGAAGGCCTAAAAATAATTCCTCCTCCATTTGCTCCTGCTTGGTCACCGGATGTACGCTCACATACGGAAAACCCGTTCCATCAATTGTGGTGAAATATTTTTTTAACGGCCCTGCATTTTGTGTACGCTTTCCAGCCGTATACCCGTGCGCTCCTGCACCAAATCCATAATATTCCTCATTGTTCCAATACGTAAGATTATGACGGCTTTCATATCCTGCTTTTGAAAAATTGCTAATTTCATATTGATAATAACCGTTTTTCTCCATCGCATCCATGACGATTTCATACATTTGGGCCTCATGCTCTTCGCTTGGCAGCGGCAGCTTCCCTTTTTGCATCATGTTGTAAAATACCGTTTTCGGTTCAACTATTAATGAATAGGCTGAAAAATGCGGCACATCTAATGCATATGCTTCCTGAAGCGTTTCCCGAACGTCCTGGATAGTTTGTGTCGGCAACGCGTAAATCAAATCTAGATTTATGTTGAAAAATCCAGCAGCTTTTGCATCCTCTACCGATTTCACTACATCCTGCTTCGTATGCGTGCGCCCAAGCTTTTTCAGCAACTCCTCCTGAAACGTTTGTACACCAAAACTTAGACGATTTACACCGCCTTCGATTAATAGCTTCAGCTTCTCCTTCGGTACATCACCGGGATTTGCTTCAAATGTCAGCTCATACTCGGTCGTTTTAGGTCGCAAATGCTTATCAATAATGGCAAGAAGGCGCTCGGTTTGCTTCATGTTAAGAGCAGTTGGTGTTCCGCCGCCAACAAAAATCGTTTGCAGCTGTCCAAACGGAACATGCTGCACCGTATTTTCAATTTCTTTCTCCAAATAATCCAAATACTGCTCCACCGGCTGTCGGTCAATAAACATTTTATTAAAATCACAGTAATGACAGATATGCTGACAAAACGGAATGTGGATATAAGCGGATTGGATCATCAAATCTTCTCCTTCCTAATTGTTACGAGCAAAGCCAGTTTTACTCGTAACGAAAAGAAGCCGCAGCTCGTGCGGCTTCCTGATTTCTATTTACACTGTAAGAAAATATCAATTTCCAGCTAGAAGAAAACTCGACGCAGCACGAAATTTTAGGAGCACAGTGCAAGTGCAACTATGCCTGTGTATTCGCCAAAACGCTGATGAATTTTCTTTACTTCTCATCCATTCGTAAAACAGCCATGAACGCCTCCTGAGGCACTTCTACAGAGCCAACAGACTTCATACGCTTTTTACCTTCTTTTTGCTTCTCTAACAGCTTACGCTTACGGGAAATATCACCGCCATAGCATTTAGCCAATACGTTTTTGCGCATCGCTTTAATTGTCGAACGAGCAACAATTTTATTTCCGATTGCCGCTTGAATCGGTACCTCAAATTGCTGCCGTGGAATAAGTTCCTTCAGCTTTTCAACGATTACCTTACCACGGTCATACGCAGAGTCGCGATGCACGATAAAGGACAAGGCATCAACCGTCTCTCCGTTCAATACGATATCCATCTTCACAAGCTTAGACGCCTTATAGCCAATAAGCTCATAGTCAAAAGATGCATAGCCTTTTGTACTGGATTTCAGCTGATCAAAGAAATCATACACAATTTCCGAAAGTGGAATTTCATACGTTAGTGTGACACGTGTCTCATCCAAATATTGCATATCGATGAACGTGCCGCGTTTTCCCTGGCAAATCTCCATCACCGCACCGACGAAGTCATTTGGCACCATAACAGTTGCTTTTACATACGGCTCCTCTACACGGTCAATGGCTTGTGGATCTGGCATATTAGACGGGTTATCTACTGTGAGCTGTTCTCCATTTGTCAGATGCACTGTATAAATAACGCTCGGTGCGGTTGTAATTAGATCAATCTTAAACTCGCGCTCAATGCGCTCCTGAATAATTTCCATGTGAAGCAAGCCTAAGAAGCCGCAACGGAAACCAAATCCAAGCGCTTGAGAAGTTTCTGGCTCAAATTGAAGAGCAGAGTCGTTTAGCTGCAGCTTCTCGAGCGCCTCACGCAAGTCATTATAACGAGCTGTATCAATTGGATAAAGACCACAAAACACCATCGGGTTCAGCTTACGGTATCCTGGAAGCGGCTCCGCTGCTCGACGCTTCGCGTGCGTAATCGTATCCCCAACGCGCGTATCGCCGACATTTCGAATAGATGCGGTTAAGAAGCCCACATCTCCAACTGATAATTCATCGCGTAAAACCGTTTTAGGTGTAAATACGCCCACCTCGGTTACTTCAAACTCGGCTCCTGTTGCCATCATGCGAACTTTATCGCCAACCTTCACCGTACCGTTTACAACACGAATATACGCGACAACGCCGCGATACGCATCGTACAGGGAGTCAAAAATCAGCGCTTGCAGCGGTGCCTCTGGGTCACCAGCAGGAGCTGGTACCTTTTCTACAATTTGCTCCAAAATTTCTTCAATACCAATACCAGCCTTTGCAGAAGCAAGCACTGCTTCTGACGCGTCTAGTCCAATTACATCCTCAACCTCTTGACGAACACGCTCAGGATCAGCACTTGGCAGGTCGATTTTGTTAATAACAGGAAGGATTTCAAGATTGTTATCAAGCGCAAGGTATACGTTCGCCAATGTTTGCGCCTCGATTCCTTGTGCCGCATCTACAACGAGAATCGCTCCTTCACACGCCGCCAAGCTACGTGATACCTCATACGTAAAGTCGACGTGACCTGGTGTATCAATTAGATGCATAATATAATCTTGACCATCTTTTGCTTTATAATTTAACTGCACCGCATTCAGCTTAATTGTGATTCCGCGTTCGCGCTCCAAATCCATAGAATCCAACAGCTGCGCCTTCATTTCACGCTGCGAGAGCGCATTTGTTCTTTCTAAAATACGATCCGCTAGCGTAGATTTCCCATGATCGATATGGGCAATAATGGAAAAATTACGAATACGGGATTGCCTATTTGCTCGTTCTTCTTGATTCATTGTTTCTCACTCCTACTAAAGTCGCCAACATACACTGCCTTTGATTATATCAATACGATTGTAAAGATTCAACGAAAAGTAATGGAAACGGTATCCCTACCTTATGATATGCTCGTTTCATGTAAAAAGAAAATGCCGAGTATTAAGACGCTATAGCCTTTTGTCTGTTACTTCCTGATTTCTTGAAAAATATCTTGAATTTTCTCGGCAAATGCATTTGTAGAGGCTTGTGCAGCCTTCTGCACCCCGGCTGTTACTCCGTCTCCCAGCCTGGAAAACACATTAAAGGTTTTTAAACGCTCCAGCTCCTTTTGCTTTTCTTCAATTATAAACGTATTGCCAAGAAGCGTAGCCTCTATATTTCCATTTTCTGTTCCCGTAATATGGGCAATCTGCTCATAGGTTGGATCATTATAGCCTTTCATTCTCTTTAACCCGTCATTCGCAAGCTGCATACCAGCAAGCACGGCTACGAATAAAATACCTATTAAGATTAAGCATCTCATTAAAAATGTCTTCATTGTTACACCTCCTCTTAAAGAAAGCTAGCCGTTAGGCAAAGACAGAGTCGTAGCTGCACGTATACTTTATTCCTAAAATTTCTTGCTACGTCGAATTCGCTTGAAGCTGGAAATTTACACTTTCTTACAGTGTAAAAAAACCGTGTTGCAGCAACACGGTTTTAATGGGTGTAGGCGCCCGTATTATCTTGATCAATTTGATGGTGCAAGGCCGCATTTAAGCCGCTTGCAATCACATTAGCCATATCCTCAATAAAAGTATCCACTTCCTTCGGTGTTACCATCAAGTTATGCCCTAACGGGGAGAGCACCTCATGAATGAGTCGCCGTTTCTCCTCTTCTTCGAGCGTTCCAACGAAACCTAGGAACATATTCCGCTCCTTTTCATCCGGCATATCGTCCTCTGTCAGCTTTTTTCGGCTGCCGAAAGAAAAGCCTGCTGGAAGTAACGAACGTGATGGCTTGTCGCCTTCCTTCAACTCACGCCCGAAATGCTTTAAAATAAAATCGATTGTATCACTTGTAATGGAAACCGCATCCACAACGGTCGGAACACCGATTGCAATCACCGGAATACCTAGTGTTTCTTTACTTAATTCCTTGCGTTTATTTCCAATACCGGAGCCGGGATGAATGCCAGTATCCGAAATTTGAATCGTGCTATTTACCCGTTGAATCGAACGCGCCGCCAATGCATCAATCGCAATCACAAAATCCGGTTTTGTTTTCTCAACAACCCCGAAAATAATATCGCTCGTCTCAATACCGGTAATCCCCATTACGCCAGGACGAAGCGCACTCACTGGCCGAAAGCCATCCTCGACCTGCTCAGGCTGAAGCTCGAACAAATGGCGTGTGACAAGAGTATTTTCCACTACAATCGGTCCAAGTGCATCAGGGGTAACATTCCAATTGCCAAGCCCAACTACCAAACAGCTCGCATTGTCGCTAATCCCAATCTCTTTTAAAAAGTGCGCAAATTCCTTCGCAAATACTTGCTCCACCTTTTGCTGCAGCTCTGTGTCCTGCTGACGAATTCCTTGTACCTCCAACGTTAAATAATTCCCCGGCTTTTTCCCCATTGCCTCAGTACCATTTTCATCAATCGTTACCTTTGTGATGGTAATACCGTCTTCGTCCCGCTCCTTTACGATGACACCATGAATAGAGCTTTGCGCTTCCTCCTGCTCAATCAACATCTCATGTGCTTCTACAGCCAAATCAGTACGAACAGAATACTTGCTTAAATCGAGAGATTCACTCATTGCTAATTCCCCCCTAATATGAATAAAATTAGAATTTCCAAAAACAACAAGAAACATTCTTTGAAAAAGTCTCTGTTTGTACAAAATTCATCTCGTTTCACTATTGCATTTATCCAATACGTTTGATAGAATGTTCCTTGTTCTATGTAAGAATCGAGTTACTCGATTGCACCAGGGAGGTGAAAGATATGGCAAACATTAAATCTGCTATCAAACGCGCTAAGATCAGTGAAGAGCGTCGTGCACAAAATGCTTCTCAAAAGTCTGAAGTTCGCACAGCGGTTAAGACTGTTGAAGCTGCACTTAACAATAATGACTTAGAAACTGCAAAATCTGCTTTCGCAACTGCTGCGAAAAAGCTTGATAAAGCTGCTACTAAAGGTTTAATCCACAAAAACGCTGCTGCTCGTAAAAAATCTCGTCTAGCGAAGAGATTGAACGTACAAAACGCGTAATTACAAAACGACGACCTCATATAGGTCGTTTTTTTCTTTTCAACTATGAAAATCTAAAAATTTCCTAGTATAAAGAAAACTCGCCGATTGGCGAGCCCTGCTCTTGGGTGAAGACAGAGGCGTAGTTGCACTTATACTTTGTTCCTAAAATTTCTAACTACGTCGAATCGACCTTTAGCTAGAAATTTATACTTTCTTAAAGTGTGAAAAAGTTCATGCGGCAGCTCCGCATGAACTTTTTTCTTTATTTATGACTCAAGCGCATTAAAAAGATTTCCAGTACAAGTCGCTTATTCAGCTTCCCTGTTTTCATATCATAATCTGCATCGGCCAAGTGATCTATAATACTTCGCAGCTCTTGAAATGAAAAGCGCTGCGCCTGACCCATAGCCAACTTTACCCTATACGGATGCACACCAAGATGGGACGCTGCTTGATTTTGAGCATATCCCCTCTGTTGCAGTTCCTTCACCTGGTACAAGAGCCGAAATTGATTTGCCAAAAGCGCCAATATTTTAATTGGTTCCTCTTGCTGCACAAGCAGCTCCTCCAGCATTCTCATTGCCCCGGCAATATCCCTCTGTACTACCCGTTCTACAAGCGAAAACACGCTTTGCTCTGCTGATTTTGGAACAAGCTGCGCCACAATCTCCTGGCTAATTACACTGTCTGCACCAGCATATAAAAGGAGCTTTTGTATTTCCTGCGATAGCAGCAGCATATTGTTGCCAACAAGCTCAAGCAGCAAATCTATCGCGTCGCTCTCTATTTGCACACGCTGATCGGTTCCTTGACTCGCAATCCAAGCCCGTATATCTTGTCCTTGCAGCGCATTTGCTTCCAGCACTTCTGCTTCCTTTTTCAGCAGTTTTGTAATTTTTTTCCGTTCATCCAGCTTTTCAAACGGCGCAATAAACACCAAAGTGGAAAATGGTGATGGCTCGCTTATATATTTCTCAAGCACCTTCACATTCTGCTCTAGCTTTTCCTTTTGTGAAGTTAAAAAATAAGGAGACTTCACAAGAATAACCTTCCGTTCTCCAAAAAATGGAAGTGTGTGAGCATCCTCAATAACATCCTCTAAATATACTTCGTCTAAATCATATGTAACAGTATTTAGTTCACGATCTCCTTCCTCAAGTGCTTCCGCTAACAGTATATTTACCGTTTCATTGATAAAATATATTTCTGTACCGTACAGCAAATATATAGGTGCAAATTGCTTTTTTTTGAAATTCTTATGTAAGTCGTTCATGTGCCTCTCCCCAATTTGTTACGTATATATGTATACTACCTATATATGTTTCCTTTTACAATAAGAAAGGCAAACACGCTCCATCTGTGCTTCCATAGCAAGCAAATTATATTTTGACAAAGCCTGCGTTTGTCCTGTAAAGAAAACTCGCCGACTGGCGAGCCCTGTTCTTGGGCGAAGACAGAGGCGTAGTTGCACTTACACTTTGTTCCTAAAATTTCTCGCTACGTCGAATTGGCCTCCAGCTAGAAATTTATACTTTCTTAAAAGTGTAAAGAAAACTCGCCGACTGGCGAGCCCTGTTCTTGGGCGAAGACAGAGGCGTAGTTGCACTTACACTTTGTTCCTAAAATTTCTCGCTACGTCGAATTGGCCTCCAGCTAGAAATTTATATTTTCTTAAAGTGTAAAGAAAACTCACCGACTGGCGAGCAGCATCCGATAAGTGATATACTCTTATAGTTGGACAAAGGAACGGGCGAAGCACCCGTTCCTGCATCTATATGAAAACGCTACCGAATAAGTCCCGGGCTTCTTATGCAGTAACGGTAATGATGTACTGTTATTGTTTACTCCTGCTTTATAAGTATAAGTGACAACGGTTTACAGGTATGGAAAGAACAAGGTAAATTGTAGATTTTTTTCTGACAATATTTTATACTAAAATTGACAAGTTGGGAGGGGTCAAGATGAATGAATTTGAAAAGAACGTTCAAAGCAAACGGAACGACGCTATCGACTCAGGAGTAGGTTTTGTTGTCTCTTTCGGATTCTTTGCAACGGTATTTATCATCGCAACCGTTATCAAATTCATCGGCTCGTAAAAGACTGCTCCGTGCAGTCTTATTTTTTTAGGAATAAAGTGCAACTGCGCCTCTGTCTTCACCTAACAGTTCGCCAGTCGGCGAGTTTTCTTTATCTCCCACCTGCTGTGCTTTCATCATATGTAATCCTTGCGCGAAAGGTTCCCTTCCTCTTTGAAAAAATATACATGATCGCTCCATCTTCATCCGTTCTCCAAATCTCTACTCCATGCCGTGTGAGCCTTTGTAGCACCTCCTCATGCGGATGGCCGTATCGATTTTTGCGCCCGACGGAAATAATAGCTATAAGCGGCCGCACGGTCTCTAACAACACATCTGACGTAGAGGTTTTACTGCCATGATGACCGACCTTTAGCACATCAGCACTTATATTGCTATATGATGTTATTAACTGGCCTTCTCCCCTCTCCTCCAAGTCACCTGTAAACAGCCATGTTAGTCCGCCGACTCGCGCGCGCAGCACAATGGATTGATCATTCTCCTTCTCTTCCTCCCCAAAGGGGGATAGCACCTCGAAATACGAATCGCCGTTCCTCCACTTCATTCCGTTTCCTGCTAGTGCAATAGCAACTCCTTTCTGCTGTGCCTCCTGCAAAATATGCTGCTCCATATCGGAATAGCTGTTTTTTCTTCCAAGCACAACCTCTCCCACCCATACTGAGGATAGCACTTCTAAAGCAGCACCAACATGATCCATATCGCCATGTGTCAAAATAAGCTTATCAATCCTTCGAATTCCCTTGCTTTGTAAATACGGAACAACAATATCATCTCCAACCGAGAATTCATTTTTCCGTTTTTGCCACTCTTGCTTCGGTAATACAATCGCACCTCCTGTATCAATCATATACGTCCCTTTTGCATAAGGAAGCCGAATTAAAATCGCGTCGCCCTGTCCCACATCCAAAAAAGTAATATTCCCATATGGATTGAAATAGGGAAACATATAATGCGCTGTTAAAAGCAGCGTTAACGCTCCTCCCGTTGGCAAGATGTACTTTTTTCTTTCCTTATCCTCCCATGCTATAAACAGAAACAAAATGACGATGCAATAACATACTGTTAGCCACGCGGGTGCTTGGCCAAATATAAGCTTGTTGTATGGCAGCTTCTCAGAAAGAAATAATACTTTATTAGACAGAGACAGGAGCAAGGAAAGAATCGTTTCGACCCATTGGCTAACTAAAGGGAGGAACATAGACGAAAATAACGCACAAAGACAGAGCGGCAGAATGATGAATGATAAAAACGGAACGTAGACAAGGTTAAATATAATACTGTATGGGGAAATTTGTCCGAAATAGTGAAGGGAAACTGGGAGAGAAGCAAGCTGCGCTGCTACAGCAACATTCCACATATTGTGCAGCATAGGTTTTTCCGCTGATAAAATAGAGGTTGATGAAAGAAGCAAGACAAAAGTTCCTGAAAAGGAAAACTGAAAGCCGATATCAAACAATACATACGGATCGAACATAAGCATACAGATTGCGGAGAGACTAAGTGCATCTATACCAGATATGCGTGTAGAAAATAACAAGCACGACAACACCACAACAGCCGTAACAGAGGCGCGCACAACAGAAGGAGATGCACCCGCCATATACATATACAACGGAATGATGATAAGCAATAATACCGTCGCTGTCTCTCGCGTACTGCCCAGCCGAAGCAGCACATAATAGCATGCAGCGACGAGAATTGTAATGTGAGATCCGGAAATAGCAAGCAAATGAATCAGGCCGAGCTGCTGATAGCTTTCCTCTACCTCCGACGACATAGCCTGCCTGTCACCGTACACAAGAGCGTTAATAAAGCTGGCTGCTTCTTTGGAGAAGTTATCTTGCACATATTGCAGAGCCTGCTGACGGATGGAGAACAGCCACTGCCAAAAGGAGGGGTCTTCATAACAGGAGGAAAAAGAGGAGATGTTGTAGATGGAATGAATATGTTGCCGATGTAAATACTCCTTATAGTCAAAGGAACCGAAGTTTCGGGCAGGCTGCGGGTCATCCCGCTCTCCTGTAAATGTACAAACCATTCCGGCTCGCATATCCTTTAATGCTTCCTTCTCTTTGAGCGATGAAATAGTATAAACCATTCTAAATTTTTCCTGCTTCATTGTTTTTGCAGTAAACGAGAGCTTGTCTCCGTCTATTATGGGAGAAGATACAACAACAGCGGAGAGCGGGGCAGCGGATGAAAAATGGGAAGGTTGATTATTCTTCTCAATTTCATTTGTATACATAAAACAGACACATAAGCTTATAAGACAGACAATAAAAGGTCCTTTTCTCAGCTTCCAAAAGCAATATATAACATAAACAGCGGCAACTGTAACAGAAGCCGCCGAAGCATGAGAGTAGGCTGCCGCAATGCCAATCATAGCAGCAATTGCGGCATACCCCCATTGATTGCGCAACTCGTTCACCTCTTTATAAATTGTTTTGCTTCCTGCAGCAGCCTCCGTAATTCCTCCGGCTCTGTTTGTTCATCTACAGCTGATAGCAAGTCCCTCAGTTGCGAAGCCATATCCTTTTCCTCCAGCGTTGTAACTGTATATGCAAGCGGAACATGCCGTACCTTTACACCTGCTTGCTGAAACAATTCAACCGCATATGGATGGTTTTTATACTCCTGTGCATAGTATACTGCCGTAATCCCGCTTTGAATAATTGCCTTGCAGCAATGTAAGCATGGGAAATGCGTAACATACATTTCCGCCCCCTCGGTTTTCGCGCCAAATTTAGCGCACTGCAGCAGGGCATTCACCTCAGCATGCACAGTGCGTACGCAATGGTTATCAATCACGTAGCATCCTTCATCTGCGCAATGTACCCCTCCGGCAATTGAACCATTGTAGCCGCCGGCAATAATACGTTTATCACGCACAATCGTCGCCCCAACAGCAAGACGGGTGCATGTGCTCCGTAATGAAAGTAAATGACTTTGTGTCATAAAATACTGATCCCATGAAATTCTGTTCATCTTGCACACACCTTATAGTAGTTTGTTTCCTTTAGTGTACAGAGAGCATCTTAAGGCGTCAATCATTCAAGGAACGATAATCTCATCCTTCAGCTTCTCCAGCGATTTCTCACCAATCCCCTCGACCTCAAGCAAATCCTCGAATTTTCGAAATGAACCGTGCTCCTCGCGATAGCGCAGAATGCTTTCTGCTTTTTTCGGTCCAATTCCTGGAATTTGCTCTAGCTCCTCTTTTGTCGCAATATTAATTGCAACCTTTTCTCCCTCACTAGAAGGAGAGGAAAGCGGCTGCTCCCCCTTTTTTGGCACAACAATCATCATTTGGTCGTGCACTAGCTGGGCTAGATTGATACCGCCCGTTTCAGCATCTGGCAGCAGGCCGCCTGCTCTCTCAATTGCCTCCTTTACGCGCGAACCATTTGGCAGTTCATATACCCCTTCATTTTTTACTGCTCCTTTAATATCAGCAATAACAAAAGATGTCTCCGGCTCTGCTGCTTCTGTTTGTTGCTCCTGCTTTGAAACAATTGGAAGGGGATCTTCTTGCTTCCCTCGATCTGTTTGCCAATAAAACAAAAACAAAAGAAGAAGGATAGCGGCAGCAAGTACACCCCATTTTGTATACCGTTCCATTTTTTCGTACTCCTTTTTCCGTTATTCGAAACTCATAAATCGTGAAAACAGTTCATATTGTTTAGGAGAAAGCTATTGCAAAGGAGGGGATGAAGCAATGAACATAGGAATGATTGGGACCGGAAATATGGGGCGCATTCTTATTGACGCCCTCATTGAAGCACGTATGGTCAAGCCTTCGTGTTTTACGATTATTAACCGAACACAAGCAAAAGCATTTCTCATAAGAGAAAAATATCCGACCATTAGAGTAGGGGAAACGATAGAGGATGTAATTGAACAATCTGATATCATTTTCATTTGTGCAAGGCCTCTTGAAATATATCCCATTTTAAAGGAGGCGGCTTCTTCCTTTACAAAGGATAAATGTCTTGTCTCCATTACAAGTCCCATTAGCACAGAGCAATTGGAATCCATTGTCGACTGTCACGTGGCTCGCGTCATTCCAAGTATTACGAACCGCGCGTTATCCGGCATTTCACTTTGCACATTCGGGAAACGTTGCTCAAAAAAATGGCAGGATACCATCATTACCTTGTTCTCAGGTATCTCTGCTCCCACAATCATTGAAGAGGATATTACACGCGTAGCTTCAGACATTGTCAGCTGCGGCCCAGCCTTTTTCAGCTATTTATTACAGAGGTTTGTCGATGCAGCAGTCCAAGAAACAAAAATTACAGAAGAAAAGGCAACTTTATTAGCTAGCGGGATGTTAATTGGTATGGGAAAGCTGCTTGAAAAGGGAATTTTCACACTTCCGACGTTACAAGAGAAGGTTTGTGTTAAGGGCGGTATTACTGGAGAGGGAATTAAAGTGCTGGAGGAGGAATTAGGAGAAGTATTTGAGCATTTGCTTCAGCGCACTCATACGAAATTCAAAGAAGATATAGAAATGGTAAGTGAGCAATTTGAGGACTGCTAATTATATGTACGACAAACTTGTAGCAATTCCTTCTAAAAAATTAAAAAATCAAGAAAGAGTTCAACTTTAAGGGTCGAGCGCATTCTAGTTACTGATGCACCCGACCCTTTTTATCTAATCGTAAGAAAGAGATTGTTCCTAAAATTTCCTGCTATGTGAATAAATCTTATCTAGAAATTTATACATTCCTAAAATGTAAATGAAACGCTTGTCCCCAAGCAGCTTCTGATCAAGGAATACCCATATTGCTACGCACGCTTTTTTTGTGCTGTAAAGAAGATGCGCTCAGTTGTATCTGTAAACGATCCTTTAACTTCAAAGTCTCCCGTGATGCCTATCAGCTCAAATCCAGCTTCCTCCAGCCAATGCTGCAGCTGCTCTAGTTCATATGTACGCTGCACATGAAACTCTTCAAAACGCCGATACACGTCCCCTTCATCCTTCACGAAAAAGGTAAGATCGTGCTCCACACTGTTTGGTTTTTCACCCTCAAAACAATGCCAGATAAGCGCCACATCCTCTTCATTAATTGTATACGTTTCATTGAGAAAAATATGGTGCATTTTATAGAGAGAATGAACATCAAATAAAAACAAACCGTTTTCCTTTACATGACGGTATACACGAGAGAACGTTTCTTTCACGTCCTCTTCTTCCGTTATATAATTTAAGGAATCACAAAAGATCGTCACAATGTCAAACGTCTGCGGAAGCTCTAGCTCTCTCATATCCTGCTGATAGAGCGGAATGCTTATTTCTGCTGCAGCCAGCTTTTGCTGCGCGATCGTGAGCATATCATCCGATAAATCCACACCTGTTACTTCATAGCCAGCCTTGACAAGCGGCAATGCAATATTGCCTGTGCCGCAAGCAAGATCCAACAAGGAAGTGCCGGATAATCCAGCCTCTCTCCGCCTCGCGTCGACGAACGCAACCCACTTGTCATAAGGCATATCGCTCATCAGTTCGTCGTACAGCAACGCAAATTGTCCATAGCTCATTGGTTCAACGCTTCCGTTATATCCTCGCGCGGAACGTCTCCCCAAAGTCTTTCTAAATTGTAATAGCTTCGCTCTTCCTTATGAAACACGTGTGCGATTACATCACCTAAATCAACAAGAATCCACTTTGCTTCATCAAATCCCTCAATACGCTTTACATGGAATCCATGTTCATGCGCTTTTTCCTTCATTTCGCGAGCAATCGCTTGTACTTGTTTATCAGAGTTACCATGGCAGATTAAAAAATAATCCGCAACCGGTGAAACGCCTTGCATATTTAAAACAATAATGTCCTCTGCTTTTTTATCATCAGCTGCTCTAGCTGTTACTGTCAATAGTTGTTGTTCATTCATTCAGCTTGTTCCTCCTTGAGCAATGCATTATATGTGTAGAACGTGCGCGGATAAATCGTTTGGTTTTTCTTCATCAAAAACGATATCGTATTCTTCACCGCCTGCAGGAGTGCTGCCCGCAAATCCGTGCGAGCCAACACTCTCACGTCCTCAACCCCGGAAAACTTCCGGCCAGGCTCGATATAATCCGCCACGTAAATAATAGTATCTAACAGCGTCATATTCTCGTGTCCGCTCGTATGATACGTAATAGCCTGTAAAATTTCATGATCAGTTATGCCGACTTCTTTTTCCACCAGATAGGCACCAACAGGAGCATGCCATAATTCCTTATTATGCTCCAGTAAATCTTGCGGCATATTCTGTTCCTTTATAATTTGTTCCATTTCCGCAATCGGCCTGCATTTTGCATAATCATGAAAAATGGCAGCCAATTCCGCTTTTTTCACATCAGCACCATAGATGTCGGCAAGCTCAATTGCTGTTTCCATTACACCGATTGTGTGAATATAGCGCTTTTCGTGCATTTGCTTGCGGACGATTTCCAACGCTTGCTGCCGCTCCATATACCCCATTCCTCTCAATATAATCCTGAACCTTTTCCGGAAGCAAATAACGAGTTGTTCTCCCCTCCATAAATCGTTCGCGAATTAACGAAGAGGACACGGAAAATTCCGGTATTTCCAGTGTAACTATATCATATGGAGACGATAACGTGTATCCAGGGCGCGTCACTCCAACGAAGGTGACTAGCGCAAGCAGCCCGTCAACCCGATGCCATTTCGGCAAATATTCCACCATATCGCCGCCAATGATAAAGTAAAAGCTAGTATCTGGATGTGCTTCCTTGAGCTCTAGCATTGTATCATATGTGTAAGAAGGTCCTTGACGCTCTAATTCGACAAGACAAAGGGAAAAATACGGCTCCCCTTCAATCGCAAGCTTCAGCATCTCAACCCGATCATGTGTGCTTGTCACCTGCTTCTCCAGTTTATGCGGCGGGGAAGCATTCGGCATAAACCACACTTCATCCAACCGCAAAGCATCGTATACCTCGTTAGCTATCAACAAATGCCCATTATGCGGCGGATCGAACGTACCACCGATTACTCCAATTCTCTTCATGGCAAAACGATTTGTTTATGATCCTGCGATTCTTTATATAACACAATCGTACTCCCGATTACCTGCACCAGTTCTGCCCCCGCACCGCTGGACAATTCCTCTGCAACCTCGTGACGGTCTTCTTCACAGTTTTGTAAAACACTTACCTTAATTAACTCCCGTGTTTCAATTGCCTCTTGAATATGCTTAATCAAATGCTCGTTCACGCCGCCTTTACCGACTTGAAAAATTGGTGTAAGGTGATGCGCCTGCGAGCGCAAATACCGTTTTTGTTTTCCTGTTAACATAGTTTTATCCTCCAAGCTTTGTTATAACAATTTTTTTCATCCGCTCTACATCCGGCCATCGATTCGTCCACATTTCAAACGCCATCGCTCCTTGATATACAAACATATCGATGCCGTTTTGAATCACTGCTCCATGCTGCTGCGCAGCTTGAAGCAATGCTGTTTGGCGTGGATTATAGATAATATCTGAAACGATCGCACCTTCTTTTAGCTGCTGCGGCTGCAAAGGAGTATCCTGTACATGCGGATACATCCCGAGGGTTGTCGTTTGAATAATAATATCATATTCATGATGCCGTTCTTGCGCCTGCTGCATTGTAAGCGCCTTGGCTTGTATGCTGTAGCTGCACGACCCGATGAGCTCTGCAGCTTTTTCAAGCGTCCGATTCGCAATATCAACAGATGCGACGCCCATTGATGCAAGCGTGAAAAAAATGGCACGGCTTGCTCCTCCCGCTCCAATGATTAAAATGCGTTTTTGATTGAGCGGCTCATTGCTTATAGACTGCAACGAACGAACATACCCTATTCCATCTGTATTATAGCCGATTAGCTTTCCCTCGCGATTCACAACCGTGTTCACCGCACCAATTTGCCGCGCTAGCTCATCAATTTCATCTAAATATTTCATAATATTGACTTTATGAGGAGTTGTCACATTAAAACCTGACAGTCCAATGGCTTTAAAGCCCTTCACTGCATCCTCAATCTTTTCCTCCTCAATCGCAAACGCATGATAATGCGCATCAATTCCTAACGCCGCAAATGCATCATTGTGCATATGCGGCGATAAGGAATGCCCGATTGGATTGCCGATTACACCGTATAGCTGTTTCATATTCTTCTCTCCATTTGCCTATTTGTATTTTTTGCAAGAAGATCATCAGAATTCTAAGAAGTATTAAATCAAAGACTTCCGCAGTGAAGCACCCACACCTTTTGGCACATGTACAACAACCTTCGCGCCCGGTTCATTTACTGTAACCCAGCCTAACCCAGAGAATACAATATCCGTTTTTCTTTCATGAATCGTAAATTCATGCTTTACAAGCTCCGGAAACTCCTTCAGCTCTTCCCCTGATGGTGGTGTCAGTAATTCGCCAAGATGGTTTTTGTACAAATCGTCCGCTTTTTCCAGCTTTGTACGATGGATTTTCAGATGATTGGACATATAACAAACGAAGGAACGTTTGCCGCCACTCACATAATCCAGACGTGCCAATCCGCCAAAAAAGAGCGTTTGCTGCTCATTCAATTGAAACACCATCGACTTTACTTCCTTCGTTGGCGTAATCACCTTTAAGCTTTTCTTATCCACAAAATGGGCCATTTGATGATGGTTAATAATTCCTGGCGTATCATACATTGAGGATTCATCATCTAGCGGAATATCAATTAAATCGAGCGTTGTTCCTGGAAAATGCGACGTTGTAATCACATTCTCTGTTTCATCACTAAATTGCTTAATCATACGGTTAATAAACGTTGATTTCCCAACATTCGTGCATCCGACAACATAGACATCTTTTCCCTCGCGATAATGCTCAATTGCACCCGCCAATTCCTCAATACCGTTTCCTTTCGCGGCGCTAATTAAAAACACATCCTCAGGCTTGAGTCCGAGCTGCTTAGCACTATACTTCATCCAATGAATTACTTTTTCCGCCTTCACAGATTTCGGAATAAGATCCGCTTTGTTGCCAACAAGCAACACTTTATTGCTCCCCACAAAACGATGCAAACCTGGCAGCCAGCTTCCGTTAAAATCAAAAATATCTACAATCTTCACAACAAGCGCATCCGTCTGACCAATGCCATTCAAAATGCGAAGAAAATCATCATCTGTTAAAGATACATCTTGAATGTCGTTATAATGCTTTAGACGAAAACAACGCTGACATATAAGCGGCTCCTTCTCTAAAGACGATGGCGGCGCATAGCCGATCCCTTGTTTATCCTCCGTTTGAACTAAAACGCCGCACCCGATACATTTCATTGTTTCTGTCAATCGTTATTCCTCCCATTGAATTAAACCTTTTTGTCTTAAATTCCGCATAATCAACCGCTCAACCTTCCGATTAAACCGCGTCACGAAGCCGTCTGTCTGCGCCACAGGCACAACAAGAATCGTATATAAACCGAGACGGTTGCCTCCAAGCACATCTGTAAGCAGCTGATCCCCGATTACAACAACATCCTGCGCCTGAAGCTCCATCGTAGCTAACGCATGTTTAAAGGCGCGGGTCATCGGCTTGCGCGCGCTATGAATAAATGGAATGAGCAATGGGTCAGCGAAATCCTTTACCCGTTGTTCATTATTATTAGATACAACCGTAACCTTAATGCCGCTATTGTTCATACCTTCGAGCCATCGTTCCAACTCTGGCGTAGCATTCGGTCTATCCCATTCGATAAGCGTGTTATCAAGATCCGTAATAATGCCCTTTATACCGCGTTCTGTCAATGACTCGGGCGTAATTTCATATACATTCTTCACATATTCGCTCGGCAAAAATAATTTAAGCATACTTTCATCTCTTTCAAAGGAATTTTATGTAAAATGTTTCGACAGCATTTTTCGCAAATCTCTCTGTGGATAAATGTATACACAGTTTCCACACAAACGCTTTCTTCCAATTCTAACATTACACACATTTTTTGCACAGATTGCCCACACCAAGGTGTGGATAACCGAGGCGTTGTGACACTGGAATATTTTTGATACAGTATACTCAACAAAACGATACAGACAGCTTCTCTATCATTTCTTAGGAGGTGGCATGGAACTATGGAAAAATTATCAGATGAATTGCTTGCTGAATCTTATTATAAAGCAAAAGAGCTGAAATTAAATCCTGAGTTCATCCTGCTAATTAAACAAGAAATTATTCGCCGTTCCTTAGAGGACAAGCTTGATCAAAAGCGTTCATCATAGATTAAGAAAAGCAGACACGACCCGCCTTTGCTCCCGTAGTAACACAACCGGCGAACGCCCAAAAAGTTTTCGGATCTCATAAAGAAAACTGAAAAAGAGCCATCTAAAAAGAAGGCTCTTCTCTTTCTAACACAAAATCGGCATCTTTACAACCTTTTCTGCACTGCCAGCCGTTGTCCTACACGGATTTGCTGTCCTCTTTGCAAAGCTGGATTCACTTCTACCATGTCTCGCTCGAATAAAAGGACAACGGTTGAGCCAAATGTGAAGTACGCCATTTCTTCTCCTTTTTGTAAAACATCATTTCTATGCAGCAACTCAATGCTGTTCACGAACATCGCACCAACCTTGACGATGGCAACATGCTTCCCTTCACTCTCAACCTCTGTGACAACCCGATAATTTTTTGATAGCGGCTCCCTTCCATACGCAAGACCGAGCCTGTTAACCGGATAAGATTTTCTTCCCAGCTCAAACCTCCTTAGCACAATGCCGCTAATGGGACTATGAATACGGTGATAGTGACTCGGACTTAAATATAGTAAGATATATGTACCGCCTCGATATCCAAAAGCCGCTGCCTCGCTGCCCAGCATGTCGATAAGGGAATAACGCTTGCCTTTTACAACAAATTCAGTCGATTCTTCAATTGGCCCATAGGCCTCAAATACTCCATCAACTGGACTGCTAATCGCCAACGAATCCGGGTCAATAGGACGCACGCTCTCCTTTAGCCTTCTTGTAAACAGCTCATGCAGCGTGCGGTAGTCCTTTAATTCTTTTTCCATCTCACCATGTTGTATTTGGAATACTTTTGCATATGATGGTATTATCATGGCGCTTAGGCGGGACTGTGCAAACCTGCGCAGCAAATAGGACGTGATTCGCCCGTTTGTTAATTCAATCAAAAATCGATACAATGTACGCCGCAAATATGAAACCTCCCAAAATTTGTCTTTACGAATACGTGTTTCTTCTTTACAATATTGCTATTATATTCTAAAATCTATTCTCAATCTATAAGGAGTGAACAGCCTTTGTTTTTTCTAGAAAATCTAGATGCTACACTTAAGAAGCTCAAAGCCCAGACCGCCAATATCTTCACTTTGCTTAACTTATCATTAGGAAGCGCTTCCATATTATTTACCGTCCGAAATGAACTGAATCTTGCTCTTATTTTTATTTTTTTGGCCGCTTTATCAGATCGTTTTGATGGGATGATTGCGCGTAAATTAGGCATTGAATCAGAGCTTGGTAAGCAGCTCGATTCACTGTGTGACCTCGTTTCCTTCGGTGTGGCCCCCGCCCTCTTGCTATATCAAGGAGCACTGCACGAATATAGTGCACCAGCTGTATTTTTCACTACATTATACATAGCTTCCGGCGCTTTTCGCCTCGCACGCTTTAATGTATCCGAGTCCAATGGCTATTTTCAAGGAGTTCCGATTACCGTAGCAGGATGTCTCGTGACGCTCGGCTATTTCCTGATTAACTTCGTACCAGGCTGGGCTCTTCTATTGCTGCTGCTGCTTCTTTCCTTTTTAATGGTGAGCAGCTTTAAAATTAAAAAAGTGTAAAGAAGAGGCGCCCCCAACAAGCTCTGGGGAGCGCCTCTTTTTACATAGAAAGTATAAATGTCAGCTAGAAGATAATTCGGCGTAGTCGGAAATTTTAAGAATACAGTATAAGGGCAGGGCTCGCCAATCGACGAGTTTTCTTTACACTGTAGAAAAGTCTAAATTCCCAGCTAGAAGTCAATTCGACGTAGTGGGGAATTTTAGGAATACAGTATAAGGGCAACTACGTCTCTGTCTTCGCCCAAGGGCAGGGCTCGCCAATCGACGAGTTTTCTTTATTCTTTCGCCTTCTTTTCCTTTTCTGCCCTTACAAACTCATGAAACATCTTCATAAGTGCACGCTTTTCAATCCGTGATACATAGCTTCTTGAAATACCGAGCGCCTTCGCAATTTCCCGCTGCGTCTTTTCCTTCTCCATCCCAAGGCCAAATCGGTTGACGACGACCTCTTTCTCACGTTCATCCAGCACATCAATATACTCCCTAATTTTCTCAAGTTCCATACTGAGCTGAATCGTATCAATTACATCCTCAGACTCCGATTTCAAAATATCAATTAAAGAGATTTCATTTCCTTCTTTGTCCTGACCAATCGGATCATGAAGTGATACATCCTTCTTTGTTTTCTTTAACGCACGCAGGTGCATTAGAATCTCATTTTCAATACACCGCGCTGCATATGTTGCCAGCTTCGTTCCTTTTCCTTGTGAAAAGCTCTCGATCGCTTTAATTAAGCCAATCGTTCCAATCGAGATTAAATCTTCTGCATCTTCCCCAGTGTTTTCAAACTTCTTGACAATATGCGCCACCAGTCGAAGATTATGTTCTATTAGCAAATTCCGGGCATTTGCATCACCTTGCTCCATCAATTCCAAGTATCTTCTTTCGTCATCAGGCGAGAGCGGTTGCGGAAACGCATTGTTCTTGACATAGGAAACGAACAGCAAAAGTTCTTTCAGCATATAAGCAATTGCTCCTAATAACCCCATCCCTTCACCTCCGCGAAAATAGTGTTCGTTATTATGTGTATGCGGGGATAAGGGTGTTTTTGTTTGTACTAGGGGGATTTTAAGGAACTTGGTATATACATTCCTACAAAGTGTTGAAAAAGACATACAGGTCGCCCTGTATGCCTTTTCAGTGCAGTATTCTTTAAATAACAATAAAGGCGCTTGTCAACTGACAGGTTATGATACTTGCATTGTGCAGGAAATACGTTTGTTCATTGATCACTGCTCCGAAGGAACATATACATCTCCAAGATGTTTTCCACTCCTGATTTTTCTCCCTTTTATGCCTCATTAGACTGCTTTCGGAGCATTAGCATAGTGATTGTAATGATAGTAAAGGCACAAAATGCCAAGAATGGTATGGTAATAAATCCTAACCAATTTATATAATGTCCTGAACAAGGAACACCACTTGTACACATCTCGATTTTTTGAAGAAAAGGGATCTTTTGTAATCCATAATGATAACCAGACACAAGCATTCCTGTTATAGAAAGCGGAAGAACATACTTATAGATTGTTCGGTCTTTATTATAAAAAGCAATCCCGATTAAAACGGTCAATGGATACATTAAAATCCGTTGATACCAACAGAGGGCACAAGGAATAAAGTGCATAACCTCGCTAAAAAATAAACTCCCTAATGTAGCCAAGATAGCTGCCAGCCAAGATAAAATAAATAATAGATTCACTGTTATTTCTTCTCCTTCGCCGCATCCTCTACCATCTGGTCAAATTCATCCCATGTATTCCCTTCAAATTTCTTTCCATTGATAAATAAAGTTGGTGTTCCATTAACCCCAAGGTTTTTGACATACAACAAATCCTGTTCTAAAGCGGCTTCTGCTTTTTTCTGCTGAAATGCCTCCATGACCTTATTTGTATCATCATCATTCGCGACTTCTTTCAGTGTGTCTTTTAGAAAAGATTCTGTATATAAGTCTATTGCTTCATATTTCAAATCCTCCGGCTGTTTGTTGTATAACTGGTCATGAAACTTCCAAAATACCTCGTTGCCAAGCTCCTGATACACCGTTTCAGCGAATAGAGCGGAACGGCTAGAGTCTACGTTTATAAACGGATCGTTCATAAAATAGAAAGCGGCTATGCCGGTTTCTATATACTTTTCCTTAATTTGAGGGAAATTTGTATCATTAAAATTCTTACAAACTGGACACTTATAATCTCCAAATTCAACAATTTTTACTGGAGCAGCAGCATCCCCTAGGTAAGGTTGGTTTTCATAGTTGAGCACTGCCTCCGTCTTAGAGAAATTCCCTATAAGAAGTAAACCTAATACACATAGACTAAAAACCCCTACAATCCAAAAAATCCACTTAGGAGAAGCTTGTTTGGATACACTCTTTGATTTTTTCTCTGCTTTCAACTATTCCCACTCCATTCTTGTATATTTTATTGAAGAAAACTCGCCGATTGGCAAGTCGGTAAGCGAAGATAGAGGCGTAGTTGTACTTATACTTTATTCTTAAAATTTCTCACTACGTCGAATGATTTAATAGCGATAACTGAAGGAAAAAGCTCCATTTTTTGTTTTAAGTACATTCATCTTCCCCTTGTTTTCACTTACACTACATAAAGTAGTGTAAAGGGTTAAAAAATTTTAAGACACAGTAGTATGACAGCTAATCTGAAAGGAAGACTAAAAAATCCAGCACAAATATAGCTTGTTTGTTTATTAGATACATATGTATTTTCGAAAAATACGGATGAAAACAGCTTCCCTCCCTATTAGTATTAGGTGACTGCTTTTAACAGCTTTAATAGATTACTAAGTCCGATGAATTCCCTCATTTATAAATAGCATGTCTAATCCTAAACACTACAAATTGTAGTGTTTAATACAGAATAAGTCAAATATTAAATACTCGATTTGTAGTATACGTATAAGAGGTTACTTTTCTTACACTTTAAGAAAGTATAAATTTCTAGCTAGAGGCCGATTCGACGTAGTTAGAAATTTTAGGAACAAAGTATAAGTGCAACTACGCCTTTGTCTTCGCCCAAGAGCAGGGCTCGCCAATCGGCGAGTTTTCTTGATTTCAATCAAAATGCAGCCATGGCAAGGGAGACAATCCCCTGCCATGGCTCTGCTACAGGTATTTCCGCTTCTTGTCCTGATCAATTTTTTAATTTTAGCTGCTGGTGTTCCATGACATATACACAATTTGCTACACGATCAATAAACATGCGATCATGTGATACAAGAAGGACTGTACCTTCATATGCCTTTAAAAAGCGTTCTAACGCTTCAATACAAAAAACATCCAAAAAATTTGTCGGCTCATCTAAAACCAGGATATTGTATCCTCCCAAAAAAAGCTGGCACAATACTAGACGAATCGCTTCTCCACCGCTTAAATCGCTGACATTCTTTTTTAAATCACTTCCTGTAAAGCTCATGGCATGAAGAACCGAACGGATTTTACTTTCATCGTAGTCACTTCTTTCTTTCGTATAAGCAAGTACAGTTTCATTCTTTTTAAATTGATAGCCCATTTGTTCATAAGATCCAATAACGGCTTTGGGAGAAATAATCAGTCCTTCTCCTTGTTGTAAAATGTGACGAAGAAGGGTTGTTTTCCCTGAACCATTATTGCCTGTAATTGCAATGGTGCTGCCTAATGGAAATTGGAAACTTGCTTCTTTGAGAAGAGTTTTATTCCCCGCCACTTAAATTTTCAATTTCTGTTTGCGGGATTGAAAGCTTTCCCATTAATTCATAATCTACCTCATTCTCAACAGGTGATGTGAGTTGATCAAAATAGGAAAATTCTGCAAACCGTTTCACTTGGCCTTTATCTGGCTTGATTTGGCCATTCATAAGTTTTAACAACGTACTCTTACCAGCTCCATTCTTTCCAACAATTCCGATACGGTCAAATTGATGTACTGCTAACCGCGGAATACTTAATACGGATTGATCTAAAAATGAGATTTCAATATTTTCTAATTCAAGACATACTTTTTCCATGATTCTCTCCCCCTAATTCAGCTTTGTGCGTTTATAAATCGAACGAAAAAAATCACAGGCAATCTGCCTGTGATTTAGAGTAAAGGGAAGAAGACCCATCCTTATTGGATGAGGGCTATTAGGAGCCGTCAGCAAACAAACCTTCCTTTTGCTTAACAAAAGAAGGAGAATTAGACATAAATAAAGAAAGGCAGAACGATCCGCCTTTCTTCACACTCCATATTTTCATATGAAATGAAGATTATTAAAAAAGGACAGACTGATCCCGTTTACTCTGCATACACAAACAGAGCCTTTGAACGTATTTAATTACTGGTTCAAAGTTGGGAAACGAAGTCTCATAGAATGCGTCATTTTTTAATAATCCTCCTTAAAATTTACAAATACAGTAAATATTATAGAGGGCTTTTAAGAAAAAGTCAAAAAAGCTTCGCAAAAAGATGATCTACTTAGGATAAACTCCATACTCAGCATCCGCTTCGAAAGCTTTGCCATTTTCTGTCCAAATCAGTTTAAACTTTAAATTGCTGTTTTCCTTTGAATAAACACTGCCCTTGTAATCATAGCTGCCGATATAACTTTGAATAGCAAACGGTTCTAACTTTTCAAGGCTAAAACCAACACAAGAACAAATCCGACCAATATGACAACACCGATTGGATTAACATTGAGCATAACCGTACATATCCTATTTTTTGAATTATAGTTAATATATCCCTATTTGGAGAGATGTCACTGTTCCTGTTTACAATCATACGTTTACTAAAAAATTCACAAGAAGCATCCCGCCAAATACACTAAGGAGAATTCCAATGCGGGATGCCTTACTCTGCTTGTTGAACCATTCCCACCGACTACTGTCCTGATGAAAAATCGCATAGTCTATTAAAGTAATAACCAATAAACCAAGTATCACAAATCCACCTATCAAAACGCATTATCCTTTCCCTTTTTCTTTATTCTACCATTTTACTAGTATGATTATAAGTAAATTTTTTCCTTTATATCCTATTCATAGGTCCCGACACATGCCCGTCAGGCTAAGAAAACAGGCCACACCCTAAGCGATAAGATAGGTTACATTTGTCATTTCAATGGGATAAAGTGAATAAAAAGTTCATTTAACTTCCATTTAATGTTAAAATATGTTGGGTTGGATATTATTTACCCTTGATAAAGGGAGGTTATTATGAATTTTATTGCATGGCTTATCGTTGCTTGTGAGATATCTTTCTGGATTGTCATTTTATTAGGTTTAATAGTAAGGTACTTGTTCAATTTAAAGAAACTAGGGCTCGTTTTACTTGCACTAACACCTTTAATTGATTTGGTATTAATCGTAATAACAAGCGTGGATTTATATATGGGAGCAACCGCCACCGTTGCCCACGGACTTGCTGCCGTTTACATTGGGGTGTCACTTTCATTCGGAAAAAGTATGATTCAATGGGTGGACGAACGGTTTCAATACCATATAGCCAAAACAGCAACCGCTAAGCCTGTCAAAAGGTATGGAATTACACTTGCAAAGCATTATGCAAAAGGGTTTATTAGACATATCATTGCATTTTTAATAGGTTCTGCTATCTTGGCTATTATGATTTATTTTATCGACAATCCTTCAAGAACTGAGGCACTTTATGGAGTTATTAAGGTATGGGCTATGATTATAGCAATTGATTTGTGTATTACTGCAAGTTATTTCATTTGGCCTAAAAAGGAGAAAGTAATCAATCGTCCCTTATGAATATGGCAGCCCCTTTCTGTTCTAAATCGGGAAGGGGCTTTTTGAATTGAAAATTTAAACCATCATACATTTTGTCTGTCGGAGGATATGGTCAGTATGATGCAAAAGTGGAAGTATTGCGTAATGTTACTGCTACAGGCGACTTTATGGTCAGCAAGCTGAACGCAGACCGTAGCAATGTGAAAGAAGTAGTTAAACAGTATACTACAATTGACCTAACAGACGCAGAAGCGCAAAAAATCCAATCTGCTCAAAAACCAGATATCGCCATTAACGAAGTAATCTCTGAACGTGCTCTTGTAGGATGGACAAGCCTTCAGCACACTGGCGTAGATGTTCCGCTTTATGCCTTTGGTCCAGGTTCTGACCTCTTCCGTGGCTTGCACGAGAATACCGATATTCCTAGTTTAATAGCACAAGCGATGAAAGTTAATTTTACCCCTTCTAAATAACTTACGATGATAATGACACTGTTTTGAGCTGCACCCTAATAGTTAGAGAGAAAATCTAACTATTAGGGTGTTTCTTTACACTGTAAGCTACGCCCTGCATCAGAATCCTATTTATTAATCAAATTATTTAATAATACTTGATGACGTCTTACTTGCTCTACACTGTCCACTTCCATAAAATCTTGGATAGGCTCCTCGTAATTTTCTGTGACTTCGTAGAACCTACCATGAACATGCATGACATCTAATGTAAAGGAGCTGTTGATTGTCTAATAATCAATTCGGGAGAAAGGAGTAACCGTTCTTTATAAGGTTTGGCTGCCTGCATTTCTTTAGTTAATAAATCAACTACTTTTAATCCCATCTCTTTCACTGGTTGGGCAACCGTCGTTAGCATTGGGGAAGTTGTCGTAGAAAGTACCGTATTATCAAACCCAACAACTGATAAATCATCCGGTATATTTAACCCCATTTCTTTAGCAGCTTGTATAACTCCAGCTGCCAGTAAGTCGTTACAGGCAAAAATAGCAGTAGGTCTTTCCTGCAACGAAAGGAGTTGCAAGGCACTTTCGTATCCTTTTTGGATTAGAGCTTCCGTGTGGATTATATAACCATCCAGTATAGGTAATTCAGCCTCCTCCATAGCATCTTTAAACGCTTCCAATCGTGGTACGTTACTTCGAACATTTTCAACAATAATGGCAATCTTCTTGTGCCCCAAGGATAGTAGATATGAAGTGGCTAAATAGCCTCCTTTATAATCATCAACAGTTACAGTATCTATGGATAACTTCGGGATTTCCGAAGCGATTAAGGCAATAGGAACTCCTTGTTCTACCATATCTTCAAGTAAGTCGGTACTTCGGAAAGCTGAAGCTACAACAAGACCATCTATTCTTTGGCTAGCTAAAAGTGATAAATATGTTTTTTCCTTTTCTATATCGTTATCTGTATTACACATCATAACATTAAACCCCAACTCACAACTGCGATCTTCAATACTTCTTGCAACTTCAGCATAGAAAGGGTTGGAGATATCAGGGATAAGTAGACCAATCACCTTTGTTCGTTTCCCTCTTAAAGATGCTGCGGCTATATCCGGATGATAATTAAGTTTACTCATTGCTTGGAGTACTTTTTTCCTAGTTTGCTCGCTAATGCTTCCCGTCTGATGTATCACTTTTGAAACAGTAGAAATCGAAACTCCAGCTTCTTGAGCGACATTACGAATAGTTGGTTTCACAATAATAGGCCTCCTTTCCCTTTCTCCTTACTATCTTTAATTATCTAACATTAACATAGTAACATGAAATGCTTCATGCTACTATAATTGCTCCTATTTCTCCTTCTATAAAGCTGCTTTTTTACTTTATAAGAGGAGAGTTATTTTTCTTTTTAATAAACTGAAGAAGCTGGATATATTCCGATTTTACACTTGCTTATTCCACCCCTTCTAAATACAAGGAGCAAAGAGAAAGTTATGTACAGAACACAGAAAAAGACAGCCTCGATATATAAGGCTGTCTCACATTCGTTATGGATAGTCCCTCGTACAGCACCATTTCGGAGAAGCACGTACGACTTTAATAAAGGTCTGATATATACACTATAAGGATTTGGACTTTTACATTCGGTAACAACCTAAGAATAATGGATGTGTGCTCAAGTCACTTAACACATCAGTCAAACTAGTAAATTTTGAATCAACATTCCATTTCGTAATAGGATAGATAGCCATATGTAAACTGCATACTTACAATTCATTTTTTTCTAATCATAAGCGCTTACAATTATTGTTCTTATTGGGCCTTCACAATTGGTTTATTTGTGTTGCCCTTATCATATTGGGAACGGAAATGCTCCTCTAGCTCTTCAAGTGTACGTCCGTTTGTTTCTGGCATCCATTTGTAAACAAAACCAATTCCCAATATACCAAGAACGACGAAAATAAAGAATGTAGTAGATAGACCTACAGAGCTTAGCAGTATCGGGAAAGTAAAACCAATAATAAAGTTTACAATCCATAGGAAAAATACACTAATACCAGCACCAAGGCCTCTTATTCTTTGCGGGAAGATTTCTGCAATTACTAACCATGTTACTGGTCCAACACACGCTTGCATAAAAGCAAGGAACAAAACTGTTAAAGAAAGCACGACATACGGGAGTGCAGCCGACCCTTCAAGCACCATTGAGAATATAGCAATCAGTAAAAGTGCGGTTGTGGTTCCAGACAACCCAATAATTAACATTGGACGGCGATTCACCTTACCAACCAGCCAAATCCCAAATACTACTGCAATCACTGAAACGAGTCCATTCGCAATATTAGCGATTAAAGCGGCCTTCGTACCAAAGCCAGACTCTTCAAGAATTTGCGTTCCATAATACATAATAGAGTTAACGCCTGTAATTTGATTCACCATGGCGACTCCTATTCCAATTAACAAAATGCGGCGTAACCATGGAGTGGCAAAGTCTTTTATAGATGCTTTTTCAAGCTCTGAATCCTTTTTTACTGCTGCTTCAATTTCATTAAATTCCATTTTCGCTCGTTTTTCGTCACGTATTTGTTTAAGAACACGCAGCGCCTCATCCTTTTTCCCCTTTGCAGCCAGCCATCTTGGGCTCTCCGGGACAACAAGCATACTTACAAACAGCGCCAAAGCGGGAATGGCACAAATAAAGAGCATATATCTCCAAACATGCCCAGTATCAGCCATTGTAACACCAAGAATAGCATTGAAAACGTAAGCTAATAATTGCCCGCCAACAATCATAAATTCATTCATCGTAACCATTCGGCCGCGTTGCTCATGAGGTGCCATTTCTGCTAAAAAGGCCGGTACCATGGATGATGCCCCGCCAACAGCGAGCCCTAGTAAAAACCGAAAGGCAACCATGCTTGGAACGTCGGGTGCAAATGTAGTTCCAAGTGATGCTAACAGGAATAAAAACGAAAGATTAAGAATTGTTTTACGACGGCCATAGCGGTCTGCTAGCCTACCGCATAACAATGCACCAAATGCTGCTCCTAATAGAAGCGAGCTCGTAACAAGCCCTTCTGTAACTGGTGTTAGATTAAGCTGGTCAGGTCTTTCCATAAAAGGTAAAGCTCCATTGATAACCCCAGTATCATATCCAAAAAGAAGCCCTCCAAATGTCGCAGAAATTATAATAAGCTGCAAAAAACTTTTATGATTCCTTTGTTTTTTCATTCCTTGATTGTTCATGCATTATCATCCTCATTTGCTGTATTGTACCAACTTCTAATTCATACACTACTTCTTGTTTTACTTTACGTTTAAACATATATAAGTCCAAATTGAAAATCCGATATATCCCTAGCTCTGCAACTCATTGAATACTTGAACTGCCCTGCTGTACATATGTCGAAGCATTAAAATGGACTTATATAGTCATCAAATAATGAGTTGCATGCCCCTTCGATTAAATAGATAACGGTTTTGTTTTATAAGGGGATTGAACCGAGATCAGTTCTCCTGTTTCAAATGACTCTTTGCAAGCATAACCAAGAGCTGTAGACAATACCCCATCTTCCACAGTGACACTTGGTTGTCTGTTCTCCCTAATACAAGAAATAAATTCTTCTGCTTCGCTCAAATACGCCTGTTCAAATCGTTCTAAAAATCCGTCTGAGCATTCTTTCACGACCCCATTATCATCAAATACAGATACCATATTTTTGTCTGGGGTTGTCCCAATTCTTAATGTACCTTTAGTACCGATAATCTCGGTTTCAATATGATATCCATGGGCACAGTTACGGCCAGCTACAAAAATCCCCATCTTGTTGTTTTCAAATTTCACCAATGCTGCTCCTGTTTCGGCATCGTTTAACTGTGCAATTTCTGGATAAGCATACGCCCCACCAATCGCCCACACTTGTTTAGCTTCTGCATTTAGATACCATCTAGCTAAATCTAAGTCATGGATGGCCATATCCAAGAACAAACCACCGCTGTAATTGTTTTTCGCAAATTGCATAAATCCATTGATTGCTTTTGCCGGATCAAGCCCGTAGCAACGAACCAAAACGGGCTCGCCGATTTTTCCTTGCTCAATTTTCTTTTTCGCATATACGTATGACTTGTCATATCTTCGCATGAAACCAATCATAAATACCTTGTCTGGATGATTATTAACTATCTCCTGAACACGCACTGCTTCTTCTAAGTATAGTCCAAGCGGTTTTTCACTGAATACATGAAAACCGGCATTTAAAGCTTTTTCAATTTGTTCACAATGAAATCCAGATGGTGAAGCAATAAATATAGCGTCTAACTCCTTGTTTTTCAGCATTTCATCATAATCAGTATAGGTATATTTAACATCCCACTCTTTTTGGACTTGTTCCACTTCATCTTGAATAACACTGCAAACAGCCAATAATTCACAGTTTGGAATACGGAACGCTAAATTTTCCGCATGTTGTCTTCCTAATCGACCTAATCCAACAATACCAACCTTTACTTTTCCCATCATATCTCTCCACCTTTTTACATTTTATAAATTTTATTAAAATTACATATTAATACCGCTGTTATACCTCTTGTGATTAAGCGCTTACTTTTAAACGCTTAATTTTTAACTTTTACCTCTGAATCCTAGTCGGCAAAAACCAATAATATATTGATACTTTAAATGCCGTGAAGATAAAAATAACCAAAATCGCATAGCATACTTTTATAAAGAAAACTCGCCGACTAGCGAGCCCTGCTCTTGGGCGAAGACAGAGGCGTAGTTGCACTTACACTGTAGTTCTAAAATTTCCGACTACGTCGAATTGGCTTCTAGTTGGAAATTTATAATTTCTTACAGTGTAAAAAATCTTTTTTTCATAACTTTTAGGAAAACGTTTTCTCTATGTGTTCATTATAAAATAATTTTTTATAGCGGTCAATATTGTTTTTACAGGAGATGACATCGGCCGATTTGCGTGAAATATTCAATTTCAAAGGTGGAGAAATAGTATAAACATTGTTCAAATTGAACTGGAATATCATGTTATTCCTATTATTTCCATTTAGTCTTTAGAAAAAACATACCTGATTGAAACCAAAGAGGAAAACGATTTCTTTGTATGTTTAGCCTTGGGCGAAGACAGAGGCGTAGTGCACTTATACTTTGTTCGTTACGTTGAATTGGCCTCCAACTCGAAATGTATACTTTCTTAAAGTGCAAAAACCCTGTTCTCAATGGGGAGAGAACAGGGCAAAATGGATAAAAGAGTATAGCTATTCTCTTTCAACTCCTCGTATCCTATACATTTCTAGTTAACATACTCACCCTTCAGGTGATCTGGGGGTATTGCATTATAAATTTACTGGTTTTTCTCTAATGAATATTATGCTTTCTGAAATTACCACCCTTAACTTCTACTACGTCATATATCGTAACAAAAGCGGTTTCGTCAATTTCATTAATGATTTCTTTTATTTTGCTTTCTTCTAAACGGTTAATGACACATGTGATTTCCGTAAATTTTTCATTGGAATAACCGCCATAAGCATCTTTGTACGTTGCGCTTCTACCTAAGCGATCACGTATAGTCTCTACCATTAATTCGGGTTGAGTTGTGATAATTTTAAAGGTTTTAGAGCCGCTCAAACCTTCTTCAACGATATGAATCACTTTAGAAGCAATAAAGTAAGCAATCGCCGAAAGAATTGCCCCTTGTAGACCGAATGCGGCTGAAACGATAATAAATACAAACGCGTTTAAGAAAAGAATGAAATCGCTTGTCCCAAACGGTAAGTTTCGAGAAAGCAGTACAGCTAGCATATCAATTCCATCTAATGCGCCGCCATTCCGCAATGCTAACCCCATCCCCAAACCAAGGATAATACCACCAACAACGGTAATTAATAAAGTATCCCCTTCAATAATCGCTGGGGTATGGTGGAAGAGGATTGTACCAATAGATAGTGAAGCTATTCCGATAACCGAATAAATCGCGAAACTTTTACCAATTTGTTGATAGCCTAACCAGATAAAAGGAAGGTTCATAATTGCAATTAGAGCTCCTAGCGGTAATCCAAGCAGTTTTGAAGCAACGATACTAAGACCTGTCACTCCTCCATCAGATACGTTGTTTGGGATTAATACGGTTTCTAGCCCATATGCTGCTATAATACCTCCAATAATTACCATTAATCCTCGCGAAATCATTTTTAATTTACTGGGCTTGTGCTTTTTACTCATGTAATGCCTCACTTTCAAACATGTTGTCTTATTTATAAGTGTACCATAAAATTCTTCTTTAATTGTCCTTCCATTTAAATCATGAGATCACTTTTCATATCATCGGCTTTGTTTTACACTGTAAGAAAGTATAAATTTCCAGCTGGAAGCCAATTCGATGTAGCAGGAAATTTTAGGAATACAGTATAAGGGCAACTACGCCTCTATCTTCGCCCAAGAGCAGGGATCGCCAATCGGCGAGTTTTCTTTATACTTTAAGAAAATATAAATTTCTAGCTGGAAGCCAATTCGACGTAGTGAGAAATTTTAGGAACAAAGTATAAGGGCAACTACGCCTCTGTCTTCGCCCAAGAGCAGGGCTCGCCAATCGACGAGTTTTCTTTAT
>JBEPZN010000004.1:0-176471 GCA_041640875.1 Ectobacillus sp. | reverse complement strand
CTCCAGAAGAGTTACGTGTAGCAGTTGCTGTTCCTAATCCATATTTCGGAAGATTGTTTTCCCATCCTTCAGGAAGACGGCCTTCGATTGCATTATTTAGCTCAGTAGCTAATTCAGGGTAAGCTTCTGCATAGCCTTTTAGCAATGCATCCCATTCACCTTGCTTCTTCTCGCCCGCTTCTTGAATCACAGAACGGAAATGTGCATACACTTCTTCTGGCACGTGGAACTCTTGTTCAGCAGTCCAACCGTACACTTCTTTTGTTAATTGTGTTTCAGACTTACCAAGCGGAGAACCGTGGGAAGCGGATTTTCCGGATTTATTTGGAGAACCGAAACCGATGATTGTACGTACTTCAATTAATGTCGGACGGTTTTCGTCGCTCTTTGCTTCTTCAAGTGCTTTTGCAATCGCAGCAGCATCCATTCCGTCTTCTACACGAATATATTGCCAGCCGTACGCTTCGTAACGGCCTTTTACGCTTTCAGAGAATGAACGGTCTAAATCGCCATCTAAGGAAATATCGTTGGAATCGTACAATACAACCAAGCGGCCTAAACCTAAATGCGCTGCCAAAGAGGATGCTTCAGCTGAAACACCTTCCATTAAGTCGCCGTCTCCGCAAATTACGTATGTATAATGATCTACCACGTTATATGCTTCGCGATTATATTTTGCAGCTAAGTGACGCTCTGCCATAGACATACCTACAGCTGTAGCAATCCCTTGTCCAAGCGGGCCTGTTGTGCAATCTACGCCAGGAGTATGATCGTATTCTGGATGTCCTGGTGTTTTGCTTCCCCATTGACGAAAGCTTTTCAGATCATCCATCGTTACATCATAGCCAGATAGGTGAAGCATGCTGTATAAAAGCATAGATCCATGACCTGCAGAAAGTACAAAACGGTCGCGGTTAAACCATTTCGGATTGCGTGGATTGTGGTTCATAAATTGTGTCCATAATGTATACGCCATTGGTGCTGCGCCCATCGGCATCCCAGGATGTCCGGAGTTTGCTTTTTCAATCGCATCAATGGAAAGCGTACGAATTGTATTGATAGAAAGTTGTTCAATTGAATGTGACATAGTTTTCTCCCTTTCAAAAATAATAGACAATTAACACACTCTATATGATAGCTTGCCACACCTAATTATACAACATGTATTGGCAATATTTATTGAAAAGACATTATAATTTTTTCAATATAACAACAATTAGAGAAATTCACACAACAATAAAAATAAAATTTATTCGCTATTTCAAGCCGGGTATCCCTGTATAAAGAGGCTAGCAAGAAGCACCCACTAAATACATGATTACATTGATTCTCTCAATCTCTCATGCAAAAAGAGACGAGTTTCCCCGCCTCTTTTTAATGCAACTTGCTTTTCCCTTGCTGCTTGAGCTTCTTTAATTTCCCAGGAGTAATATCATTTCCTTTATCATCAACAACTTTTACAGACTTTAATTGATCTAACATATGTCCACGAAAGGTTTGCAAATACTCTTTGCGAAGTTCCTGCTGTTCTTGCTGCTCTTCCTTTGTTAATCCTTCCGCTTTTGCTTTATTAGCTAACGCATTAATGCGACTTATTTTTTCAGGACTTAACATAGTTCCTCTCTCCTTTTCTAAACACTACGTACCCATCTTATACTAGTTATTTTGAGATATCAAGTTGCTGCTTCATGTACTCCGTGTAGCGGCGGTGCACTGTCGCTTTGGATACATCGTAGCCGAATCCTCTCAACGTTGCCGCAATTTCCGCAAACGTAAGCTCATTGCGGCGCAAGCGGACAATTTCTTCAATCGGTACTTCTATTTTATCACGTCCGCTGTTTATATGCTGATTCTTTAAATTGCGTTCTGGGCGAAACCCGTTATCTACAGCGCGCCTCATTCCCCTTTTGATTTTGGCATTATGAATCTTCCGCTGATATTCCTCGACAATGCCAATAATTTCAAGAACCATTGAATCTGAATCAGATAATTGCAACGCTCCGTTATGTGCGTGCGTATACACAGTTACGCCTTCTTTTCGCAAGCAATGCATGAGTGCAATTTTTGCATTTCCTCTGCCAAGACGCGTTTCATCCTGAATTAACACTGCCTCTGCCTGTTCTTCTTTAATTGTATCCAGCACTTCCAAAATACCTTGCCGATCTATTTCATAGCCGCTCGCTTGCTCTTCCACAACACCAACAACTTGCATGTTATAAAGACCGGCAAGCTTCCACAGCTCTTCCTTTTGTCTCTCTAAAGATGTTTCCTGCGCTTCTTTTTTGGTACTTACACGCGCATAAATAATTGCTTTCATCCGCTCACTCTCCCTCTCAGCACAGTATATCATACTATGCCTAACTGTTCGAACTTACGTTTGTAGAAAAAATCTATTTATGTTATAATGAAATAAAAAGCTCTTATAAAGCGAGGTGTAAGTATGGAAAAACTATCAAAAAGACAGCTTGATATACTCAACTTCATCAAACAAAAAGTACAAGAAAAAGGGTATCCGCCTTCTGTACGTGAAATTGGACAAGCGGTTGGCCTTGCTTCCAGTTCTACTGTACACGGTCACTTATCACGTTTAGAAGAAAAAGGGTATATTCGGCGCGATCCAACAAAGCCTCGCGCCATCGAAATATTAGGGGAGGATGGACCATCCACCGTAATGAAATCTGTTGTACACGTTCCGATTATCGGAAAAGTAACAGCAGGTCCGCCCATTACAGCTGTTGAAAATATTGATGAGCATTTCCCATTGCCGGCAAATTTAGTTCCCGAAAATGATTCTGTTTTCATGTTAAAGATCGTTGGCGACAGCATGATTGAGGCAGGAATTCTCGATGGCGACCTCGTTGTCGTTCGCCAGCAAACATCCGCCAATAACGGAGAAATTGTGGTAGCAATGACGGAGGAAAACGAAGCAACAGTAAAACGTTTCTATAAAGAAAAGGAATACTTCCGCCTGCAGCCAGAAAACTCTTCACTGCAGCCGATTATTTTACAACACGTTTCCATTATTGGAAAAGTCATTGGCGTATATCGAAATATCCATTAAAAGAGCTTACAATAGCTCTTCTTTTTTATTATACCAAGAAATCTTTTTAACTATTTTAACATTTCTATTTTTCAGATATTCTCCATCTTCTTTCTACATATGCGCTTATATAACAGAATTTACCATTTAAATCCTCTCTGCATATGGATCCTCGACGGTACCTATCCCTCATTTCATTTGCACACAACCAATGACACCGGCAGAAAAGAGCGCCATTCTCCCGGCACTTTTTTTGTTGATTTACTTTAATTTCAAATTTTATGAAAGAAAGATTAAAACCCGGAAAAAGAGCTGGAATGTAGCTCCCTTAACACCAATCATTCTTTTTCATTAACAAGCTTGCCTTTCTAATTTGCATATCCATTTGTAATATTTAAGCAGAATAAAAAAAAGTATAGGATCCACTAGTACTGCGTGCCACAACTTCCACCACCCATAATGGAAATATCCCCATGGTTCAGGAAGTAACGTGATGGTTTCATACACTAAAGCACCTATTGTCCAGACAGCAATATATACAACCTTTTTCCTCATTCCATGTTCAAACGGATATCCATTCAAAAACATCATATTAACGGGTGGAAGCAATATTGTATGCGGAAGGATTCCTATCCAATCTACCCCTTTACTAAAATACCAATAACCATAATATTTAAATTCCACTATAAAATCAAAGATGCATTGAAACGCAATTGTAAATGTCCAAATATGAACAATTTGATTCGTTGTTAGCCTTTTATTTAGCTTAAAAGCTGCGATATTAAATACAATGATTGCGATAATACATCCTATCATTAGATTCTTCCTTTTTTTCTTAGTATACGCAATGCGGATCATTACAATACATTCCCTCTTCGAAGTAGAGGCAAAAGGCAGCAAAAATCATCTTATTATATAGCGATATCTGAGCCTCACAGTCATAGCTCCTTAATTAAATCGTTCATTATAGAATAAGCATTACTGTACCAATAGTAATTACCCCCCCGCCAATCATTGTATTTTTAGAAGCTTTCTCTTTTAAGATGATAAAGCTCAGAATCATTGTAATAACAGCACTGAATTTCTCAATCGGTGCTACGACAGAAACTTTTCCGACCGCGATTGCTGCAAAGTAGCATAACCATGAAAGTCCAGTCGCCGAACCAGACAAGATGAGAAACAAGAAAGATTTTTTCGTAATATTTTTCATTTCTGTATATGTTCTCTGAAAGAAGACAATTGTCCATATAAAAATAAGGATTACTAAAGTCCGGATAAAGGTACCTACATTAGAATCAACCTCTTCGATCCCAATTTTCGCTAGTATAGTTGTGACAGCAGCAAAAATCGCTGATAGAACAGCAAGTAAAATGTATGATTGTGTTCCTTTCCTCTTTTTTGTATCTGATGTTCTTCCAATTAAAATGAAAGTTCCAATGGTAATGAAAACACTTCCTGCAATAATAAGAGGTGTTGCAGCTTCCTGCAAAATGAGAAACGATAACAAAACAGTCATGACAACACTTGATTTATCAATTGGTACAACCTTCGATACATCTCCAATTTGAATAGCCTTAAAGAAACATAGCCATGATAATCCAGTTGTTATTCCTGACAAAACAAGAAATACGAAAGATGTTCTAGAAATTGTAAATACGGCATCCCATTGGCCAGTAATTATAACGATAATAAAAGCTATCAACAAAACGACTACTGTACGAATTGCCGTTGCTAAGTTGGAGTCTACATCCCGAATCCCGATTTTTGCTAAAATTGATGTAAGTGCAGCAAATAGCGCTGCTAATAAGGCTAATATTACACTCACGCTTTGTTCACCTCTTTTTCTTTTTATCCGAGAGTTCAAGACCTTTTCCGCTTTTCTTAAGCGATTCTTCTTGTTTTGATCCATTTCCTCTTTTTTGCTTGTTCGTTGCAATTCTCTAATCTTTAAAAAGACTAACCTAATTGCAACAGAGAAGTATCATGTTTTTAGTATTTCATTCCTTATGTACATTCATCATATTATGACATTAAGTATAACAAAAAATCATGGATTCACCATCGATACTATGTGTTAAGTTTGTAGGGAAACAAATAGCAAATAGATAAGAATAGTATAGAAAGGCTCAGGATAAATAACTGAATGTTTATGGTAGATTAAAGAGCAATGGGTAGCTGCGTATGAAATTTCTCTTTTTTATGTCACTAAATCTTACTAAAACCATATCACATCCACCCTAAAATAAGGTAAAATTTAAGTGTAGAGCTATAAAATAAAGGGGGAATATGAAAATGGAGAAAATAATCGAACGTAGTCCCGCTGTTAAGCTTTTGGAGAAACTTTGTCCTAGTTGCGAAAAGAATACTCAACATGAGTGCAGCAGCTGGCGTCCTAGTGATCTCGAGATACTCCGTGTATTCAACGCCCGCGCAACGATAATGACCTGTAAAGATTGCGGGGAAGCATCTGTACAGACTGAATTTCTTGATGGATTGCTTTTACGCTGATTTTTGATAGATAAGTGGAGACGCTGGGAATGAACGGCGTCTCTTTTTTGTATTGTAGGAAGGTATAAATTTCCGGTTAAAAACAATTCGATGCAGTCGAACTTTTAGGAATACAGTATACATGCAACTGTGCATCGTATTGCACGATCAAGACCTTATCATCCGAATTAAGGAATAGAAGGTCCTATGCGATAAGCTTGAAATAATTAGCGAAACCATATTGAGCAACGATTTGAAGAGTATATGAATTATGTCATGGAGAATGAGTTTTTTGAAATTTGTGATCAAAGTGATGATTTTTCCCGAAAAGTGTTTTTGACAACGAAAAAGCCCAACCTCAGCTAAACTGGAGGGCTTTTAATAGTCTTCTAAATACATTGACTACCGATAGATAATGAGAGATTATGTTAACTGAACATGAGTGTATATACATTTTGATTTTTTAGAAATAAGGGACAAGCATGAGAACAAAACTATTAAATTTCAATATAATGATAGTAAAAATAAAGAAAGGAGGTAGATTATGGGATCATATTATAATAAAACTTGCGGGTGCAATTCAGGGTTTGCTGCTATCGCAAATGAAGCGCAACGAATTACTAATATTCCCACTAAAGTAACTATTTACGGACAAGAAGAATTTGATATCAACAATGAATATAATCCAGCGACGTCAACGTTTATTCCACAACAAAGTGGGCTTTATTCCACAGCAGCTAGTCTTATATTTACACCAGATAATCCAAATACTCCTTATATTGCGGGTATAATTGTAAGGGTCAATGGTGTAAATAAACTTTATGATCAAGGAAATACAACAGGATTAAGTACGTTAGACGTGTCTGGTATCTTGCAGTTACAAGCTGGTGATAGAGTAGAAGTATTTGCAGCTATGACTACACCAGGTGTGCTTTGTCCTATAAGCACCTCACGTTTTCAGAGTGTGCGAATAGGCTAAAAGTTTTGCTGCCCTAGAAAAGAAAAAGACCTTTCAACATATGAAAAGTCTTTTTCTTTTGCTTATTTACCTGTTTCAGCAACCTCTTTGATACGTGTCCCAATTTCATCACGAACGTGTTGAAATTCAGACCACTCTTTCCACAGCTGGATCATCAGATCCCCGATGAACACGAGACACATGTGGGGATGACATCGTTTATTTCGATGTACAAAGCGGAAACTCACATTCACACATGATGGGAAAAGAAATTTCGTCGTTAAACTGAATGGTGAATCGTTACTTGTAAATAAGATCGGAGCTTACCCAGGTTCAGCTACCAACGCGAATCATACTCATAGCAAAAAAGCCCCAACCCCAGCAGGGTCAAGGCTTTTCGTTTTTAATATACGCTCATATACTGATCGCGTTCCCATTGGTGAACTTGCGTGCGGAACATATCCCACTCAATTTCTTTTGCTTCAATGAAATGCTCAAGCAAATGCTGTCCTAACGCATTGCAAATAACCTCATTTGTTTTCAAGTTGTCGAGCGCTTCTGCCAATGTAGCTGGTAAGTCTACAATACCTGCTTTTTCACGCTCTGATTTTGTCATCACATAAATGTTGCGGTCTACTGGAGCCGGTACTGCAATTTTATTTTTAATACCGTCAAGACCAGCAGCAAGCAATACTGCCATTGCCAAGTATGGATTTGCAGCAGGGTCTACACTGCGTACTTCAACACGCGTGCTCAAACCGCGAGAAGCAGGAATACGAATTAACGGACTGCGGTTGCGAGCAGACCAAGCTACATAACAAGGTGCTTCATAACCAGGCACAAGTCGCTTATACGAGTTCACTGTCGGGTTTGTAACCGCAGTGAAGCCCGTTGCATGCTTTAATATACCAGCGAGAAAATGACGGGCAACTTCGCTTAATTGTAATTCGCTGCTTGGATCATAGAATGCATTTTCATTGCCGCGGAATAAGGATAGGTTGCAGTGCATACCAGATCCATTTACCCCAAACAACGGCTTCGGCATGAACGTTGCATGCAAACCATGTTTACGAGCGATTGTTTTTACAACAAGCTTAAATGTTTGAATATCATCACAAGCTTTTAACGCATCAGCGTATTTAAAGTCAATTTCATGCTGACCTGGCGCTACTTCATGGTGAGATGCTTCAATCTCAAAGCCCATTTCTTCAAGCTCAAGCACGATATCGCGTCGGCAGTTTTCGCCTAAATCTGTTGGCGCAAGGTCAAAATAACCGCCGTTATCATTCAGCTCTAGAGTTGGGTTTCCCTTTTCATCTACCTTGAAGAGGAAGAATTCCGGCTCTGGCCCAAGGTTGAAGTGCGTAAATCCAAGCGCTTCCATTTCCTTCAAAATACGCTTTAAGTTATTGCGTGGATCACCTTCGAATGGTGTGCCGTCTGGATTGTAAATATCACAAATTAAACGGGCAACTTTTCCTTTTTCTGGAGTCCAAGGGAAAATAACCCAAGTATCTAAGTCTGGATATAAATACATATCTGACTCTTCAATACGAACAAATCCTTCAATTGAAGAACCATCAAACATCATTTTGTTTCCTAATGCTTTTTCTAACTGGCTAACAGGAATCTCAACATTTTTGATAATGCCTAGAAGATCTGTAAATTGCAGGCGTATGTACTTTACATTTTCCTCATTTGCGATACGAAAAATATCATCCTTTGTGTACTTTGCCATCGTTTCCTTCCTCCTAATCCCTAGCATTTTATGTAAAACAAATAGCAATTCCCATATTAATGAAAGAATCGAGACATATCGCCTTGGCGCATCGAGGTTCGATTAAATCGCCCTGCTTGCTGAAGCTCGTCGCGAAGAAGCTTGCGCAACTCTGCATCAGACAATTGCTTCGGTATTTCCTGCTGCACTGCTGGAGCAGGCTGTACCTGTGCCTCTGTATCCTCTTTCAATTGTAGCACCTGCTTAATACCAGCTAAGTTCAAGCCTTGATCAAGCAAGTCCTTAATTTCAAGCAATTTATCAACATCATTAAATGAGAAAAGCCGACGATTGCCCTCAGTTCGGACAGGTGAAATTAAATCATGCTCTTCGTAATAACGAATCTGGCGGGCGGACAGCTGCGTCAAATTCATGACAATGCCGATGGGAAACAATGGAGTAGAACGCCGATCATGTGTGTGCACTTCGGTTCCTCCTTCGCCTTATAACATATCTTTATTCTATAACACGCTATGTAACATGTCAATTAATGTTACTTTTTGTGATACCTTCCAACAGCGTGTCTATTCCCATCCCAGCCCTCTGTTATCATATGCATTTGGCTTCATTTTATCCTGCTTGCCTCTATGTCGTTTGCTCTAGCCGCAGCAATCCTTTTTGCAAAAGTTCATCAATAGCAGAACAAATCGCAATTTTCACATGTGAGTAGGTAAGTCCGCCTTGTACATATGCTACATACGGAGGGCGAATCGGGCCATCTGCCGATAGCTCGATGCTTGCCCCTTGTATAAATGTTCCTGCCGCCATAATCACATCATCTTCATAGCCCGGCATATAGTTGGCATATGGTTTAAAGTGTGAATTGATGGGCGAGGCATATTGAATAGCCTGGCAAAACGCGACCATACGGTCTGCATCATCAAATTGAACAGACTGAATGAGATCAGTCCGCGGCGTATCCCAGCGAGGTGATGTATTCATTCCAAGTTCCTCTAAAAATGCAGCTGTAAACACAGCACCCTTCAAGGCCTGTGCGGTTACATGAGGCGCTAGGAAAAAGCCTTGATACATTTCCTGCAGGCTATATAATGATGCACCCGCTTCCGCTCCGATGCCCGGAGATGTTAAACGGTAGGCGCATGCCTCTACATACTGCGCTTTACCAACAATATAGCCCCCTGTTTTCACAATACCGCCGCCAGGGTTTTTAATAAGCGATCCTGCCATTAAGTCTGCCCCAACGTGACACGGTTCAAGCTCCTCAACAAACTCTCCGTAGCAATTGTCTACAAATACAACGACATCAGGCTTAATGCTTTTTACAAAATCAATCATCTCTTTAATTTCGGTCACCGTAAATGACGGACGAGTTGCATAGCCCTTTGAGCGCTGAATACCAATCATTTTAGTATGCTCGCCAATTGCTTCTTTGACTGCTGGCATATCCACTTTTCCTTCAGCAGTTAAGTTAACAGCACGATAGCCTATTTGAAACTCTTTAAAAGAACCGATGCCTTTTCCTCGTATCCCTACAATTTCTTCTAACGTATCATACGGTTTCCCTGTAATATATAGCAATTCATCGCCAGGACGCAATATACCGAATAATGCAGTGGAAATAGCATGCGTTCCGGAAATAATTTGCGGCCTTACAAGTCCTGCTTCTGCGCCAAATACGTCTGCATAAACCTGTTCAAGCGTATCCCGTCCAATATCATCATACCCATATCCTGTTGTCGGAATAAAATGAGAGTCGCTTATTTTATGCTTGCGAAAGCTCTCGAGCACCCGAAACTGATTGCTTTCGGCTACTTCATCCATACCTTTATGCACTGCCGCAATCTGTTGTTCTACTTTTGCTACAATCGGAGCTATTTTCTCTCCGTACTGAAATCGATTAAACATCCGTTTTCTCTTCCCCTTTTCTTGCTGTATATCTTTGGATTTGTCCGTTCAGTGGAGAATTCGGGAATACATACCCTTTGCACACATATGTATGCTTCTCTTCATCAAACACCGTTTCTTGTAAGACACTATCTGTCTTTAATAAATGAAGCAGGCGTCCTTCAGATGCAGGGACAGCAATATGGTACGGCTTCATAAGCTGCAGCATATCCCGTTCAATAGTACGACGCAGTCTCTCCAAATCTTGCTCTTCAAACGCACTGATTACAATATTCTCTCCCTTCGGAGACGGTAAAAAAGATGGATGCTGCACATCTTTTTTGTTGTAGACAGTAAGAGATGGGATTTTCTCTACTTCAAGCTCATGCAGCAGTTCCCGCACTGTCCGCTCATGGCCAACATAATTCGCATCTGATGAGTCTACAATATGTAAAACAAAATCCGCTTCATTCACTTCTTCGAGCGTAGAACGAAATGCCGCAACAAGTGATGTCGGCAAATCCTGAATAAATCCGACTGTGTCCGTCAAAAGCACCGTATAGCCGCACGGCAGCTGCATTTTGCGCGTTGTCGGGTCGAGTGTAGCAAATAACAGATTTTCTTCAAATGTGTCCGCCGCTGTCAGTCTGTTAAACAATGTTGATTTTCCTGCATTCGTATAACCAACAAGCGAAATCTGGAACGTGCTATTTTGTTTACGGCGTTCACGATAACGAGAACGATGCTCAACAATCACAGCCAACTGCTGTTTAATTTCGTTAATACGTGAACGAATATGACGACGATCTGTTTCTAGCTTTGTTTCCCCTGGACCTCTTGTCCCAATACCGCCTCCAAGACGGGATAGCGCTTCGCCTTGTCCAACAAGGCGCGGCAATGCATACTGCATCTGTGCAAGCTCTACCTGCAGCTTACCCTCTCTCGATTTCGCACGCTGAGCGAAAATATCCAAGATCAGCTGTGTGCGATCAATTACTCTCGCATCCAGCTCCTTTGACAGGTTGCGGATTTGGCTCGGTGTTAGCTCGTTATTAAAGATTACAATATCCGGCTCAAGTTCATCCACAAGAGCTGCAAGCTCCTCTAGCTTTCCTTTACCGATATATGTAGCTGGGTGAAACCTTGGACGCTTTTGCGTAGTCGTAACAAGCACCTCCGCTTGTGCTGTTTTAGAGAGCGAAGCAAGCTCCTCCATCGAATATGTAAACCGTTCTTCATCATCGTGCGGCAATTGACAACCGACTAAAATTGCTTTTTCTTTCAAAATATCTTCACTCTTTCTTTTCGAAAGTTCAACCTTCTACTATAATAGCAGAGGAGGCATTATTCATCCAGTTGCTTATCACATAAGGGGAGAGGATTTTTAACGTGACTTGGGAAATATTCGGTATTATCGGCACCATCGCTTTTTCTATCAGTGGCGCTATTGTTGCCATGGAAGAAGAATATGATTTGTTTGGAGTCTATATTTTAGGCATGGCAACAGCATTCGGCGGCGGAGCAATACGCAACCTGCTAATAGGATACCCGCTTGATGCATTTTGGAAACAAGATTCCTTATTTCAAATTGCACTTTTATCCATGACTATCATTTTCTTGTTTCCAAATAAACTTATGAAGCATTGGAAGCGTTGGGAGAATATTACTGATGCTATTGGTTTATCCGCCTTTGCTATTCAAGGGGCATTGTATGCACAGCAATTAAATCTGCCAATCAGTGCGACAATTGTGGCAGCTGTCTTAACAGGAACTGGCGGCGGTATTCTGCGCGATATTTTAGCAAAGCGCAAGCCGCTCGTGCTGCGTGCAGAGGTATACGCATTTTGGACAATCCTTGCGGGATTTGCCGTTGGTTCTGGCATTGTTCATACTGCGGTTGGCATGTATGGATTATTCGTTCTCATTGTTGTCTGCCGGATGCTATCTGTGCAGTACAACTGGAAACTGCCACATAAATCACTTACGAATCAACCGTATTAAGATAAGAAAAGCGGAATCGGCTCGTTGAGCTCGTGAAGAAGACAGAGGCGTAGTTGCACTTACACTCTATTCTCAAAACTTCTCGCTACGTCGAAATGTCTTCCAGCTAGAAATTTATTCTTTCTTACAGTGCAAACAAAACAGCCGATTTCAGGCTGTTTTTTTCGTGTCAAAATGCAAATACTATAGGAACAAGGGGGTGCAAACTATGACCAATCACGTTAATAAAGGAAAACAAAAAAGCTCAGTAAGACAGTCAGGCAATGCATTTGATTCAGATCGTGCGAAAAGCGAGAAAATGGAGCGACATCATCAGCTCCGTCAGCAACGTGAGAACGATTAAGGGAGGAAGATTAGAATGGGAAAAAAGCAAAAAAATCGTGGTACCAACCAAGGAACTAGCGTAAATCCGCAAGGCCTAGCGCCAGATGAGGCATCACAAGGCCCAAAAACTGCTCTTGAAAATCGCGCGAAAAAAAGCAATACAAAAATATAAAACACGAAGCCGCGGCTTCGTGTTTTTCAATTTCCTTTTTGTGAGAAACAACATGCCAATTATAAGCCATGCGATTCTTCTTCGAACGATAAATCTGCGCCCGTGATTGTCAGCAAATCATGTTTATCATACGAATCCTGCAGCAGAAGCCGCATCGCCTGGGAGCGTACCGACTTTTCTACAATATTCCGCACATACCGTCCATTGCTAAACGCAGTAATAGCGGAAGAATATTTCACCGCATTGAGATGATCTCGCAGCTTCCACTCCGCTTCCTTGGACAATTGATACTCTCTCTCTTCATACATCTGTTTCCCAATCTCTAGCAGCTGATTGACTGTATAATCCGGAAATTCAATAATAAATGGAAAACGTGACTGAAGCCCTGGATTTAAGGAAAGAAAATGATTCATCTCCCGTGAATACCCAGCTAATATGAGGACAAAATCATGCTGCTTATCCTCCATATGCTTGACGAGAGTGTCAATGGCTTCTTTGCCAAAATCCTTTTCTCCTCCTCTCGCCAATGAATACGCCTCGTCAATAAATAGGATGCCTCCTAGCGACTTTCGAATTAAATCACGCGTTTTTTGCGCTGTATGACCAATATATTCCCCAACGAGATCCGCACGCTCGGCCTCTATGAGGTGCCCCTTAGATAGTACGTTCATTTCAAACAGAAGCTTCCCGATGATGCGCGCAACGGTCGTTTTCCCTGTTCCAGGATTTCCTTTAAACAGCATATGCAACACTTGCTTCTCTGCCTTAAGCCCTGTTTCCTGCCGCTTTTTGTTCACGTAAATCCAAGCATAGATTTCCTTAATAATAGATTTGACCTCGTTCATCCCAACGAGTTTGCTCATCTCTTCCTCTATTTGCTTTAGCATTTCATGCTTTGGGGACGGTTCCATCAAGGTAGACTTTGGCGGTGGAACAGGGGCGGGCGCTTTTGTTCTCGTATTTAACACAATATTAATCTGATTACTATTTTTCTTTCGAATGGACTGTTCCATATAATCACCCCTAACCTTTTAGCGCTCTTCTAACAATTCAACATTTATGGGATATTTTCTGTTATAATTTAGAAAAAGTATAATGGGTGGTGAGATGTTGGAAACAAAGCGAATTCAAAATGATGAATTGCTCGATACGATTCGTACATTTGCTGCTTACCTAACGAGTAAGGGCAGAAAGCAATCCACCATTAAACGTTACATGTACGATATCGAGGATTTTATCCATTGGCTTGAAAAAAAAGAAAAAGCTTCTTCTAACAATATATGGGCATCTCTATGTACAAAAGACTACGAAAATTACTTTTTTGAATTAAAAACGATTCGTCATTATTCCGAAAAAACGATACATCGCGTATTCATCGTTCTCAATCGATTATATCAATTTTTCCAGTTATCGAATCCCGGTATGACAAACCCTTTGAAAGAGATGGAAATGGTGATTCAACCAGACCGAGCGCTGCGCAAATCTGATTTTATTACAGAACAGGAAGAGCATCGTTTGAAGAATATCCTTTCGTCTCTTGAATATTTATCAGAAAAGCAACTACCAGCCCGTTCTTTACTGATTGACCGAAACATTAGCATCATTACGCTGCTTCTTGACTACGGATTATCTTTACAAGAGCTCATCTCATTAAACATGCACCATGTTCATTTTGAAACAAATACTCTCTCCATTCCGCCTGTATCCGGTATCGCACGTACGATCATACTTTCCGTCCAAGACAAAAAACAGCTCTATAAATACTATAAAATCATCCCAGAACCAGTTCGTCCGAAATATCATTCTGATGATCCGCTGTTTGTCGCATTTGATTTTAATCGCAATACGTATCGTTGGGTATATGAAAACGATGCCCCCAAAGCCTTAACCGAAATTGCCGTACAAAAGATGATTCGTCAGGAGGTTGCGCGTGCGGGATTGCGGAAGGGAATCTCTGGCCAGCATTTCCGCAATACGTTTATTCTCAGACTCATTGAACAAGAAGTGAGCGAACAGGAGATTATAAAGCGAGTGGGCTTTAAGACGAAGCTCTCTCTCAAACGATATTACAATTATGCAAAAAAAAACCCTCTTACTGAATAAGAGGGTTTCCTTATGTATAGTATCCTATTCAAGCTCAATCGATACATTTTTTTGCGGCATGAATGTAGAAATCGCGTGCTTATAAATAAGCTGTTGCTTTCCATCTGTTTCCAGTAAAACTGTGAAATTATCGAAGCCTTTAATCAGACCGCGAAGCTGGAATCCATTTAGCAAGTACAGCGTTACAAACGTATTATCCTTGCGGAGTTGGTTTAAAAATTGGTCTTGGATATTGATAGATTGCTTCATGATTGAATCCTCCTCGTTTTCTCTACCTACGTATTATTCGACTTTAACCGCAGGTTTCCTTCTACACAGCTGAAAATTTTTTCCTTTTTTTCTCCATCCGTCATGTCAAACCATGTAACATCCATTTTATTGCGGAACCATGTTAACTGACGTTTTGCGTAACGCCTTGAGTTTGTTTTTAAAGCCTCGACAGCTTCCTCCAAGGTTGTCATTCCTTCAAGGTATGCATACAACTCCTTATATCCGATCGCTTGAATCGATTGGCAATGGCGCAAACCCTTCTCATATAATGATTTGACTTCCTCAAGCAAGCCCTGCTCCATCATCAGATCGACCCGTTGATTAATGCGATTATATAGTTTGTCCCGTTCCATTGTCAGACCAACGATAGCCGCATCATATAGCAAGATTTGCTTCTGCCCTTCTAACGTTTCGCTCATCGTTTTCCCTGTTGTATGCAAAATCTCGAGCGCACGGATTACGCGGCGTACATTGTTTGGATGAATGCGCTCAGCACTTTGCGGATCAGCATGCTTCAGCATATCATATACCGCCCCTACTCCATCCGTTTCTGCTAATCTTTCAAGACTTTCGCGGTACGTCTCATCTCCCGGTGATTCTGAAAATTGGTAATCATACAAGGCAGACTGTATATACAGCCCTGTCCCGCCTACAATAATCGGCAGCTTACCCCGTTTTGAGATATCATGAATGTGCATTCGTACAAGCTGTTGAAACTCTGCTGCCGAGAACGGTTCATCCGGGTCGCGAATGTCAATCATATAATGAGGAATGCCTTCCATTTCCTCTTTCGTTACCTTCGCTGTGCCAATATCCATCTCTCGATACACCTGCATGGAATCGCCGCTTATAATCTCACCGTCGAATGCCTTTGCCATATCAATGCTTAGCTTCGTCTTACCAACCGCTGTCGGTCCGATAATGACAACGACCTTTTCTTGCTGTATTCCTCCCATACGGCTTCACTCTCTTTTTATATAAAGTTGTACACATCTGATTATTATACCCAATTTCTGAAGTTTTAGAAGAGAAACAGCGTAAATTTTCCAATATGGTACATGAAATTTTACAAAAAAGACGGACATGCTCTCCTCCTTAGAGTTTGTTTCCCTTCGTCCATGTTGAATCAGCTTCTTGCACCAGGTTGACCGTTCCTACCTCTTAGAACTGTTACAGAGCCTGAACGACAGATTGTGCTTGGGAATCACACAAAGCCGTATTGACTGATCCAACGTAGTCACTCGCTATGGCTCACCATATACCGGAGACTCAGACTAGACAACTAGGCTTTTTCAAGCCCCCACTTTCGCCCAACGGAAGTCCCCTTGTGGGAAAAACGTGTTAACGTTTAAGTGGTGGGTAGTTGACACTAACGGTTTGTTTTTACGCATTTACTTTACCTCTAGCCGAACTCTTAAAATTAAAAGATTATAGTTTTTTGACATTACCCTTAGGCATGATTTTAGTTGTTCTATCCATAGTGGTATACCCAAATATTCCCTCTACAGGTACGTTTGTTAAATGGATGTTTACATATTTTGCAATACTGGGTTTAGTAATCCCGATTATCCTATTGGGATTATCAAAAGCAAAAAAATGTAAAAATAAGGAATGACTTTCTTTTTAAGTTTCTTTTAAGTAATTAGAGAAATGTTTGGATAGTCCCCTTTTTATTCAACTATCGGGGAAATATATGCAATACAGCGAAATTTAAAAACGAAATACAAAACAAGCGTTCTATATAAACACCTATTTTATATTTCGTCTCTGTTTCTCTAGAGATTTGCAACAATCCATTTTCTATTTTCGCGTTCGTGAATCTCAATCGACACGTCAAAAAAACGGCTTAATGCTTCAGCATGCAGCACCCCTTCTGTAGCACCTGCCTCAAATATCGTTCCTTCCTTAAGAAGAAGTGTATGTGTAAAGCATGGAATGATTTCTTCAATATGATGCGTCACGTAAATAAGCGTTGGCGCATCCGGCTCCGAAGCGATATCGGCAATCATAGCGAGCACCTGCTCCCGTGACAATAAATCTAGTCCTGTACACGGCTCATCCAAGATTAAAATATCCGGGGAAGCCATTAATGCTCTTGCAATTAATACTTTCTGCTGTTCTCCTTGCGAGCACGTATGATATTGCCTTCCAATAAGTTTTTCACATCCAAATAAAACAAGAAGTTCCCGCGCCCTTTGCTCATCGCTCTCTTCTACTCCTTCATACAGCCCAATTGTCGCAAACTTGCCGCTCATCACAACCTCTTCCGCTGTTTCATGACCATAAAATCTTTGCTGCAAGGACGAGCTGACAAGACCGATGCGTTTTCGGAATTCCGGCAGCTTAATCGTTCCATACCGCTGTCCTAATACTGTCACGGAGCCTGCGGACGGCCAAATATAGCCTGTTAAAATATTTAAAAGCGTTGTCTTTCCTGAACCATTCAAGCCAACGATACACCAATTCTCACCGCGATTTACCTGCCATGAAACATCAGTTAGAATGTGCTTTCCTTGTCTAATCCATGAAATGTTTTGTAGATCAATAACCATATGAATCCCTCTTTTTGCGAAAAATCTTTTGTCTTTTACAGCTATTCGACAAAGTCAGCGAAACACCTGCTGTAAAGTGTATATGATGGTTCTATTTTGACATAAATGAGTCCTCATTGCTATTGATAATCTGGGCAAAAAAAGAAGTAAGTTGGAGTATCCATTAATCCACATTACATATACTAAAAAATTGAAAGAAGGTGATCATAATTAAGATATCTTTTTCTACTACTGTAATACATATAATCACAACATTTGCTTCTTCATACCCCAATAGGCGTATAGAAAACAAGCGCCAAATCCCTGATACACAAGGATTTGGCGCTTATATATTTTACATCACCCGCTTAAACATCTTCTCCAGCTCATACGTCGAATGATGCACAAGAATTGGTCTGCCATGCGGACATGTATATGGATTTGTCGTTCTTCTCAAATCCTCAAGCAACGCAAAGATCTCATCATTTGTAATATATTGATTTGCTTTAATGGAAGCCTTGCAACTCATCATAATCGCCGCTTCTTCCCGCAGCTTGCGGATATCGACGCGCTTCAACTTTAGTACCTGCTGCATCATTTCCTCAATAATTTCAACCTCTTGCCCTTTCGGAAACCATGTCGGGTGCGAGCGCACAAGAAAGCTTTGATGACCAAACGGCTCTAGAAACAATCCAACCTTTTGAAGTTCCTCGAGCTGCTCCTCAAGCCGCAAAAATTCAGGCAGAGAAACATCAATGCGGTATGGAACAAGCAGCTCCTGCACTTCGGAAGCAACCTGCCCAACCTTCTCCCGGAAATATTCATAGTTGATTCTCTCCTGTGCCGCGTGCTGGTCAAGTATATATAACCCTTGATCATTTTGCGCTAAAATATACGTGCCGTGCATCTGCCCAATTGGATACAGAGGAGGCAGTTCATTGCCGTTTGTTGGCGGACACTCCTCAAACGTACCATCGTCTGCTGCTTCTTCTAGTTCTTCTAGCACAAACGTATCCTCTGCAGCTGCTTCATACTGAATCTTCTCCTGTACAGCAGCCTTAGGCTGGATGTATTCCTGCTTCAGCACCGCTTCCTCCTGCACAATAGGTGCAGCAGGCGGCATGTACTCATTTACAAATGTACGGGCCCCCAAAGAAGCATCAGAAGCTTGGTGATCAAACCGGAATGTCTCCTGCACACTTTCTTGTTTTACCTTTTTATTCGTTGTCACCGCTGCATCGGGAATCAGCTGCAGGTTATGAAATGCCTGTTGGATAGCCGTTTCCATCAACTTTAAAAGTTCAGCCTCTTTGCTAAAACGTACCTCAAGCTTTGCCGGATGAACATTCACATCTACAAGCATCGGATCCATTTCAATTGATAAAAAACCGATTGGATACCGCCCGATTGGCAGCAGCGTATGATACCCTTGCTGAATCGCCTTCACCAATGAAAAGTTTTTTACATAGCGTCCGTTGACAATTGTTGAAATATAATTTCGCGATGCCCGTGTGAGTTCCGGGAGCGCCATATAGCCCGTTATCGTAAAATCAAGAGACTCTGCTTGAATTGGAATCATTTTTTTCGCCGACGCTACACCGTAAATAGCGGCTAACACTTGCCGAACATCGCCATTCCCAGACGTATGCAGCAGCTTTTTCTCATTATGAAATAACCGAAACGAGACATCTGGATGAGACAGCGCGAGTCGATACACAATATCGGTAATGCTGCCTAGCTCAGTGTTAATTGTTTTCATATATTTTAAGCGGGCCGGCGTGTTAAAAAATAGATTGCGGACAGTAATATCCGTTCCTTTCCGGCTTGCCGCCTTTTCATGGCGCGCCACCTCGCCGCCTTTAATGACAAGATGCGTCCCTGCAACATCTCCTGTGCTTGTGATGAGCTCTAATTCACTGACAGATGCGATGCTCGGCAGCGCCTCGCCGCGAAAACCAAGTGTACGAATGCGAAACAAGTCATTTTCATCTTGAATCTTGCTTGTCGCATGACGATCAAATGCCAATAGGCAATCATCTTCCGCTATACCATCGCCATTATCAAGAATGCGAATACTCGATAAGCCTGCTTCTTCAAGGTGAATCTCAACCATCGTACTGTTGGCATCAACCGCATTTTCAACGAGCTCTTTTACAACAGAAGCAGGTCGTTCTACAACCTCGCCTGCCGCGATGAGATTGGACAGCTGTTCGTCAAGCTTTCGAATTTTCCCCATTTTTTATCCCTTCTTTAGCTTTTTTTGCAGCTTATACATTTCATTTAATGCTTCAAGCGGCGTCATATCTAATAGATCCATTGTTTGGAATTGGTTTAGTATCTCTTTTTCCTGTGAAGAAAGAGCATTCGTTTGTGCTGTAGCCGGACGTTCGTCTACTGAGAAGAAGGAAAGCTGCCCTTCTTTTGCAAGCAATGGCTCCTCCTGTTGAACGACTGGCACATGTTCATTCCCTTCTTGACCTTCTAATGATTCGAGCACATCCTTTGCACGTGCAATGAGCGAGGAAGGAAGACCAGCAAGCTCCGCAACATGAATACCATAGCTTTTGTCAGCTGCACCTTCTTTAATCTTATGAAGAAATACGACCTTACCGTTTTCCTCAATTGCAGAAACGTGAACGTTTTGCAGCTTGTCTAATTGATCTGCGAGTACAGTCAGCTCATGATAATGAGTGGAAAATAATGTTTTAGCCCCAATATGATGATGAATATATTCAATGATCGCCTGCGCCAGCGCCATGCCATCATACGTGGATGTTCCGCGTCCAATCTCATCAAATAAAATCAGGCTTCTGTGTGTCGCATTTGCGATTGCATGTTTGGCCTCAAGCATTTCAACCATAAATGTACTTTGACCCGAAATTAAGTCATCCGCAGCCCCTATGCGTGTAAAAATTTGATCGAAGACAGGCAGAACCGCCTCTTTCGCTGGTACAAAGCAGCCGATTTGCGACATAACCGCAATAAGCGCCAGCTGCCTCATATATGTGCTTTTCCCCGACATATTTGGACCTGTAATAAGGAGCATACTCAAGTCCTCACGCATCACACAATCATTCGGCACATATGTTTTCTTCTCAAGCACCTTCTCAACGACAGGATGACGGCCATCGATGAGAACAATCTCCTGATTCGCACTAAGCACAGGTCTTACAAACTGTTCCTCTTCGCTCACTGTCGCAAAGCTTTGAAATACATCAAGCTCGCTAATGGCCTTCGCAAGCTGCTGCAGCTTTGGAATATATTCTTTTACCTGCTCGCGCAGCTGCAGGAATAAATCATACTCCAATTGAACAATTTTCTCTTCTGCTTCTAAAATCATCGCTTCTTTTTCCTTCAGCTCATCGGTCACAAAGCGTTCCGCATTTGCTAGTGTTTGCTTACGCTCATATCGTCCCTCTGGAAGAGAAGAAAGATTGGCGCGCGTAATTTCAATATAATAACCAAAAATACGATTATAGCCGATTTTTAGTGATCGGATTCCTGTTAGCTCACGTTCCCGTTTTTCCAAATCAGCAATCCATGTTTTTCCGTTTTTGCTAATATATCTGTATTGATCAAGCTTTTCATGATAACCATCCTTGATAATGTCTCCATCCTTCACTGATAATGGCGGATTTTCTTGGATACTTTTCTCAAGAAGTGCAGCCAACTCTTCACACGGGTCAATCCCCCGCATCAGCTCAAATATATAGGGGTTATCCAATTCTCCCATGAGCTGTAAAATACCTGGCACTTGCAGGAGAGAACGCTTCAGCTGGAGAAGATCTCTTGCGTTTACATTCCCATATGCTACCTTTCCGGCCAGACGCTCTAAATCATACACTTCCTTCAATTTTTCCTTTAAGTCCTCACGAATAAAATAGTTGTTTACAAACGTTTCAACCATACCGTGACGCTGCGCAATCTGCTCCTGCCGGACGAGCGGACGCTCCATCCATTGCTTAAGCATGCGGGCTCCCATTGCTGTTTTGGTTTTATCGAGCAGCCATAGCAGAGACCCCGCCTTTTCCTTCGTACGAATCGTCTCCGTTAGCTCCAGATTGCGCTTTGAGTGCACATCCATTTTCATAAAATGGTTGCTTTGATACATCTCTACCGGCTGCAAATGATCTAACGAACGCTTTTGCGTACGCCAAACATAACGAAGCAAGCGTCCAACCGTCTCGACGAGCTTTGTTTCCTGCAGATCCCGTGCGACATGCTCCAAGCCTTCCGGAATCGATGTATCCTCCTCATAGGAAACTGTAATTTTCAAAAGATCGGTTAGCTTCTTCAGTTCATCTCCGGAAAATGAGGAGCTAACGACAACCTCCTTTGCTCCCAGTCCGTGCACTTCCAGCAGCACATCCTCCATCGAGCCATACAGCAAAGTGACCGTGTTTTGTCCTGTTGTTAAGTCATTGCATGCTAGTCCATAGGAACCATCCTCAAAGCTCGTAATCGACACGAGAAAGTTATTCTCCTTCTCATCAAGAGAGCGTCCCTCCATCATCGTGCCGGGTGTGATAAGCTGTACAACTTCGCGGCGCACAACCCCCTTAGCTGTTTTCGGATCCTCTACCTGTTCACAAATGGCAACCTTATATCCTTTTTCAATTAACTGCTCTATATAGTTTCTAGCGGAATGATACGGCACCCCGCACATTGGAATGCGCTCGCTTCCGCCGCCATCGCGGCTTGTTAGTGTAATTTCCAATTCATGCGCCGCCTTTACGGCATCGCTAAAGAACATCTCGTAAAAGTCTCCGAGACGAAAAAATAAAAAGGCATCTTGATAGTCTGCCTTAATTGTTAAATATTGCTGTATCATAGGCGTATACTGTGCCATTTCAATCCTCCAGCTTTCTAGTTTCCTCATATATTTCATCTTATTATAGCATGTTCTCAAATATAGGGGATACAATAAAGAAAACTCGTCGATTGGCGAGCCCTGCTCTTGGGCGAAGACAGAGGCGTAGTTGCACTTATACTTTGTTCCTAAAATTTCTCACTACGTCGAATTGGCTTCCAGCTAGAAATTTATACTTTATGCCTAAAATTTCTCGCTACGTCAAATGACTTCTAGATGGAAATCTATACTTTCCCACAATGACAAAAAGCTAGGAAGAAAGCCTCCCTAGCTTCGTATTACTCTTCTTCGGAATCTAACATAAAGTTTGGATCTAAATCTTCAAATTCTTCATCATCAACGCTGTAGTAGTATTCATCATCATCATAGCAGCCTTCCGGATTCACCTTCACGCATACCTTTGTTTCACCTACAACCTCGCAAATAAATTCGCGTTCGACAGTCGCCACGATTTTGTTGCCGTTTGGCGAGATTACAGCCTCTAAGCAATTCGGATGCTGCAGCACGCGGGCAATGATTTCGTTATCTTCCCCTGTAAAATTCTTGTCACGATAGCGAACCTTTACTTCTTCTTCATAGCGAACACGTTCTGTAACAACCTCTGTTTTTGTATTATCGTCATACGAGTACCATGTATTTACATCATAATAGCCATCGATTTGCACGTATTTACCGTACTTTTTCGCTTCATATACATGGTTAATGACCCAGCAGCCTAAAATGCTCGTTGGATAGTTTTTCGGATCTACTGTATGAGTAGACTTTGTATACTTGCGGCCTTTTCCGACAACAGCCTTCGTAATAATCTCTCTATATTCGGACATTCCAAACCCTCCTCAATGAATATTCAATTCATCATATGCGTGACATTCGTGGAATGTGCTATCGCCTAAAAAAAAGAGATGGATGTACCGTTTCCTTTGCGGAATTCGTACAATACATTGTATGCGCGAACGCCCAAATATGTTCGTAGTTTTTATATGAGTGCTTTATAAGGAAACAACAGGAGGGATTTCTACATTAAATATATCACCTTTTTCAAATTTACTTCCCTGCTTAGCATGCTTTGTTACATTCTTTCATCCTTGTAAATATAGTATATGACCTCATTAACGGCGCTAAAGAAAACTCGCCGATTGGCGAGCCCTGCCTTTGGGCGAAGACAGAGGCGTAGTTGCACTTATACTATATTCCTAAAATTTCCGACTACGTCGAATTCACTTCTAGCTGGAAATTTATACTTTCCTACAGTGTAAAGAAAACTCGCCGACTGGCGAGCCCTGCTCTTGGGCGAAGACAGAAGCGTAGTTGCCCTTATACTGTGCTTGCTCCTAACATTTCCGACTCCGTCGAATTCGCTGCTAGTTGGACATTTATATGCCTACAGCGCAAAAAAGGCGCCCCTCTTCTATGTCAAGAGGAACGCCTTTGTTTTATGAACAACCACAGCCGGTGCCACAGCTCCCGCTATGCTTGCTTTGCACTTGTGCACCTGTTTCACCCATCAGCACATCTCCTCCTGTCGATAACAAAATCTCATCTGTTACCGTATTGGAAATGGTATTGGCAACAAGCTGCAGCAAATCGTTCACATATGCCTGCGAGGACTGAAACTCCTGCACAATTGGAATTTCATCAAGCTTGTCTTGCAATGCATCGATTTCAGATTCTACCTTCTTCAATGCTTCCGTCTTTCCATAATGCTGCAAATTCACAGCCTGCTTTTGCAGCGCCTTAATTTGGCTGACTGTTTGCTTAATTGTTTCATTTTGGTGAATTTTCGCCTCTGCACGCTTAAAGAAGTCTACTTCTTCTGTTTCAGAAATCATTTTCGCTAATTCCCTTGCTCGTGCAACAATGTCATCTTTTGTATATTGTGTCATATACTACTTCACCTCAATTGGCTTTTCTAACATTTCTCCATCTAGTGTCCATGTTTTCGCTGCTTTAATTTTCACCTGCACAAGCTGACCGATTGTAGACTTTGGAGCTTTGAAGTTTACAAGCTTGTTTTTACGTGTGTAGCCTGCAAGTACATCCGGGTTATTTTTACTTTCTCCCTCAACCAGCACTTCGACAATTTGTCCCTCATACGCCTTATTCTTTTCCGCAGATAGCTCGTTCACAAGTGCGTTCAAGCGCTGCAAACGCTCCTTCTTCACAGCCATCGGCACATTATCTTCCATCTTTGCTGCAGGCGTGCCTTCGCGAGGAGAGTAGATAAATGTATACGCGCTGTCATACCCTACTTCACGGTAAAGTGATAACGTATCTTCAAATTGTTCTTCCGTCTCGTTCGGGAATCCGACAATAATATCTGTTGTTAAGGTAACACCAGGAATAGCCTCTTTGATTTTGCGAACAAGCTCCAAATATTGCTCACGCGTATACTTACGCGCCATCATTTTCAATACTTCCGTGCTGCCAGATTGTACTGGCAAATGAATATGCTCTACAAGGTTGCCGCCCTTCGCTAAAACCTCAATAAGACGGTCATCAAAATCACGAGGATGGCTTGTTGTAAAACGAATGCGCGGAATATCAATTTTACGGATTTCATCCATTAAATCGCCAAGGCCGTATTTCATATCTTCAAAGTCTTTACCATAGGCGTTAACGTTTTGACCAAGAAGCGTAATCTCTTTATAACCCTGAGCTGCCAAATGGCGAACTTCTTGAATGATATCCTCTGGACGTCGGCTGCGTTCCTTACCGCGTGTATACGGCACAATACAGTATGTGCAGAACTTATCACAGCCGTACATAATATTTACCCATGCTTTAATATCGCCGCGGCGTACCTTCGGAAGGTTTTCCATTACGTCACCTTCCTTCGACCATACCTCTACCACCGTTGCCTTCGAAAACATCGCTTCACGCAAAATGTTTGGAAGACGGTGAATATTATGCGTACCAAATACCATATCAACAAATTGATGAGTTTTCATGATTTTGTTGACAACGGACTCTTCCTGTGACATACAGCCGCATACCCCAATTAAAAGATCAGGATTTTTCATCTTAAGCGGTTTTAAATGACCAATTTCACCAAATACTTTATTTTCGGCATTTTCACGGATTGCACAGGTGTTAAGTAAAACGACATCTGCATCCTCAACTGTAAAAGTAGGCTCATAGCCAAGCGCCATAAAAATACCGGCCATTACCTCTGTATCATGCTCATTCATTTGACAGCCATATGTGCGGATGTAAAACTTCTTGCCTGTCCCCATACCTAGGAACTCTTCAGAAATCTCAAAGTCACGATGAACTTGAATCTCTTCTTTTCCGCGTTTTTTTGCATCCTTTAAAGAAGGCGGTTGGTACACTTTCTCAAAATATTTGCTGTAATCCTGATCGGATTTTTTGTCCGAAGAATTCACTTGTTGACTTTGCAATCGTTGTTGTTCGTTCACGACGAATCTCCCTCCATATACAATTTCTTTGCATACTATTGTGCATCTTGTTTCTTTTGCACACATTATTATAGTATAAAGCGTTTGTCTTAATTAAACAATATAGAGGGGCTGTGTCTATCATAGCATCTTAACACAAGTTTATAACGATACAAACACTTACAGGTTTCAACTACAGTTCTGTTATTTTGAACTTCCCCAGTATAGAAAGGTTTACTAAAATATCAGATTCCTTATAAAGAAAACTCGCTGACTGGCGAGCCCTGCTCTTGGGCGAAGACAGAGGCATAGTTGCACTTATGCTGTATTCCTAACATTTCCGACCCCGTCGAATTCACTTCTAGCTGGAAATGTATACTTTCCCACAGTGGTATACAAAAACCCCCCTGTCACCAGAGAGGCTTCCTCGCTTACATAAATTCTGCTACAAGCTCATCAAACATGTCTTTGTCTAAGGAAAGGTTTGCTTGAGACAGAGGCTGTTCACTATATCCTTTAATAAGCTCTTGGTAAGAAGGTTGCTGCTTGTTCTGATAGATAATACCTGTGACAAGACCATCGTTTTCCATCAATGTTTGCATTGCCATCATACGGTTAGATGGATCATAGCCTTCTACACTACCTAGCCGCTTTAAATTTTCTTTGAACCAGTCATATGTGTTGATCTTGTTATATGTTACACATGGACTAAACACATTAATTAAAGAGAATCCTTTATGATTAATTCCAGCTTCAATGATTTGTGTTAATTCCTTCAAATCACTGGAGAAGCTTTGCGCTACAAATGTTGCACCTGCTGTTAATGCCATTTCCATAACAGACAATGCAGGTTCAATAGAGCCTTGCGGCGTACTCTTTGTTTTGAAGCCAGCGCTGCTTCGCGGAGATGTTTGTCCTTTTGTTAAACCATAGATTTGGTTATCCATAACGATGTATGTTAAATCGATATTACGACGAATTGCATGAATTGTATGACCCATACCAATCGCAAAACCGTCACCATCGCCACCTGCAGCAATAACTGTTAAATCACGGTTTGCCATTTTCACGCCCTGCGCGATTGGAAGAGCACGACCATGAATGCCGTGGAAGCCGTACGAGTTGATGTAACCAGAGATACGGCCAGAACATCCGATACCGGACACAACTGCCATTTGATCAGGCTCCAATCCTGCATTTGCAGCGGCACGTTGAATCGCAGCTTGCACGGAGAAATCTCCGCATCCTGGACACCAGTTTGGTTTTACATCATTGCGAAATTCTTTAAATGTTGCCATTTAAAACAACCCCTTTTTTGCATTCGTTGTAGATTTCTTTTGGCAGGAATGGATTTCCATCATACTTCAAGAAACTGGAAATCTTCTCACCATGGCCAAGGTTCATTTTAATAATGTTTGCAAGCTGTCCAGTCGCGTTGTTTTCTACAACAACCACTTTCTTTGCATCTTGCACAAGCGGCAGAAGCTCCTGTTTCGGGAATGGATGAATTAGGCGAATATGGGCATGATTTACTTTCAATCCATCTCGCTCTAAACGCTCCATCGCTTCCTCGATTGTCCCGCGTGTGGAGTTAAAACCGACTAGCAGGACGTCTGCTTGCTCATGCTTTGCATTTTTGAATACAGGGGTGTCAAATCTAGAATGTAAGCTATCTAGCTTACGCATACGTTTATCCATTTGGGCGATACGATTAGCTGCTGATTCAGATGGCTTTCCTGTTTCTGCATGCTCTACACCTGTTACGTGGTGAATACCATTTTTCGTTCCAGGAATCACACGTGGAGAAACGCCATCCTGAGTCACTTCATAACGCTTGAAATATTCTTTTCCTTGTCTTTCCGGCTGTGCATTTAAGTCCAGCTTTCCGCGGCGGATTTGAATTTTATTATAATCTAACGGCTCTGCCGTTTGTTTTCCTAGGGATAATTGCAAATCTGTTAAAAGAATAACCGGACATTGGTATTCTTCAGCGATATTAAACGCTTCCATAGCATCATAGAATGCCTCTTCTACTGTACTTGGCGCGAGAACCACCTTTGGAATTTCTCCATGCGTACCGTAAATCATCGCCATTAAGTCAGATTGCTCTTGTTTTGTAGGAAGTCCTGTACTTGGGCCTCCGCGTTGTGTATCTACAATAACTAGCGGTGTTTCTGTAATTCCAGATAACCCAATTGCCTCCATCATAAGGGAAAGACCAGGTCCTGCAGATGCTGTCAATGTCCGTACGCCACCATAGTTTGCACCGATGGCCATTGTACAGGCCGCAATCTCATCCTCTGTTTGAATAACAGTACCGCCTACTTTCGGAAGCTTTTTAATTAAGTATTCCATAATTTCAGAAGCAGGGGTGATTGGATACGCAGCCATAAAGCGGGCTCCGCCAGCTAGTGCCCCGAATGCGATTGCATCATTGCCAATCATGAACATGCGCTGATTACCATCAGCCTTCTCTAATTGCATTAAGCTTACTTTATCTCCAAGCAGTTCTTTCATGTATTGAGAACCGCGTTTAATAGCTTCCATATTCTTGTCCACAACTTGCTGCCCTTTGCGGCCAAAAATTTCTTCTACCACTTTCACATACACATTTTCATCTAAGCCTAAAACAGCGCTTGAAGCTCCAACAGCAACCATGTTTTTCATAAGAGACGTACCTAGCTCCGTAGCCATATCAGTGAATGGAACCGCATACAAAGATACGGTAGTACTCTCTGGAATTGTTGGATTAAATTTGGCGTCCGCTACAACAATACCGCCATCACGCAATTCATGGAAATTCACATCAATTGTTTCCTGATCAAAAGCTATCAATATATCCAAGTCATCAGAGATTGAACGAACATCTGTTGTACTTACTCTAATTTTATTGTTCGTATGACCGCCTTTAATGCGCGATGAGAAATGTCGATAGCCGTACAGGTAATATCCTAGGCGGTTTAGTGCAATACAGAAAATTTCCCCCGTACTTTCAATACCTTCACCTTGCTGTCCCCCAACTTTCCAGGAAAGTTGACTAATCATCTCCTACACCCCTTTGGATTGCATTCATTGTAGTGTATTTTTATTACTCTTCTAGTTTACCACTTTCTGAAAAAAGAAACTACAATGTATACAAATTATACCTCTTCGAATTTGATAGAAATTTTGCATAGTTGTAATTTGTTTACAATTCTAGACCTCCTGAAAAAAAAATGCAATAATTTGAAATGAATTTATGAACATTTTTTAAAAATTATTACAATTCCACATCCAGCAACCTAGTTTTAGTATAATGATAAGTTAAAATGTGACAGCCTTCATAAAATTCCCATATAAAAAAGAGCGAATTTGCTCTTCTGTATAGTGTTTAACCAATTCATTTTGTAAGTTTTCATATTCTGCATATCTTCCGAGATTATGTACAGTTTCTGTAATCCCGTCAAAATCCGAACCAAATCCGACGTGGTGCTCCCCCCCTAATGAGCATATGTGCTCTAGGTGCTGTAAGATATGCATAATCGCAGCAGGCCCCCCATCTGTCAAAAACATGGGCACAAATGTAATCCCAATCCTTCCGTTTCTTGCAATCAACGCACGAATTTGTTCATCCTTTAAGTTTCGGGGATGTGGGCAAAGCGAATAGCAATTAGAATGAGAGGCGATTGGAAAATGAGCCAGCTGCATCACATCCCAAAATCCTTGTTCTGACAAATGGGAGACGTCTGTCCATAAGCGATATTCGTTCAACTGTTGTACGACCTGCTTCCCAAAATCGGATAGCCCTGCTCCTCTCGTCTCTAGGGCGCCGTCCGCCACCGCGTTCGCATAATTCCAGGTTAATCCAACGGAACGCACACCTAAACGATACAAGGTTTGCAGGCGCGTTAAGCTGCTGCCGATCGCATCGCAGCCTTCCAATGTTAAAAGTGCTCCTATCTCTTCTTCTTGAAGCGTTAGGATATCTTTCCTTGTTAAAACAAGTTTCATTTCTGAATGCTGCTTTAAAATATCTTCATAGAAAATATGAATCATTTCCAGAGCAGTCTCAAAACGCTGCTCGTGAGGCACTTCTTCCGGAACATAGATAGCAAAGCATTGCAGCTTTCCTTTTCCCTTTTTGAGATCTTCCAGAGTAACGTGCAGCGAATCAGCCTTATTAAAAGCCACTCTCCTTTTCCTTCGCCATATTTGCCACAGTACATCACAGTGCGCATCAAACACTACCATTTTGTATCCCCTTTCATATAGAAAACAGCCTGTTTGCTGAAGCAAACAGGCTGTTAAAATTAACGAGGTTCAATAATAAGCTTGATCGCAGTCCGTTCTTCGCCATCAATCATAATATCAGTAAAAGCAGGAATACAAATCAAGTCAACTCCGCTTGGTGCTACAAATCCTCTTGCGATCGCTACTGCCTTCACAGCCTGATTTAATGCACCCGCGCCAATGGCTTGGATTTCCGCGGAGCCGCGCTCACGAATCACACCGGCAAGTGCACCAGCTACAGAATTAGGGACCGAAGTTGCTTTAACTTTTAATATCTCCATTCGTCGTTTCCTCCTCGTTTTTCTTTCAAAGTATAAGCGGTTATTGAGTTCACTTTACTTATATTCACGGGGAGGTTTTCATATTCCTGCTTATCCGCCGTAAGTTTTCGAAAAAATTTTAATATATTGTCTATTCTAACAATTTATTGTCTATTTTTAAGAAATGCTGACATGAACTGATTTTTGCTTCTGTAGTAAAAGTCCTAGGCTATAGAAGACAAAGGCAGTCACGGCTATTTATGATCACTCAAAATCTCTCTGACAGTCTGTTACTCAAAAAATGACTGGTCATCATTCAGCAAAATACGTTCGATTCTGCTCGCTTTTCCTGTCGATGGATTTACATCAATGAGAACCGCGCTAAGCTGAGTACGGCCTTCTGCCACCTCGAATCGTACGGGCAGCGCTGTTAAAAACTTTTTCAATACAGCTCCGCGTTCCATTCCTAATATCCCATCATAAGGTCCCGTCATTCCCACATCCGTAATATACGCCGTACCACTTGGTAAGATACGGTTATCTGCTGTTTGTACATGCGTATGCGTTCCCACAACAGCTGTAGCTCTTCCGTCTACATACCATCCAAGTGCCTGCTTTTCACTTGTTGCCTCCGCATGAAAATCGATAAAAATAATAGAAGTTCTCTTTTTTGCTTGCGCAATCAAATCATCCACCTTTTTAAATGGACAATCAAGCGGTGGAAGAAAAGTTCTTCCCTGCAAGTTAATGACGGCAACCTCTATACCATTACAATTTAAAAAAATGAGCCCTTTTCCCGGTGTACCTTCCGGAAAATTCGCTGGTCTTACTAAATACTTGGCACCGTCTATGAATTCAAATATTTCACGATTATCCCACGCATGATTGCCTAGCGTCACAGCTTGAGCGCCCGCTTCTAAGAAACTTCGGTAAATTTTCTCAGTAATCCCGCGCCCGCCAGCTGCATTTTCACCATTTATAATAGTAACCGTTGGCGAGTACTTCTTTTTTAATTTCGGAACGTAGTCCTGAATCATCTGTCTTCCAGAGGAACCGACAACGTCCCCTACAAATAAAATTCTCATTGTTGCAACCCTTTCTTACATCGGCCTTGTTTTTTATACTTTCCTACTATTGAACTACCCTCATCTACTCGCTAACGCTCATTTCCCACAAGGGGACTTCCGTTGGTCGAAGGCCGACATTCATCCCTCACTTACCACTGGGCTACGCCCATCACGTGCTTGAAGCCGTGTCTTATGTCGGAAAATGATAAAAAAGCAGATACGGCTCGCCTTTGCTCAGATAATAATGATTCCTCACTATCTATCGCAGTTGAGGCTAGTTCAAAAAATATCATAATTTATCTTATAACACAAAAAAATAAAGTGGTGCGAGACCACTTTATTTCCGACCACTGTCTTCTGCCTATCGGCATAAATCACGATCTGTTTTATTTAGCATATTCAACCGCACGCGTTTCGCGGATTACCGTTACTTTAATATGTCCCGGGTAATCAAGCTCATTTTCAATACGTTTACGAATATCACGCGCTAAGCGGTGCGCCTCGAGATCATCAATTGCATCAGGCTTAACGAGAATACGAACCTCGCGTCCAGCTTGAATAGCATATGATTTTTCCACACCTTCATAGGACTCTGAAATCTCTTCGAGCTTCTCTAGGCGGCGAATATAATTTTCCAGCGTTTCACTTCTTGCCCCTGGTCGCGCTGCCGACAATGCGTCCGCTGCTGCAACGAGCACGGCAATGACTGATGTAGGTGATGTATCACCGTGGTGAGAGGCAATTGCGTTAATTACGATCGGATGCTCTTTGTATTTCGTTGCAAGCTCCACACCGATTTCAACATGGCTGCCTTCAACCTCATGGTCAATTGCTTTTCCGATATCGTGCAGCAATCCAGCTCGACGTGCCAGCTTCTCGTCCTCACCAAGTTCAGCTGCCATAAGTCCCGCTAGATATGCAACCTCCATAGAGTGCTTTAACACATTTTGACCGTAGCTCGTTCTAAATTTCAAACGACCTAAAATCTTGATTAAATCAGGATGTAATCCGTGTACACCCACTTCAAACGTTGTTTGTTCACCCACTTCACGGATGTATTCATCCACCTCACGTCTCGATTTTTCAACCATCTCCTCGATACGGGCTGGATGAATGCGTCCATCTTGCACTAGCTTATCTAGCGCGATACGGGCCGTTTCACGACGAATTGGATCAAAGCCTGACAGGATAACTGCTTCTGGTGTATCATCAATAATTAAATCAATGCCTGTAAGCGTTTCTAGCGTACGGATATTCCGTCCTTCACGACCAATGATACGCCCTTTCATTTCATCGTTTGGAAGGTTTACAACAGAAACTGTTGTTTCTGCAACATGGTCAGCTGCACAGCGTTGAATCGCCATTGACAAAATTTCCTTCGCTCTTTTGTCAGCCTCTTCCTTCGCCCGCACTTCGCTTTCCTTAATCATAACGGCACTTTCATGCGAAAGCTCGTTTTCTACCTTTTCTAAAATAATCGAGCGCGCTTCTTCTCGCGTTAAGCTTGAGATACGCTCTAACTCGTCTTGCTGCCTTTGGACCAACTCTCCCACTTTGCTTTCCAACTCTTCAATCTGCTGTTGTCTGAGTGTTAGAGAATCCTCTTTCTTTTCAAGCAACCGCTCGCGTTTATCAAGCGATTCATCCTTGCGATCGAGATTCTCCTCCTTTTGCATTAGACGATTTTCTTGTTTTTGCAACTCACTTCTTCGATCTCGAATCTCTAATTCCGCTTCTGTACGAAGTGTATGAATTTCATCCTTTGCTTCTAACAGTGCTTCCTTCTTCAATGCTTCTCCTTCACGCTTTGCCTCTTCGACAATTTGTTTTGCAGCATTGGTAGCACCGTTAATCTTCGCTTCCGCAATGGATTTTCGAACAAAAAATCCAACAACTGCACCGACGATAGCGGCAAGCAAAATGGAGATGAGTGCCACAACTATGCTCATAATTTCACCTCCTCTTGCTATGAATAGGAAAAGATTGCCGGCATGTACATTATCATGTCTCAATGTACAATAAATGACGTGCTGTCCTTTTTTAGGACCCTTTTCATTTTCATTAAAATTGACACCTTGTATGGTCATAGTTTAAAGCTCGGAACCAAGACACCGTTTGGCAGGTCTTGTCCGGAATTACAATCCTTCTTTTTAAAAAGAACTGTAAGATTAGAAAAGAATATACATTCCTATTGTATCGGTCGCTATTTTCATTGTCAAGGGTTGCATCCTTTTACTTTCTTTACCTATAAACGTTTGGCACGTTCTCCAGACGAAAAGCCAACTATAGACTATGCTAAGCCCAATAAAGAAAGCTCGCCGATTGGCGAGCCCTGCTCTTGGGCGAAAACAGAGACGTAGTTGCACTTATACTGTATTCCGAAAATTTCTCGTTACATCGAATTGACTTCCAGCTAGAAATTTGTGCTTTCTTAAAGTGCAAAAAAAAGACACATTGCTGTGCCTTTTTATCCTTTAGTCCTCTAAAAGTGAAAAATCATCGTCTTCTGTTTCTGTAACCGTACGCGGCGCATCAGAATCGATGCCATAGTGCTCGCGGATTTTGAATGAAATCTCATTAAGAATCTCTTTATTTTCTTTTAAGAAGGTTTTTGAATTTTCGCGTCCTTGTCCGAGGCGTTCCTCATTATAAGAATACCAAGCTCCGCTCTTTTGCACGATATCCAGTTCCGCTGCCATGTCGAGGGCTTCCCCTTCTTTAGAAATCCCTTCTCCGTACATGATATCCACGTCTGCTGTACGAAACGGAGGAGCTACCTTATTTTTCACAACTTTAATTTTTGTTTTATTCCCCACAATATCATTGCCTTGCTTTAATTGCTCAGCGCGGCGCACTTCTAAACGTACTGTCGCGTAAAACTTAAGCGCGCGGCCCCCAGGAGTTGTCTCAGGGTTACCGAACATTACGCCTACTTTTTCACGAATTTGGTTAATAAAGATTGTAATCGTTTTGGATTTATTGATGGCACCTGATAATTTACGAAGCGCTTGGGACATTAAACGTGCCTGCAAACCAACGTGAGCATCTCCCATGTCTCCCTCAATTTCCGCTTTCGGAACAAGTGCCGCTACAGAGTCGACAACAATAATATCAATCGCGCCGCTGCGAACTAAAGCTTCTGCAATCTCTAGTCCTTGTTCGCCCGTGTCTGGCTGAGACAAAAGAAGCTCATCAATATTTACTCCTAATTTTTGTGCATATACCGGGTCAAGCGCATGCTCTGCATCAATGAAGGCCGCCTGTCCACCGCGCGCCTGTACTTCCGCAATTGCATGAAGTGCTACTGTTGTTTTACCGGAGCTTTCTGGTCCGTACACTTCGATAATACGACCGCGTGGAAATCCACCTACTCCAAGTGCTACGTCTAATGCTACCGATCCACTCGATATAGTGGAAATTTTACGCTCGGACTGCTCTCCAAGCTTCATAATGGAACCTTTCCCAAATTGCTTCTCTATTTGCTTCAACGCCATATCTAACGCTGCTTGACGATCACTCACTTGATTTCCTCCTTTGTTCTATGACTATCTTTATTATACTTGTTTTTATTTAAAAACGCCAACAAAAATCGAACACTTATTCGTTTTTTTATCTATGACTATCTTTATTATACTTGTTTTTATTTAAAAATGCCAACAAAAATCGAACACTTATTCGTTTCTTTATTTTTCCTCTCTCTGTTATTCTGTTTTTCCTAGGGGAAAAAGAAAAAGCTAGACGGACTTAACCTTCTAGCTTTTTATATAAATGATACATGCCGTATCTCATCGCACGTTCTCGTATTTGCTGCCTTGTTCCCCATAGCTTCAGAGAAACTACTGACGTTTTCATACCTTTTGCCGCAATCCCGACAAACACTGTACCTGGCGGTTTCCCTTCTAGTTCACCAGGTCCCGCCACGCCCGTAAAGCTAATCCCAATATCCGCCTTCAACAGTTTGCTGACATTTTCTGCAAGCAAAGCTGCTGAAGCTTCACTGACCGCTCCATCTGTTTCAAGGACGCCAGCAGGCACACCTAGCACATGCTGCTTCACTTCGTTGCTATAGCAAATAACTCCCCCGTGAAAGAAAGAGGATACGCCTGCTACTTCTGTGATTTTCTCACTGAATAATCCGCCTGTTAAGCTTTCCGCAGATGCAAGCGTCATTCCTTTTTTCTTTAACAAGGAAACTAGCTTTCCTTGCAACGAATCTTGATCATAGCCATAAAAGAATTCGCCTACTCTGTCTAATATCGCTCGTTCTACATTATCTATTAATCTGTTTGCTTCATCTTTTGAAGCATGCTTTGCCGTTAAACGAAGCGTCACCTCTCCCTCTGCAGCAAGAGGAGCAATGGTTGGGTTCGTTTGCGTATCAATTAAATCCTGCAAGGTTTCCTCCAACAGTGATTCTCCGATACCGAAAAAGCGAAGCACACGGGAATGCAGTGTTTCCTTCGAGGTAAGGGGAAGTAAAAAAGGCTCCACATAACTGTCATACATAGGCCTCATTTCCTTAGGCGGACCTGGCAGCAAAATATACATTTTGTTATCCCGATGCAAGCCCATTCCCGGTGCCATCCCATGATCATTTGGGAATACAACACTACCTTCGAGTACGAGCGCCTGCTTCTTATTATTCTCTGTAAACGTACGTCCTGTTCTTGCATAGTATTCTTCAATGGATTTAAGTGCAGCATCATCATACACAAGCTTACTTCCGACAGCCAGCGCAATTGTTTCCTTCGTCAAATCATCCTTTGTCGGCCCAAGGCCGCCGGTGAAAATAAGAATATCAGCTCGCTGCTGCGCTGTCTCAATGGCAGAACGCAAACGGTCGGCATTATCACCGACTACTGTTTGGTAATACATATTCATGCCGATTGCTGCTAGTTTCTGAGATAAGAACTGCGCATTCGTATTTAAAATTTGACCGAGCAAGAGCTCGGTTCCGACTGCAATGATTTCCGCGTTCATCCCTATGCCCCCTATTTTGAATTTGCAAAAACAGCCTTATTTTTCACAAAATAATCCCATCCTGATAAAACGGTAAATAAAACGGCAACTGCCATAGATACATCTGCAATAGAGAATGGCAGCCATTGCAGCGGAACATCATGAAGCAAATAAGCGGAAATTGCAACAACCTGTGTCCACATCTTTATTTTCCCCAACATTTTGGCTGCCGACACCTCACCGGTTTCCGCAAGAAGCAGACGCAATCCTGTGACAGCAAACTCTCTTGTAATGATAAGAATCGCAACCCAAGCATAGATATAATGAAGGTCCACGAGCGCAACTAAGGCTGCCGATACAAGAAGCTTATCAGCGAGCGGGTCAAGAAATTTCCCTAAGTTTGTAACAAGATTGTATTTACGCGCATAATACCCATCTACCCAATCTGTAGCAGACGCAATAATAAAAATGAGCGCCCCTATTAGGTGCTGCATGGGCAAAACAGCATCCCCAATCGTATATGCCCCCCAGTCAAATGGGACAAGCATCACAAGTAGAAACACTGGGATTAAAGCAATTCTTGAAACAGTAATTTTATTTGGCAAGTTCACAGCTATTCCTCCATCATATGTAAAGCGGTTATTCATTGAAAAATAGTCATCGCAATGATGACTATTGTTGAGCAGGCTGCCCTGCCTGTGATGCACTCAAATTTTTAATAAACAAAATTTGATGATAAAACTCTTTCGGATCCTGCGGATAAGCAATGGCTTGGCCATTAATTTTGATGTCAGCATTTGGCGAACTTCCAATGTTCAAACGAATAGCTTCTTCAGCTGACATATCCTGCTGATGGCTTTCACCCTCATTTAACGTACCGCTGTAAAACAATTTTCCTGCACCATTCTTAATATCTATGTAGCAAGTTCCTTTAGCGGTAATCTCCACAGTAAATCCTTTGTTATTACGAAGCTCCATCGTAGTAGTCTTTCCCGATGTTTGGACTGCCTTTAGTTCTTGCACAGGCTCCGGAGCTGGCTGTGTTTGTTCCTTCTCCGCCTCTTCTTTCTCAGGCTCCTCTTCCTCTTGCTGCTTGCCTAAAGTGGAATCCTTCGCCTCTTGCACCTGGGCATCGGAAGTCGGCGTCACTTTTTCTGCTTGATTTGCCGATGGCTTTGCGAAAAGCTGCGCAGTAAGCCAAATCCCAACACCAACAGCTATAACAAGAAATGCAATAAACATTTTCGGCATATGATCCATAATCTTGGAAGAAGCGTTACGCGATACTGTTTCTCTCGTTTGTTGTGAGCGAAGCGGCACATCTTGCGCCGGTGTTACAGGCATCCTTCCAAAATGCTCCTGTGCAATCTCCTCCGGGTCGAGCCCAACAGCTTCTGCATATTGTTTAATAAACCCACGAACGTAAAATTCCCCTGGCAGTACGTCGTAATTTCCTTCCTCAATGCTGACTAAATAACGCTTTTGAATTTTTGTCATTTCCTGCAGTTGATCAAGAGAAAAGCCTTTCGTTTCTCTTGCTTCTCTGAGCTTTTGTCCTAGTTCTGTCAATGATAACACCTCGATATGTACCTAAAAATCAAACATGGAAAAGTTATTTTTCTTATCCAGCTCAATCTCGTCCACTAGATCGTACTTAATTTCTTCATCATCGCTATTCCTTAACTCGATAATGTAATCAATATCATCCATTGTATACTCTGATTGGCCTACAAAAATGTCCGGATGTTCAATTACCTTTGTGGCTGGGAGACTCATAATTTCCCTCACGAGCTGCCAATGCCGTTCGTTTGCCCTTTTTGTGGACACAATACCATCTAAAATAAAAATATTGTTCTCATTATACTCATCTTGAATAAGCTGACTGCGCACTGTCTGTTTTATGAGTGTCGAGGAGACGAAAATCCAACGCTTGTTTGCACACACACTTGCGGCTACAATGGACTCTGTTTTTCCAACACGGGGCATCCCGCGAATGCCGATTACCTTATGACCTTCTTTTTTCATCAATTCAGCCATAAAATCAACAAGCAACCCAAGTTCATCACGCACAAATCGAAATGTTTTCTTATCATCCGCATCCCTTTGGATATATCTTCCATGCCGGACAGCAAGCCGATCCCGAAGTTTTGGCTGACGATATTTTGTTACTGTTATGTTGTCCATTGTATTAAGAATTGATTCAAGCCTTGTAATCTGCTCCTGATTATCACATCTAAGCAGCAGTCCTCGCCGAGAATTGTCCACTCCGTTAATCGTTACAATATTAATGCCCAGCATTCCTATTAAGGAAGCCACGTCACCAAGCAAACCAGGGCGATTCTTATGAATTTCGTACTCAAAATACCATTCAATCATCTTCTACCCTCCCCGCTTCCCTTACCTCTACGTACTCTATATTATATGATTTTATATCAATAGGAAAGTTAAATTATGCTATCTGCTTCTTCAAATGTATACATACTAAAGAAAACCTGCCGATCGGCGAACCTTGCCTTTGGGAGAAGACAGAGGCGTAGCCCTACTTATACTGTATTCCTAAAACTCCCGACTACGTCAGATTCACTTCCAGCTAGAAATTTATACTTTCCTACAATGTAAAAAAGCTGAATTCTCATAAGAAAAAGAGAGGACAGCGCCTCTCTTTTTCTTACTTATGTTGTACAATCTTAAGCATTAGGTTAGCGATCGTATGTTGCTCCTGTTCGTCCGCCACTTTCCAAAGGTCTGCTAACACGCGCTCTTCTGGATTGCGAGCTTCTACTTCATTTGCTAAATAGTCGCCGATCCGATATGCCATTTCATTGATAGAGCCGCCGTCAAGACCTTTGCCCTCTGCAGCATTTAAACGCTCTCCTAGAAAACCTTTCCATTGATCCCAATTATCTAATACTGACATTACAATGCACCCCTTTGTAAAAGTAATGATTGGTTCACTCTTACTATGTGCCGTTTTCTTTGTTTTTATGTATCAACAATGCCATCCGCCGTTCACTCCAATAACTTGCCCCGTAATATAAGAAGCCTCCTTTGATAATAAGAAAGATACGGTATTCGCGATCTCTTCCGGAACCCCGAACCTGCCGAGCGGAATGTCATCCGCGAGGGCCCGTGTTTCGTCTTCTGAAAATATACGGAGCATTTCGGTATCAATCGCACCGGGAGCAACAGCATTTACCCGTATGCCGCTTAGTGCGACTTCTTTTGCTATCGCCTTCACATAGGTGTTTTGTCCTCCCTTAAGCATCGAATATAAAACCTCGCAGGATGCTCCAATCTGACCCCAAATGGAAGAAATAATAACGATACCGCCTGTGCGGCGGCGAATCATTGCAGGCAGAGCCAGATTCACTAACTTATAGACATTTGTCAGCTGCAGATGTGTCATCTGCTCCAACTCTTCATTTGTAACATCTGTCACAAGTCCAAACACGCTTCTCCCTGCTGTATAGACAATTGCATCCAATTCATGCGTCACAAAACTCCACAATGCTTCTGCTCCGTCCCAGTCAGTTAAATCCGCCTGAACGAGCGTAACATCAATGTGTTTGGAAGCAAGCTCCTGCTGCAGCTTTCTTACAGCACTTTCATTGTGATGATAATGCAAATATAGTGAATAGCCATCAGCCGCAAGCCGATGTGCAACAGCAGAGCCAATGCCGCCGCTCGCCCCTGTAATTAATGCATATTTCCCCATTGTACATTCCTCCGTTTTTTGTAAAAAGAGCAAATCAACCTGTTTTGCTCATAAGAGAGCATGCTCTCCTAAAGAAAAAAAGCACCCTAAAGGAAGGATGCTTCATTACACTGTAAGAAATTATAAATTTCCAGCTGGAAGCCAATTCGACGTAGTCGGAAGTTTTAGGAATACAGTGTACGTGCAACTACGCCTTTGTCTTCACCTAACGGTTTGCCAATCGGCGAGTTTTCTTTACCGCTTCGGAACAACCTGACAAACACTCATTCGCTTCTCATTAATAAATTCTTGTGCAGATGCCTTCAGATCATCGATTGTAATTTCCTCTAGAATCGGTAAAGCATCAAACAAGCTAGAACCGTTAAACGCATAACGTGTAAATTGGTTGGCAATGAATTCTGGAGAATTCAGCGAACGCAAGACACCGCCAATCTTTTTCTTTTTCACACGGCTTAGCGTCTCCTCTGATAGCCCTTCATAATTTGTATCGAGCAAAATAGAACGCAAACGCTCCGCAAGCTCATCCGGTTGTTTCGTATCGCCCCCAACCATCGCAAATCCAAAATTGCTTTCTGCTGTGTAGTCATAGGAAAATGTATCATCAATCAAACCGTCCTGATAAAGACGCTCATAGTTATCAGAGCTTCTTCCAAATAAATAATCCATAAGCAGCGTTGTTGCAATTTCAAATTTCAGCAGCTCGCGGCCTGTTTTCCCAGATTGCTTCGTCTTAATACCTACTAAGCATTTCGGTGTTTGTACCGTCATTTGAATGACAGTTTTCTTTTGGCTTACCTCTTCTGGCTCCTCCTCGAAGAAGCGCTCAATACTCGGCTGATCCGTATACAGTTTGTTTGCTTGATTGTCGCGTACAAGTTGCATCATTTTCTCTGGATCAACTGGACCGACAATAAACAGCAGCATGTTGCTCGGATGATAAAACGTACGATAGCATTCGTATAGCAAATCTTTTGTAATCTGGCTGATCGACTCAATTGTACCAGCAATATCAATCTTAACCGGGTGTTTTTGATATAAACTTTCAATCAATCCGAAGTATAAGCGCCAATCTGCATTGTCTTGATACATTTGAATTTCCTGTCCGATAATCCCCTTTTCCTTTTCGACGGTTTGCTCCGTAAAATATGGATCCTGTACAAAATCAAGAAGTGTTTGTAAGTTCATCTCTACATTTGAAGTACACGAGAATAGATACGCTGTACGCGTAAAGGATGTAAATGCGTTGGAAGATGCCCCCTGCTTCCCAAAATCTTGGAACACATCCCGATCCTCTTTCTCAAACAGCTTATGCTCTAAAAAGTGGGCAATTCCGTCTGGAACATGCAGCTTTTCATCCTTGCTAAGCGGTATAAACTCATTATCAATCGAGCCATATTTTGTCGTAAAGGTCGCATATGTTTTATTAAAGCCACTCTTTGGCAATATATATACCTCAAGACCGTTCGGCAGCTTTTCGTAATACAGCTGCTCTTTCAGCTGTCCATATTCAATTTTCTCCATGCTACGCCTCCTCCGATCCTTGCAATAAGTAAATCGTATCTAACTCAATTTTATTGGCGACTGCTATAATTTCATCTCGCGTTACACGATCTACATCACCAAGCCACGTGTCCATTGGGCGTTTATAATCGGCAACAACATCATGGTATAGTAATTCCATCAATCCGCGCGGTGTATCGAGGGTCTCTAAAATTTGATTTTTGATAACCGCTTTCGTTTGAGACATATCTTCCTCTGTAAAATCACCATTTCGCATCGCCGTTAGTTGCTCTCCGATGATATTCACTGCTTTTTCGTAATTTTCCCCTTCAATTCCTGACATTACAAATAGCAGTCCTTTGTGGCTCTCATACCGAGAAGCTGCATAATAGGCAAGACTATGCTTCTCCCGCACATTTCGAAACAGCTTAGAATGTGCAAAGCCGCCAAATAAGCCATTAAATACTTGCAATGCAAAATAATCCTTATCTTTGTATGTAATATGTGTACGATAGCCGATATTCAACTTGCTCTGCTTTAAATCCTGCTTTTCCACAACCTCGCGCTCCTGCCTAGGGGCTGCAGCCTGAGCCGTTTGTTTCTGTTGCTGCTGCCGCACAGGGATAGAAAAATATTTTTCTACAAGCTGCAGTGCATCTGCCGTCACATCTCCAACGATATATAAATCAATTTCATCCTCTAACAATGCTTTCTTATAATATTCATACAATGACTGCGGCGTAATAGAAGAAACAGCCTCCTCTTGACCGTTTGGGCTAAGACGATAGGGCTCTTCCTTGCACATTTCCTCAATAAGGCGTTGATTTGCGTAGCGCATTTTATCATCAAACGCCGATTCAATGCGCTGCAAAAGTGCGCGTTTTTCGCTTTCCACAATTGATGCGACAAAAGCACCATTCTCTTCTGCCGGGTGCAACAAAACATCTGCAAGCATTGCCACCGTTTTCTCAAGCAAAGGAGGTGCATCTTGCAGGTATGTCTCATTGGCAACATCCATGTAAATCGAAATAACATGCTCTTCGCCTTTTTTATTCACATCAACAGCTAATGCAGCACCGTACAAATCCTCTACATATTGACGAATGCTTTTAACAGACGGATGTTGCTTCGTTCCGCTTTGCAGAACATATGGTAAAATGGCGCGGTAGGTGACATTTTCTTCCGAAAGCGGCGCCTTCATGCGAAGCACAAGCGTATTTGTTTTATACTTAACGGTTGGAATGATATGTACATTCAATCCTTCTAAGCGGTGTATGTGCTGAGACACAACTTCCATTCTTGTTCCTCCTCTATTTAAGAGATGTTCTTTTTCAATATACATTTTTTAGCAAACAGTATGCAAGTTTCTTGTACAAATGAAGCTGGTTATGTCTATTGTATGATAAAAAGAGAGATTATTTACGTTTTCCATGAGAAAAAGCCCGTCCAGAGGCTTTTTCTCATCTCTTTCCTTTTTCATACGGTACACCAAGAGATTTTGGTGCTTCCGCACGTCCAACAAAGCCAACAAGGGCAAGAATTGTAAATACATAAGGCAAGATCGTTAAAATCACGCTCGGAACATCTTTTAAAAACGGGATGGTTCCACCCGTAATCGCAAGTGATTGGGCAAAACCAAAAAACAAAGCTGCACCAAGCGCACCAATGGGATGCCATTTTCCAAAGATCATTGCGGCTAGTGCAAGAAAGCCCTGCCCAGTAATCGTTCCGCCAGAAAAGTTACCAGAAATTGATGTAGCAAATACCGCACCACCGACTCCTGCAAACATCCCGGAAATACATACAGCGATATAACGCATTTTATACACATTAATTCCCATCGTATCCGCAGCCATAGGATGCTCCCCTACCGCTCGCAGACGCAAGCCAAACGGCGTCTTATAAATCATGTACCATACAACAAAGGCAAGAATGATAGCAATATAGGATGTATACGGTACATCTGAGAAAAATATTTTACCAATAATTGGAATATCAGAAAGAATCGGAACATCCACCTTTTCGATGCGGAACTGAATAAAATCAGTTTGTCCCTTTCCAAAGATTTTCTTAATCGCAAACACCGTTAAGCCAAGAGAGAGAAAGTTAATGGCAACGCCGCTCACTGTCTGATCTGCTTTTAGTGTAATGGATGCGACCCCATGAAGCAAAGCAAACAAACCGCCGGCAATTGCTGCAACAATCAGTGACACCCACGGCGCTGCTGTCCCCCACACATCGCCCATTAAAAGCGTCATAACGATTCCGATAAACGCACCGAACAGCATTAATCCTTCCAATGCGATATTAACAACACCGGATCGTTCACTAAATACCCCGCCCAGCGCAGTAAAAATGAGCGGTGTTGCTGTATAAAGCGTTCCGGAAACAATAATTGCTAATAAGTCCAAGAAGCTCATCTATTTCCCCTCCTTACTCAAACGGGAAAGCAACCATCGAAGGACGTAGCTGCTTGCCACAAAGAAAATAATAAAGGCGATGATTACATTAATGAGTTCGGATGGGACATTAGCTGTAAAGTTCATTTGCGGCGCAGCACTTTTTAATCCGCCAAACAATAGAGCTGCAAGCAAAATACCAAAGGCGTTATTAGCCCCAAGCAAAGCAACAGCAATCCCGTCAAATCCGATTCCCGTAAAAGAGGACATGGCAGTCATATTCTGAAAGGTTCCTAACCCTTCCATTGCCCCGCCAATTCCAGCAAATGCCCCTGCAATTGACATGGAAAGCACAACATTCCGAGAGACCTTCATCCCCGCGTATTGCGATGCATATGTATTAAACCCTACAGCCTTCAATTCATATCCAAGAGCTGTACGATCGATCAAAAACCACATCAAGACGGCCATGATAAGCGCAACAATAATTCCCCAATGCAAACGTGAGCCTCCTGTTATATCTGAAAGCATAGGAGACACTAAAGAGGCCGTTTCCTGTACGTTGTAAGATTTTTCATTTCCAGCATGTAAAAAGCGTTTGATAAAATCATACGTGAGATACAAAGCAATATAATTCATCATAATCGTCACAATGACTTCATTCACTTTAAATTTCCCCTTTAAAAATCCCGGAATAAACCCCCAGATTCCGCCCGCAATCGCCGCTCCTAAAATAGACAGAGGAATATGAAGCACAGCTGGCAAATGCAGCGCATAACCAGCCCACACAGACGCGAACCACCCTACAAGAAGCTGACCTTCGACACCGATATTAAAAAGACCTGTGCGAAATGCAAACGCAACGGATAAGCCTGCCAGCACAAGCGGAATCATCGTGCGAACGGTTTCCCCAAACGCACGGGGCGTTCCGACCATTCCTTCCCACAATGCACCGTAGCCCGCAATAGGATCATAACCGCTTACCATCATAACAATTGCACCGACAAACAGACCAAATACAGCTGATACAGTCGGTACTAACAGCCCAATCATACGGGGGGATAATGTAATTTTAGGCATCTTCCTTCACCCTCTCTCTTTGCTTGCCGCCGGCCATTAGTAGTCCAAGCTCTTGTTCATCCGTTTGCTTAGCATCTACAATATCAACAATTCGTCCTTCATAAATAACCGCAATCCGATCGCTCACATTAATAACTTCATCCAACTCTAAGGAAATGAGCAGTACTGCCTTTCCTTTATCACGCTGCTCAATAAGCTTTTTATGAATAAATTCAATAGCACCAACATCAAGCCCCCGGGTTGGCTGCGCTGCGATTAATAATTCCGGATCACGATCCACCTCACGGGCGATAATCGCTTTTTGTTGATTTCCTCCAGACAAAGCACGTGCAGGTGTGTGTTCACTTGGTGTGCGGACGTCGAACTGCTGAATCAGCATTTTCGCTTTCTCATATACCTTGTTAAAATTCAGAATGCCACCTTTTGAAAACGGCGACTTATAGTAGGTTTGCAGTACCATATTGTCACCAATCGAAAAATCTAATACAAGTCCGTGTTTATGACGATCCTGCGGAATATGCCCTACCCCTTCCTCTGTAATGCGGCGGGTCGGCCAATTTGTAATCTCTTTCCCGCTTAGCGTAACAGATCCTGACTCAACTTTTCGTAAGCCGGTAATGGCTTCAATCAGCTCGCTTTGGCCATTGCCTTCTATCCCTGCAATGCCCATCACTTCTCCCGCACGAACGGTTAAGTCAAGCCCCTTTACAGCAGGAAGGCCACGAGTATCATGCACAACCAGATTACGGATGCTCAGAACATCCTGACGAGGCTTTGCGTCTGACTTTTCTGTTTTAAAGCTTACTTGACGCCCTACCATCAGCTCTGCTAATTCATCCTCATCTGTCTCGGCAATCGTCACCGTTCCAATTCCTTTTCCTTTTCGGATAATGGTGCAACGGTTGCTTACCTCCATAATTTCCTTCAGTTTATGTGTAATGAGAACAATGGATTTCCCCTCATGCACGAGACGCTTCATAATAGCGATTAGTTCATGAATTTCCTGGGGGGTTAATACTGCTGTTGGTTCATCAAAAATTAAAATTTCTGCACCTCGGTATAGCGTTTTTAAAATTTCTACACGCTGCTGCATCCCAACAGAAATGTCCTCAATTTTCGCATACGGATCAACCGCCAAGCCATATTGCTCAGACAGCTTTTTAATTTCTAGCGCAGCATCCTCAATATTAATTTTGCCACCCTTCGTTGGTTCATTTCCAAGGATAATATTTTCTGTTACAGTAAAATTATGCACAAGCATAAAATGCTGGTGTACCATGCCAATTCCTAAATCGTTTGCAACGTTTGGACTCGTAATATTAACAGGTTTTCCTTTCACCCGAATTTCACCTTCCTCGGGCTGATACAAACCGAACAACACGTTCATCAGTGTTGATTTTCCGGCGCCATTCTCTCCTAGCAGCGCGTGAATCTCACCCTTTTTCACTTGGAGTGTAATATTGTCATTTGCAACAATGCCAGGAAAGATTTTTGTGATGCCATTCATTTCAATTACGTATTCATAGCTCATAACAAGACCTCCTCCATTGGAAGCTCCATATAGTGTATGGTAAAGAAAACTCGCCGATTGGCGAGCCCTGCCTTTGGGCGAAGACAGAGGCGTAGTTGCATTTACACTGTATTCCTAAAATTTTCCGCTACGCCGAATTCACTTCTAGCTGGAAATTTATCCTTTCTTACAGTGTAAAGAAAACTCGCCGATTGGCGAGCCCTGCCTTTGGGCGAAGACAAAGGCGTAGTTGCACTTACACTGTATTCCTAAAAATCCCCCCTACGTCGAATTCACTTCTAGCTGAAAATTTATCCTTTCTTACAGTGTAAAGAAAACTCGCCGACTGGCGAGCCCTGCTCTTGGGCGAAGACAGAGGCGTAGTTGCACTTACACTGTATTCCTAAAAATCCCCCCTACGTCGAATTCACTTCTAGCTGGGAATTTATACTTTCCTACAGTGAAAATACATACGAAGGCTAGCTCTATGAACTAACCTTCGCACTGCTTTTCTTCTCTACTTCTTTAAAGCAGCTTCATATGCTTTATATTCTTCTTCCGTAGCTGGAACCTTGATTTCACCATCCAAAATTTTCTTCGTAAATTCCTCTACCTTTGTTTGTGCCTCTTGACCTACATTATCTTTTGTAGGGGCAATGCCTACCCCCTCTTCCTCCAGACCAAACTCAAGCGTTTTTCCACCCTCTAATTTTCCATCCTTTATTTCTTGAGATACTTCAGCCACTGCTACATCAACGCGCTTGACCATCGAAGTTAACGTTACGTTTTCCGGCATGCCTTCTTGATGCTGATCACGGTCAACACCAATTACCCATACCTTTGTTCCTTTTTTCGCACGGTTTTTCGCTTCTGTAAATACGCCATTTCCAGTTGCGCCAGATGCATGATAAATAATATCCACACCTTGACCATACATCGCTGATGCTAGAACAGAGCCTTTTTCTGGCTTATCGAACGCTTCCGCATACTCAGCTATAACTTCAATACTCGGATTCACTGCTTTGACTCCTGCTTTAAATCCATACTCAAATTTTTGAATTAACGGACTTTTTGTTCCGCCGACAAAGCCGACCTTATTCGATTTTGTTGTTAAAGCCGCAACAACACCGACTAGAAAAGAACCTTCATGCTCCTTAAATGTAATGCTTGTGACATTCTTTTTGTCAATCACGCTATCAACAATCCCAAATTGGTTGTCTGGAAATTGATCTGCTACCTTTTCAACTGCTTCCTGCATTAAGTAACCAATCCCAAATGTTATGTTATAGTTACCTTCAGCGAATTTTGTTAGGTTTGGCTCATACTCGGAATCGCGAGTAGACTGCAAATAGCGGTAGCCTTCATTCTCTTTCAAACCGTTCTTTTTACCAAACTCCGTTAATCCCTCCCAAGCAGATTGGTTAAAGGATTTATCGTCCACCCCGCCGACATCTGTAACCATCCCCACTTTAAAATCACTTGTTTGGTTCGTATCACCAGCTTTGTTATCAGCGTTACCGCAAGCACTTAACATTGTACTAGCAGCCAGAGTTAAAGATAAGAGTAGCCCTGCTTTTTTCTTCATCCTATGTCCCTCCTAGTTGATATAAAAGAAATGGATATATATATCATGTCCCTTTCTTTCCTACATCTTCCTAAAAAGAACAAATAAAATTACAATAATCTCATTTTTTGTAAAACAAATAAAAGGCACAAACAGGAGAAATGCAAAATTGCGTTTCTCTTATTTGTACCTTTTTTTACACTGTAGGAAAGTATAAATTTCCAGCTAGAAGTCATTCGACGCAGTCAGAAATTTTAGGAATACAGTATAAGTAGGGCTACGCCTAACGGCTCGCCAGTCGGCAAGTTTTCTTTACGAACTTTTTTCCTGCACATCTTTCACTAATACTTCCCGAGGCTTGCTCCCTTCATACGGACCAACAACGCCGTTCATTTCCATCGCGTCAATCAAACGGGCCGCACGCGTATAACCAATGCGGAAGCGCCTTTGCAACATTGATACGGACGCTGTTTGCATATCCACAACAAGCTGTACCGCTTCCTCATATAAATTATCCTCTACGTCCTGCACACTCTCTGTTCCCTCTTTTGGAATCATATCCTCTTGATATTGCGCTTTTTGCTGTGATATGACGTACTCCACAACATTTTCGACTTCTTCATCAGATAAAAATGCACCTTGTACACGAATCGGTTTCGATGCCCCTACCGGAAGAAACAGCATGTCACCGCGGCCCAGAAGCTTATCCGCGCCACCTGTATCCAAAATCGTGCGTGAATCAGTTTGCGATGAAACAGCGAAGGCAATCCGTGATGGAATATTCGCTTTAATGACACCCGTGATAACATCAACGGATGGACGCTGCGTTGCCAGTATTAAATGAATGCCGGCCGCACGTGCCATCTGAGCGAGACGCATAATACTATCTTCCACATCCGAGGAAGCGACCATCATGAGATCGGCAAGCTCGTCCACAATCACAACAATATAAGGCAATGTCGGCTGCTTTGCATCTGCATGCTCATTATATTGGTTCACATACTCATTATACCCTTCAATATTACGCGTTCCGCTATGAGCAAATAACTCGTAGCGTCGCTCCATTTCACTTACAACTTTTTTTAGTGCCTGCGATGCTTTTTTCGGATCTGTTACAACAGGTGCAAGCAGGTGCGGCACACCATTATACATATTCAGCTCTACCATTTTTGGATCGATCATCATCATTTTCACTTCGTGCGGCTTTGTCCGCATCAAAATACTGATAATGATACCATTAATGCAAACACTTTTTCCGCTGCCCGTTGCACCGGCAACAAGAAGATGCGGCATTTTATTGAGCCGTGCAACCACTGCTTCACCAGCAATATCACGGCCAAGACCAATCAATAGCTTCTCATCCTGATGTTTGCTTGCTTTCCCCTCAAGAACCTCACGCAATGTCACCATCGCAATTTCCGAGTTTGGCACCTCGATACCGATTGCCGATTTCCCTGGAATTGGTGCCTCAATCCGTATATCCTTCGCAGCTAGAGCAAGTGCTAAATCATCACTTAAACTGACAATCTTGCTGACCTTCACACCTGTCCCTGGATATACCTCATACTTTGTAACAGCAGGTCCTCTATGCACCTCTGTCACCTTAGCTTTCACGCCAAAGCTTTTGAAGGTTTCTTCTAATATGTCAATATTTTCCTTTATTTTATCTGTATCATCAGCAATGCCCCGTTTGCTCGGCGATTTAAGTAAATCCAGCGACGGAACGGTATAATCCTTTGCTTCAACATGTACAAACTGCAGGTTTGGCTCAGGAACAGATATAGCTGCCGATTCTGCTGCCCTTTCCTCCTTCTGCTGTGTTGGAATGCCTAAATTAATTTTGATTGTCCGATTTTCCTCCTTTGGTGGTGCTGCCAAAGGCTCCTCATCCTCCTCTTGCAACGCATATGTATCATTAATAATAATAGGAGGCGTATCGTCTTCTTCATCTTCATCTGCTTGTTCCGCCATTATAGCTCTTTCATGACGCTCACTTCTTGTTTTCGTAGCTTTCTTTTTCTCAGTTTTCTCCGCTGCTCGATTTTTCTTCCAATCTTTATAGTCCTGGCCAAATGCCGATAGCTGTCCTCTGATAAGCAGTAAAACCGGAGACAGCACCTCACCCAAATGCTTATTTGTAATGCAAAGAAGACCGAGCACAATAAAAATCGCTCCGATAATGTAAGCTCCCATCGCATCAAATAAAAAATAACATGCTGCAAACATAAGAGCCCCAAACATGCCTCCCCCTAGATCCTTAGAGCCAATTTCCCCTTTTACTTCCATGAGGAACAAATCCTTCGTGTTCACTAGCACAGACGGACTTGGAAGTTTTCCGTTGTTAGTTAGCATTTGAAACAATGTCACATGGCTGAACATTAAAATAGCCAGTACGATTAAATACAACCCAATCAGACGTTTATTCGTTAAATTCGGCCATTGCCGCTTTAGCACAAAATACACAGACAAACTGATTGCCCCAAGCAAGCCAATCATATACCATTGGCCAAAGAAAAAGCGGAAAAACAAAACAAAAGCTTTTCCGATCACACCAAGCTGTAAAATTGTAATGAGAGAGAGCGCGAAAAGAGACAAACCGACAATCTCATAGCGCATCGTTGGCCGCATCGATTGCCGTTCCTTCATTTTTTTACCTCTCTTTTGCTTTGTCATTTTTTCACCTCGAAACTTATTATACAGAACGGAAGAAAGCAGCCTTGTTGGCTGCTCCATCTGTCGTTTTTCCTTATATTATACTATAGATTCCTTTTAAATTCCTGCTTTTTATCATTTTTCAACAGAAGACCCCCATTTCAAGCACGTGATGAGCGTTAACGAGTAGGTCGAGGTAGTTCAATGAATGGTAACTTTTTGCCCTGGCTGGTATTGTAAGTAATGCTGCGGATCACTGCTCAATATCCGTACAACCGTGTACTCGTTATCAGGCGTTGCCTCCACAACCAAATCGCAGCCGCCGCAGTTTACAAGCCTTTGCTTTGTAAATACTGTCTCATCCGCTGGGTATAAGACTTCTTCCGGCATGATTGTATATAAAATCATTGCAGCAATCCCCCTCCTTCTTGAAGCTGCACGCGGCTGTCAATCATTTCATTTAATTTGCGGATGGCAGGGCCAATTCCTCCCACCTCATCGATGAGACCGTATTTAACTGCATCAATCCCCACAACATTCGTTCCAATATCACGTGTTAAGTTCCCTTTCGCAAACATAAGTTCTTTGAATCGATCCTCCGTCACCTTTGAATTCTTAGTGACAAACCGAATGACACGTTCCTGCATCTTATCCAAATATTCGAACGTTTGCGGAACACCAATCACCAAGCCCGTTAAGCGGATTGGGTGAATCGTCATCGTCGCTGTTTCTGCAATAAAGGAATAGTTTGTAGAGACGGCGATTGGAACACCGATGGAGTGCCCTCCTCCCAGTACAATAGAAACAGTTGGCTTGGATAAAGAAGCAATCATTTCAGAAATGGCAAGACCTGCCTCCACATCTCCCCCTACTGTATTTAATAAAATAAGCAATCCTTCAATTTTCGGATTTTGCTCGATTGCAACAATTTGCGGAATAACATGCTCATACTTTGTCGTTTTATTTTGAGGAGGGAGCTGTACATGTCCCTCAATTTGTCCAACAATTGTTAAGCAATGAATGCGGGATTCATTCAGCTGCGGGACATTTGTTTGTCCAAGCTGCTGTATTTTCTCCACAATGCTATCTTTTACTTCTTCTTTTTTTTCCGGTCCTTCTTGGTTTGTTATGTATTCGCGATCTGCCATAATCCTGCTCCTTTCGCCATTATACGAGTAGTATTTGTTACATTCCATTTTTCATGCGGAGAAAGGGCAAGCATATGAAAGCACTAACGAATCTATAGGCGAGCAAGATGATCCTGCTATACAGAAACAAAGCGCTCCTGCCATAGGAGCGCTTTTGATAAATTTCCAGCTAGAAGTGAATGCCACGTAGCAGGAAATTTTAGAAATAAAGTATGAATGCAGCTACATCTCTGTCTTCACCCAAGAACGGGGCTCACCAATCAGCGAGTTTTCTTTATTAAATTTCCATGATGATTGGCAAAATCATTGGCTTTCGCTTCGTTTTCTCGAATAAGAATTGACCGAGAGAGTCACGAATATTTTGTTTTAATGTGGACCATTCAATAGCGTATTCCCGAATGGATTGCTCAATAATTTCCTTCACTAGCCTTGTGGAACCATCAATAAGCTGTTCAGACTCTCGTACATATACAAAACCGCGTGAAATAATCTCTGGGCCGGATACAATTGTTTTTGCTTCTTTGCTAAGCGTAATAACAACTACAAGGATGCCATCCTGAGAGAGCAGCTTCCGATCGCGCAATACGATATTACCGACATCCCCAACACCAAGACCATCAATTAAAACATTACCAGCTTGTACCTTTGTTCCAGCCTTTGCTCTGCCTTCCTTGAATTCGATAACCTCGCCTTTTTCCACAATAAAGGTACGGTGCGGTGAAATACCAGTCGCAGATGCAAGCTTCGCATGTGCCTTTTGCATACGGAACTCCCCATGTACGGGGATGAAATATTTCGGCTTCATAATATTTAACATTAATTTTAATTCTTCTTGACTTCCATGACCCGATACGTGAATTTTCTTTGCGCCGTAATATATAACATTAGCGCCAGCACGAAACAGCAAGTCAATCGTCTTTGACACAGATGTTTCATTTCCTGGAATAGGGCTTGCTGCAATAATCACTGTATCACCTTTTCGAATGGACACTTGTTTATGTGCATTTTTAGCCATTCGTGAGAGTGCCGCCATCGGTTCGCCCTGACTGCCTGTTGTTAGGACCGCTACCTTGCACTCTGGATAGTTATCAATATCCTGCAATGAAATTAACATATCGTCCGGAATATGCAAGTAACCAAGATTGCGGGCAATATCCACAACCTTCACCATGCTCCGTCCAACAACTGCTACCTTACGATCATTCTCAAAGGCTGCGTCAAATACTTGCTGAAGGCGGTGAACGTTTGATGCAAAGGAAGCAACAAGAATTCGCCCCTCTGCATTATGAAATTCCTTTGAGATCTCTACACCTACTGATCTTTCAGAACCAGTAAAGCCTGGTCGCTCTGCATTTGTACTGTCCGACAATAAACATAGCACGCCATCGTTACCAATTTGCGCCATCTTTCCAATGTCAGCACCATATACGTCCACAGGAGTTTGATCAAATTTAAAATCACCTGTATAAACAATCGAACCTTGTGAAGTACGAATACATATACCGACTGCATCAGGAATGCTATGCGTCACACGGAAAAATGAGACTTGTGCGGTTTCAAATTCCAAAATAGAATTTGCATCTACTGTTTTTAATGTTACACGTCCGAGCAATCCCGCCTCGCTTAATTTATCTTCAACTAATGCTAATGTTAAACGTGTGCCGTAAACCGGAACAGATAGCTTTCTTAGTACGTATGAAACACCACCGATATGATCTTCGTGACCATGTGTTAAGAAAATCCCTTTTACTCGTTCCTTATTTTCCTGCAAATACGTAATATCAGGGATTACAATATCAATTCCGAACATCTCTTCCTCTGGAAACATCAATCCAGCATCTACGACAAAAATATCCGAATCTACTTCAATAACATACATATTCTTGCCAATTTCCCCTACTCCACCTAGGGCGAATACTTTAATTTTTTCTGCCTCTTTCCTCACCTTATAACCTCCAAATTTTGTTAAGCATACCCGTACTAAGTCACTTAAAAATATTATACCTGATACAAGAAATAGAATACAAGTTAATTTCTAGCAATGAATGGCGGTTTTGATAGGTCTCGCAGCATGTCCAGAGCGAGAACACGCTAGTTTTTGAGTCTTTGCTTCTAGGGAGGACAAGGCGCAACTTGATGTGCGAATCAATATCTTCGCCGTACTGAATGCTCATAAAATGTCTGCTATGCATAATAGAATCTTTTAGCAGTATAATGAAAATGAAAAGAAGCTAATCACCTACATATAGTAGGTGATTAGCTTCTTTTCTTCTCAAACCGACTTTTTCAGTATCCTTGCAGCACAAGCAAGTTGTATTTTCTTTATTGACGAGGAATCGAATGAACGATTTGTGACAATCGCTTCTGCTCTTCTTCAGTTAAAGGAACGAGCGGCAACCGTACAGGCCCAGCATCTGTTCCGAGCATTTGCATTGCTGCTTTAACAGCAGTTGGATTTGGAGCCATAAAAAGCGCTTTTGTAATGCGCAGCACAAACTGATGAATAAGCTGTGCCTTTTTCGTGTCACCGCTTCGGAAAGCAGCAATCATCGCCTGCATATCATTGCCGATTACATGAGAAGCAACGGAAACAACTCCTTTTGCACCAACTGCAAGCGCTGGCAGCGTTAAGCCATCATCACCGCTGTAAACAGCAAAGTTTTCATCTGCTCTCTCAATAATTTCCGTCATCGCCAGAACATCACCAGCGGCCTCCTTTAACGCTACAACGTTTGGAAGCTGTGATAAACGAACGATTGTATCAACCGTCATACTTACGGCAGTACGTCCTGGTATATTGTAAAGCATAACAGGAAGCTTTGTGCTCTCAGCGATAGTTTTGAAATGCTGATAGAGTCCCTCTTGATTTGGTTTATTGTAGTACGGCGCCACGAGCATTACCGCATCTACACCTGTTTCTTCCGCTTTCTTCGTTAATTCAATTGAAGCTTGCGTGTTATTATTGCCCGTTCCAGCGATAACGGGAATTCTTCCTTTTACTACCTCTACAACATGGCGAAATAGCGCTAGCTTTTCGTCTGTTGTCAAGGTCGGGGATTCCCCGGTCGTCCCTGCTACTACAAGGGCTGTTGTTCCGTTATCGATTAAATACTCCACCACTTGCGTCGTTTTGGCGAGGTCAAGACGCCCATCTTGATCAAACGGCGTCACCATCGCAGTCGCAACTGCTCCAAAATCGATCATGCTCTCACTCCTTAATGTTCCACGTGCTTTGCTTCCGCTAATTGAAAGGCGCCGTGCAGAGCATTCACAGCCTCTACTAAATCGCTCTCCTTGACGAGCACCCAAATGGTCGTATAACTGTCAGCTGATTGCAGGATTTGAATACCTTTCTCTGACAGCGCCGTCACAATTTTGGATGTTACGCCTGGGACACCTGTAATACCGGCACCAACAATAGATACCTTTGCACACTGACGCGCAACAAGTGGCTCATAGCCGATGGCACGCAGCACTGTAACGGCACGATCTGCCAGATCATCGCTCACTGTGTAGGCAACGCCTGTCGGCGAGATATTAATGAAGTCTACACTAATTCCTTCATTTGCCATTTCCTTGAACACTTGCGCATGCAAATCGTACGGACCATCCTTAGCGAGCACTTTGATCTGTGTTACATTTGGTACGTGCGCAATTCCCGTTACAAGATGTTCCTGAACATCTCTCCCCTTCACTGCACCGCCATATGCTGTAACAAGCGTTCCAACGCTGTCGGAATAAGTGGAACGAACACGGATCGGAACCTTTGCATGCATCGCAATTTCAACAGCTCGCGGATGTATGACCTTCGCCCCCTGATACGCCATATTACAAATTTCATTGTATGTCACCACATCGAGCGGTCTTGCATCCTGTACAATACGCGGATCAGCAGTCATCACACCCTCTACATCTGTAAAAATGTCAATATATTCCGCCTGGAGTGCCACTCCGAGAGCAGAAGCAGATGTGTCACTGCCGCCGCGTCCGAGCGTTGTCGGGTCACCGGTTTTCGTTTGTCCTTGAAAACCGGCGACAACTACGACATCAGACTCGCGCAACGTCTTCAATAAGCGGTCGCACTTCATTTCTATAATCTTTGCATTTGTAAAATCATCATTTGTGACAAAACCGGCCTGCGCTCCGGTAAAAGCAGCGGCGTCAATCCCATTCTCGTTTAACATATTGGAAAACACAACAGCAGAAATTACCTCGCCACAAGATAAGAGAAGATCCTGCTCACGTCTAGAAATACGGGAACTCTTATCTTTTACTAAGCTAAGAAGCGTATCGGTTGCATACGGCTCTCCTTTTCGACCCATTGCCGATACAACTACAACAACCTTGTATCCTTCCTCTAATGCCCTTGCGATATGTTTGAACGCATGCTTTCTGCCGTTTTCATCGCGTACAGATGTACCGCCGAACTTTTGCACAATAATTTTCATGTTTGCACCCTCTTTGATGTTACACTAATCCTAGTTTCACCAATCGTTCTGCAATTTGAACCGAGTTCCAAGCGGCACCTTTTAACAAGTTATCAGATACAACCCAAAGGTGGAAGCCTTTGTCATTATTCAAATCTTTACGGATGCGGCCAACAAATACCTCGTTTTTGCCTGTTGCATCAAGAGGTGTTGGATAGAGCTGCTCCGCAGGATTATCTTGAAGCACAACGCCTTCTGCGCTCGCTAAAAGAGTGCGAAGATCTTCCACTGTTACTCCGTCCTTTTCTACTTCAATATATACAGACTCAGAATGTCCCGATACAACTGGGAGACGTACACAGGTTGCTGCGACTTCTAATTCTGGCATATGCATAATTTTTTTCGTTTCATTAATCATTTTCATTTCTTCATAAGTAAAGCCATTTTCCGTAAATTTATCAATTTGCGGAATTGCGTTGAACGCGATTGGATAATGTTTATCCAAGCTCTTCACAGGTAAAATATTCGCTTCTGGAGTTTCTCCATTGAGAATAGCTTGCGATTGTGTTTTTAATTCCTCAATTGCAGACACACCTGCACCAGATACCGCTTGATATGTTGATACAATTACGCGACCTAATCCGTATGCTTGGCGAATCGGTTCAAGTGCCACAACCATTTGGATTGTAGAACAGTTTGGATTTGCGATGATACCGTTATGCTCAAGCAAATCTTTTTCATTTACTTCCGGCACTACAAGCGGTGTGTTTGCATCCATACGGAATGCGCTTGTGTTATCAACAACAATGGCACCGCGTTTTGCCGCTTCCGGAGCAAGTTCTAAAGATACAGACCCACCCGCACTAAATAAAGCGATATCCACTCCTTCAAAGCTCTCTGGAGTTGCTTCTTGAATTGTGAATTCTTCACCTTTAAATAGCAGCTTCTTGCCCGCTGAACGTTTTGAAGATAGAAGTGTTAACTTTCCGATCGGGAAGTTGCGGTTTTCTAGAGTATTTAACATTTGTTCTCCAACTGCGCCGGTTGCTCCGACTACAGCAACATGAAAAGCTTGTTTCTTTGTCATGACTAGACCCCTTTCAGCACTACTTGCTTGCAAAAAGATGGAGCTTATTGTCGTCTCCATCTTTGTTAGAACAATTTTACCATACTTGTTGCAAAGTCATGAGATTTTTTTTTGAAAATTGTTGCGTTTTTTGAGTATTAATTCATATAACGGAATTTTTCTACAATTACCGGTTGGAATTGCTTTCCTTCTATGGAAGAAACAACTGTATCACGAAGCTGCTCCATACGAGCAACCATGGAATTCGGCTTTTTCTCTGGCGCATCTTGCCCAAATGGAACAAAATAAATATTTTTTGTTGCCATCAGGCGCATAAGATTTACACCGTTTAGTCCAAGGGCATCGTTTGTTGAAATCGCAAGCACAACTGGCTTGCAATTGCGCAGTGTTGCTTTTATTGCCATAAGCACCGGGGAATCGGTCATCGCATTGGCAAGCTTGCTCATGGAATTTCCTGTCATCGGAGCAACAACCATGCAGTCAAGCGGAAGTTTAGGACCAAGAGGCTCCGCTCCTACAATACTGTCAATCACCGGAAATCCCGTAATTTCTTCGATTTTCCGAACCCATTCTTCTCCCTCTCCAAAACGGGTGTTTGTTGATTTTAAAGTATAGGAAACAACCGGTCGCACCTCTGCACCCTCATCGACAAGCTGCTGCAAATAGGGCATAACTTCTGCATACGTACAATGAGATCCTGTAAATCCAAATCCTATTCGTTTTCCTTTTAAACTCATTTGCCATTCTCCTTTCTTACCTTCAAATCCTCTGTGAATAAGGAGGACAGTACATTTGCAAGAATTTGCCCCGCAGTTTTCGGTGCAACAATGCCTGGAAGACCTGGTGCCAAAAAGGCCTTGACGCCTCTTTTCTCCGCATAGCGAAAATCAGTCCCGCCCGGCTTTGATGCTAAGTCGACAATCAATGTATGCGCTGGCATCTTGGCAATCACACTTGCCGTTACGATAAGATGCGGAATCGTATTAATCACGATATCAACATCATGCACTTCTTTTTCTAGATCCTGCATCTGAAACGGTGTAAACGTCATTTCTGTAATGCGGGCAATGTGCTCAGAGCGGCGTGCCCCCACCCTCACATGTGCTCCTAGCGCTTGAAACGTACGCGCCACACTCATTCCTGTTCTTCCAAAGCCAAGTACCATTACCTTCGATCCATGTATGGTATAATCCGTATGCTGAATTACCATCATAATGGTGCCTTCTACGGTTGGAATGGAGTTATAAATAGCCACGTCATCGCGCTCAAATAACTTAACGAGCTTTCTTTGACAGGACGAAGCCAAATTATCTAAGTAAGCATTGCTAATCCCAGAATATATAGTGAAATGCGGCGGTGTTTTTTCTATTTGTTCTTTTGTCAGCACTACTTTCTCATTTGAAAAAATTGTATCAATTCCGCCTTCCATATTTGTCCCTGCTACCGGTAAAACTACTGCGTCTAACGAGGCGAAGTCCAGTTCGTGCATGTGTTCCTTAGAAGCCCCCGTAAATCCATGATCCAATTGATCGAAGCCGACTAATGACAACTTTGCATCCAATTCAATTAGCTTTCGGATGACCTCGAGCTGTCTCGCATCTCCTCCTATCACAGCTATATGCATGTCAGTTAACATATTCCGCTTCACCTTCTTTTTCAACTAATCTATATAAGCAAATCGCCTAACTCTTTAGTTTCCTCCACATCATATGTATCGTACAAGAGTAAGGTGATTGTATAGAAGGAAAAAGGACATAAAGAAAACTCGCCGATTGGCGAGCCGTTAGGCGAAGACAGAAGCGTAGTCGCACTTATACTTTATTCCTAAAAGTTCTCACTACGCCGAAGCATCTCCCAGCTAGAAATTTATACTTTCTGGTGCAAAAAAAAGACGGCTATCGGGCCGCCTCTCATACACTATTCCTGATAATCTGATAAATCAAAAATGATCATATCCTGCCCAACCTTTTTCAGACGGTCCCAAGAAACACGCGTCTCCTGTTGTGAACGTTTGAATGCATTCCACTTACCGAGCGGAATAATAAGAGCATGAATCTTTCCATCATGTTCGTCAATTTCTAAATCCGCTTGCCCGAGCACCCCCATACGCTCTGCACGCTCTAAATCTACAATTTCCTTTCCGCTTAACTCACTTAACCTCATTTTCTTCACCCCCGTCTACTTACTACGTATTCGAACAACTAAAAAAAAATACCTACAAGTTAAGACTTGTAGGTAATGCCTTTTGGAAGCTCTCCTGTCGGGCTAATAAGCGCCGCAGAAAATTCATTTGTAAAGGTGCTGCGAATAAGTTGATCCACATGCTCTTTTGTCACACTGTTCACGCTCTCAATAATCTCATCAAGAGATCGGTGCTTCTTCAAAAGCAGCTCATTTTTACCGTTTCGGCTCATTCGGCTGTTCGTGCTCTCAAGGCTCAGCATTAAATTCCCCTTCAGCTGCTCCTTGCTATTGCGAAGCTCCTTCTCTGTAATTCCTGTACCCTTGAGCTTATCGAGCGTTTGTCCAATCGTTTCATATAGGGTTTCAAGCTGCTGGTTTCCTGTACCTGCGTAAATCGTTAGCATCCCTGTATCTTCATAAGAAGAGTGGTAGGAGAAAACAGAATATGCTAACCCGCGCTGTTCACGCACTTCTTGAAATAAACGGCTGCTCATGCTTCCCCCCAAAATATTGTTCAGCACGATAAAGCTGTATACATCCTCAGACCCAATGCTCAGCCCTTTATATCCTAAGCATAAGTGAGCCTGTTCCGTTTCCTTCTTGCGAGATACACGATTTGTATGAAATTGCGGCTTATGTACAGATTGACGATTTGTCACTCCCTCATAACCACCGAAGTAGGATTCTACCGTTTGCATGAACGATTCATCTACATTACCAGCAATTGAAATTACAACATTTTCGGGCGTATAATGATCTTTTATGTATTGACGAAGCGTATCACCAGTAAATGTGGCTAACGTCTCCTCTGTTCCCAAAATCGGATACGCAAGCGGATGGGATTCATATGTTGCCTTCGTCAGCAAATCATGCACGATATCATCTGGTGTATCTTCATACATTTTGATTTCTTCATATACAACATTTCTTTCCTTTTCGAGCTCTTCCTCCACAAATGTTGAATTGAAGAACATATCCGATAAAATCTCCAGCGCATACTTAGCATGCTCATCCAATACCTTTGCGTAATAGCACGTATATTCCTTTGAAGTAAACGCATTGACTTGTCCGCCGATGCTATCAAAGGATTCGGCAATATCCCGCGCTGTGCGTGTTGTTGTCCCTTTAAAGAACATATGCTCTAAAAAGTGGGAGATGCCGTTGTTTTTTTCATTTTCATTGCGCGAACCCGTATGAATCCACACACCGATGGCAACGGAACGAACGGTAGGTATATGTTCAAATACAATTCTTACACCGTTTTTGCAAGTATATTTATTAATCAAGTGCCATCCTCCTATAGTTCAATTTTGCTTTTGCTAGAAATATGGTGCTATCATTTAATCATATCAATTTTACAAAGCTCTGTCATGTAAATCTGTTTAATCTATTCTTTTTTCATCAAGCAGCATAGATACACTTCCGATTTTATATCCTTTTTTCTTTAATTGTACAATCAGCGTATTAAGCGAACGAGCAGTAGGCGAGGTAGGGTGCATCAAAACAATCGCTCCCGGATGCACTTTTGTAAGTACACGATTCAATAATACGCTCGGCTCAGGCCGCTGCCAATCAATCGTATCTACCGTCCACATAATCGTACCCATTCCCTGCTTGGCAGCAAGATTTACAACCTCATCACGAAAGCTGCCGCTTGGGGGTGCAAACCAACGAACCTTTTGATTTGTTGTTGCCTCAATCATATCATTTGTTTTCGTTAATTGCTCCTCAATCGCTCTCGCCGATAGTGTTTTCATATCCGGATGTGTATATGAGTGATTTCCTACCTCTTGGTCTGCTTCTGCAATCATTTTTGCAAAACTTGGATTTTCCTTTACCCAACGTCCCTCGAGGAAAAAGGTAGCCTTTACATTATGCTTTTTTAATGTTTCTAACATATTGGGGAGATATTCATTTCCCCATGCAACATTAATCGTAAGAGCTACCATTTTTTTCTCAGGATGACCGCGGTAAATCGGTGCGGGTGACAGATCCTGTAAATGTACCTTTGGAGGTACCTCTTCAAAAACAAGTTTACTTTTATCAAATATGCCTTGCTTCTCCATATTCTTATATGAGGCCTGTACATTAACAACACGACCGTTATAGCCCGGCATTGCCTTCCATATCTTATCAATCTTTGCATCAGTAGCGGGAATATTATATTCCTTTGCTTTTTGCGCAATCTCTTCATACAACGGTGCCTGCAATTTAGCAACTGGCACAGCCTCCATTTTCGTATCCTGTAAATAATGAGCTGTATATGGATTTTGAACTGATAGGTAGACAATCGCAACTGTACAGAAAAAAGCGGCAATACGATATAGCTGTTTCTTCATCCGTTACACCTCCTCCTCACACTATGTATACCTTTTTCACCATACAACAAAAAATGCGGACATGACTTGTTTTGCCTGCGAACGGGATTATTCTTACAAATAAGACGTGCTTCCCTGATTACGACCGAGTTTGCTCTCACAGCAAGAGATCAAAAATCCCGAATCATTCTCTAACACGGCTCCTTTCTTATTGTATAAAAAAAAGCCAAAGGTTATCCCAAGGCTGCTGAAAAAGTACCTACTTTAGGTAAGAAATAGGTTAAGAAAAATGAAAAGAAGCTAGCCACCTATATCTCATAGGCGGTTAGCTTCTTTTCTCGTCAAATCCATGTTTCAGGTACCCTTGGGCCCTGCTCATCATTATTCCTGCGTTTGCTGCTCTTTTTCTCTTTGTTCTCTCTGCTCTTTTAGGAGCACTTTACGGGATAAATTCACACGGCCTTGCTTATCAATTTCAATAACCTTGACAAGAACCTCATCACCGATTGCTACAACGTCCTCTACCTTCGGAACGCGCTCCTCCGCCAATTCGGAAATATGAACAAGACCATCTTTTCCGCTGAACAGTTCAACAAATGCACCGAACTTTTCAATACGTTTTACTTTGCCTAAGTAGATTTGACCAATCTCCACTTCACGAACAATATCTTCAATGATTTTCTTCGCTTTTTGATTCATCTCTTCATTTGTTGAAGCAATGAACACTGTACCATCTTGTTCAATATCAATTTTCACACCAGTTTCTTCGATGATTTTATTGATTTGCTTTCCGCTTGGTCCAATCACATCGCGAATTTTATCTGGATTAATCTTCATTGTTAAAATTTTTGGCGCATATTGTGACAGCTGTGTACGTGGCTCATTAATAATAGAAAGCATATGCTCTAGGATTTGCATACGGCCAACCTTTGCTTGCTGCAGCGCTTCCTCTAAAATTTCACGAGACAAGCCTTCGATTTTAATATCCATTTGCAATGCAGTTACACCTTTTGCCGTTCCTGCTACTTTAAAGTCCATATCACCAAGGTGATCTTCCATACCTTGAATGTCTGTTAACACCGTGTAGTTCTCTCCGGACTTCACAAGCCCCATCGCAATCCCTGCAACTGGCGCTTTAATCGGAACACCCGCATCCATCATCGCAAGTGTACTTGCACAAATACTTGCTTGTGATGTAGAGCCGTTTGATTCCAACACCTCAGACACAAGGCGAACTGTATATGGGAAGTCTTTTTCAGACGGAAGCACCGCTTCTAGCGCCCGTTCCCCTAGGGCACCATGACCGATTTCACGACGGCCCGGCCCTCTCAATGGACCCGTTTCCCCAACGCTGAAGGATGGGAAGTTATAGTGATGCATGAAGCGCTTAGACTCTTCAATCCCTAAACCATCTAAAATCTGCACATCACCTAAAGCACCTAATGTACAAATGCTGAGCGCTTGTGTTTGTCCGCGTGTAAATAATCCAGAACCGTGTGTACGCGGAAGAATTCCTACCTGGGAAGCTAATGGACGGATTTCATCTCCCTTACGGCCGTCTGGACGAACCTTTTCCACTGTAATCAGACGACGTACCTCGCCTTTGACGATTTTATATAAAATTTCACTAACTTGTCCCAATGTTTCAGACGGTGCTTCATTTTCTTCATAATGCGCAATAATGCGTTTTTTCACTTCACTGATTGCTTCTTCGCGCGCATGCTTTTCATGAACTTGAATAGCCGCAACCATGTCAGCTTCTGCCATTTGTCGAACTTCTTCTTCTAAAGAAGCATCTACTTCATACAAAGTAACTGCGAGCTTCTCTTTACCGACCGCTTGAACAACTTCCTCTTGGAAGGCAATCAAACGCTTGATTTCGTTATGCCCAAACATAATGGCTTCTAGCATTACTTCTTCCGGCACCTCATCTGCGCCTGCTTCTACCATGTTAATTGCATCTTTCGTCCCTGCTACCACAAGATGAATATCACTTTGCTCTGCCTGCTCAACGCTCGGATTAACGACAAATTCGCCATTGATGCGACCGACAATCACACCTGCAATTGGTCCTTCAAACGGAATATCAGAAATAGAAAGCGCTAAAGAAGATCCAATCATTGCAGCAATTTCGGAGGAGCAATCTTGGTCCACACTGACAACGATGCTAATAACCTGCACTTCATTTCGGAAACCGTCTGCGAACAATGGACGAATCGGACGGTCGATAAGACGACTCGCCAAAATGGCTTTCTCACTCGGACGGCCTTCTCGCTTAATAAAGCCTCCTGGAATTTTTCCTACGGCGTATAAGCGTTCTTCATAGTTTACGGTTAAAGGAAAGAAACTAACATTTTTTGGTTCTTTTGAAGCTGTTGCTGTAGATAAGACAACGGTATCACCGTATCTCACAAGAACAGCGCCGTTTGCTTGCTTCGCAAGCTGACCCGTCTCAATTATGAGCGGACGTCCCGCTAAATCTATGGAGAAGACTTGCTTTTCTTGATCCATTAAAGTACCCCTCTCAAATTAAAATATAAGTAACTGCCTCTATGTAAAGAAATTATATATTAGCATATATCCTTCCCTAGTATTGCCGGAAAGCGGGAAGGGTATGAAGAGAATAAACTTTTTTCCCTAACAAAAAAGCGGGAATATTCCCGCTTTTTTTGACTATCGACGTAATCCAAGCTTTTTAATCAATTCACGGTAGCGAGTTACGTCTTTGTTACGAAGGTAGTTAAGTAAGTTACGACGCTTACCAACCATCTTCAAAAGACCGCGACGTGAGTGATGATCTTTCTTGTGAGTGCGTAAATGTTCATTTAAAGTGTTGATTTGCTCAGTTAGGACAGCGATCTGAACCTCTGGAGAACCAGTATCAGCTTCGTGAGTTTTAAATTGAGCAATGATTTCGTTTTTACGTTCTTGCGCTAAAGCCATCCTATTCACCTCCTCATCATAATCCCCAATTCCCTAGCATACGTTGGTGAAGCGTTATGCCAAGCAATGGTTCCAATAAAGTACATAGATTAGAATACTATTTTTTACTAGAAAAAGCAAGCTGATTTCGCAAGCTGCTGAAAATATTGTTGGGCCTTTTCTTTATCCCGCTGAATTTGCGCGACAAGTTCTGCAATACCATTAAATTTCTGTTCGGCACGAATACGAATATGCCACTCTACCTCTACACACTCATCATAAATGTCTTCCTGAAATTCAAAGACATGCACTTCGATAGAAAGAACCTTCTCATCCGGCTCAAATGTCGGTTTATATCCAATATTGCATACCCCTTGATACCAATGCTCTTTTACCTTCAAACGAACGGCGTACACACCGACAGGAGGTAAAATATAATCATCATTTAAGGTAACATTTGCAGTAGGGAACCCGATTTGTCTGCCGCGCTTATCACCGTGCACAACTGTTCCTTCTACTCGATAGTATCTTCCCAAAATAGATGGAATCTCTTCCATCTTTCCTTCTCTAATAAGACCTCGAAGCAAGGTAGAGCTAATTTTCTCTTCTTGAAATTCCACTTTTTCAATCACAGTCTGTGTAAACTCCCCTCTTGCATGAAACGGCAGCGTCTCCATCGTTCCTTTTCCAAGACGCCCGTAAGTAAAATCAAAGCCCGCCACAACATGCTTCACCTGAAGACGTATAATATAATCATCTACAAACTGCTGCGGCAGCAACTTTGCAAAATCTTCATCAAATTTCACAATATAAAGAATATCAATGCCTAAACCTGCAATGATATCCTCCTTCATCTTTAAAGGAGTAATCGATTCAACGTGCTCCTCCGCTCGCCGCAGCACAACTGACGGATGCGGATAAAATGTCATTACAGCACTTTTAAAGCCTCGTTCCTCCGCAATTTTCTTCGCGGTCAGAATGACTTCTTGGTGTCCAAGATGAATGCCATCAAAATATCCAAGTGCCATGACACTTGGCTCTTCTTCCTTCCACTGATGAGGGTGAGTCAAATGAATTAATTTCACGCTCGAATTCACCTTTTTCTGTTATAATGCTTCCATTTCCTCATTATAGCTTTAATTCTTGATTATTCACAAGCACTTTTGTCGGCTTTAATAAACCAACTTGCTTAGGATGCGGCTCATAAATCGCCAGGCACTGCCCATTTTTGTCAAAAACCGTAAAGAAACTGGCAGCCACGCTCTGCTCATTTCGTAAAAACGCTCCATTTTTCACCTTTTCAGCCTGCTCGTCCCCTACAATAAGCTTCGGAAATTCGGTAAGCGCCTCTTCAATGGATAAAAGGCTTTCTTGCATCGTTCCACTGTCTATTTGCTGCTGAACCTCTTCAAACGTAAGGCAGCGGTCTAACGTGAATTGTCCGGAAGCTGTTCGAATCAAATGCGACATATGCGCTGGAAATCCGAGCTGCTCTCCAATCATCACCGCTAATGTACGAACATACGTCCCTTTGCTGCATGTCACACGGAAGCGGAGGGATACTATAGGACCGTTCCACTCCTTCTCTTCACTAAGCAAAGTAAATTCATGAATGGTAATCTTTCGAACAGGACGCTCCACCTCTATGCCTTGCCGTGCATATTCATAGAGCTTCCGCCCATTCACCTTCACGGCAGAAAACATTGGCGGCATTTGTTCAATTGTGCCCGTTAGAGAACGAAGCGCTTCCTCAACTTCAGCGCGTGTAATGACACGATTTACCTCCTTTCGTTCCACCAATTCACCGGAGGCATCCTCTGTTGTAGTAGAGAACCCAAGCGTCACTTCTCCCTCATAGGTTTTTGTTTCGCTCGTTAAAAATTGTGCTATTTTCGTTGCCCGTCCAATACAAATTGGTAAAACACCGGTTACATCCGGATCCAGCGTACCTGTATGGCCAACCCTCTTTTCTCTTAGGAGCTTTCTCACCTTAAAAACACAATCATGAGAAGTCATACCCATCGGTTTATGTAATAGCAATACACCTTCCATTCGCTACACCCTCCATTATTTAGACAGAAAAAAGGGATAGACAATGACGTCTACCCGCTACTCTTCCTTGTTATCATCCTTAATTATTTCATGCAAGAGCGTTTCAATCCGGTGACCGTAGTCAATCGATTCATCAAATTCGAAGGAGATTTCCGGTGTTTTACGCAAGCGAATACGCTGTCCAATTTCAGAGCGAATGAATCCCTTCGCTTTCGCTAGCCCTTTGAGTGTATTTTGCCGCTGCTCATTATCTCCCAATACAGATATATATACCTTCGCGAGCTGCAAATCACCGCTTACTTGTACATCTGTAACTGTGACAAATCCAATGCGCGGGTCTTTAATTTTACGGCCGATAATGTCACCTAGCTCTTTTTTCATCTGTTCTCCCACGCGGTTCGCACGTAGCTTCATGTTATCACCTCATTCAATACCATTCCATCCTCGTTACGGTGCGTTCAATCTCTGGAAAGGAATCGATCATTTCCAATGCCTTTTGAATTTCTCTCTCACACGCCACTCGACTAGATGAAACAGAAACAATCGCAATTTCTGTCCGTTGCCACAAATCCTGATACCCGATTTCGGCAACGGACACATTGTACCGCTGCCGAAGTCGAGTGAGAATACGCTGCAAAACCGCACGCTTATCCTTCAGCGACTGTGCTTCATAGAAAATGCATTCGCAAAAGAGGGAAGCAATCACTTCCGCTCTATCTCTTGCATCACGTACGCCTCAATAATGTCGCCTTCTTTCACATCATTAAAGCGTTCGACTGTAATACCGCACTCATAGTTTTGTGCAACTTCCTTTACATCATCCTTGAAACGTTTTAATGTATCAAGCTTGCCTTCAAAAATGACAACACCGTCACGGATTACACGGACGCTGCTATCACGCGTAATTTTTCCATCCGTTACATAACAACCAGCAATTGTACCAACCTTTGATACTTTAAAGGTTTGGCGAACCTCTGCTTGTCCGATTACCTTCTCCTCGAATTCCGGATCAAGCATTCCCTTCATCGCTGATTCAATTTCTTCGATTACATTGTAGATGATGCGGTGTAATCGAATATCAACATTTTCTGTTTCAGCTGTACGCTTCGCATTCACATCCGGACGAACGTTAAAGCCGATTACAATAGCATTTGATGCAGACGCAAGGATAATATCGGATTCCGTAATCGCACCTGCGCCTGTGTGAATAATTTTCACTTTTGCGCCTTCTACTTCAATTTTTTGAAGTGATGCCGCCAATGCCTCTACAGAACCTTGTACGTCCGCCTTAACGATCAAGTTAATTTCCTTTACGTCACCTTGTTGGATTTGCTGGAATAAATCCTCTAGGCTTAGCTTCGCTTTATCGCTGCGCTGCTCAACTACAGCACGCTGGGATCTAGATTCCCCAACTTGACGAGCTTTCTTTTCGTCACTAAATACTAAGAAGCGATCCCCTGCATGCGGCACATCATTTAAGCCTGTAATTTCAACAGGAGTCGACGGACCTGCTTCCTTCACACGGCGGCCAATATCATTAACCATAGCGCGCACACGTCCGTACGTAGCACCAACAACAATCGGATCTCCAATTCGAAGTGTACCGTTTTGCACAAGAAGCGTTGCAACTGGTCCTTTTCCTTTATCAAGCTGCGCTTCAATAACTGTTCCGTGCGCAAGGCGTTTTGGATTTGCTTTGTACTCCTCTACCTCACTCACAAGAAGAATCATTTCCAATAGGTTGTCGATTCCTTCGCCTTTTAATGCAGAAAGCGGTACGAAAATTGTTTCCCCGCCCCAAGCTTCTGCTACTAAGCCATACTCCGTTAATTCTTGCATCACGCGGTCTGGATTAGCGGCTTCTTTATCCATTTTGTTCACCGCGACAATAATCGGCACACCTGCAGCCTTTGCGTGGTTAATCGCCTCAACTGTCTGTGGCATTACGCCGTCATCTGCCGCAACAACAAGAATTGTAATATCTGTTACCTGTGCTCCGCGAGCACGCATTGTTGTGAACGCAGCATGACCCGGTGTATCTAAAAATGTAATCTGCTTATCGTTGATTTCAACCTGATACGCACCGATATGCTGTGTGATACCGCCGGCTTCCCCAGCTGTTACCTTAGAATTGCGAATGGAATCGAGAAGCGTTGTTTTTCCGTGGTCAACGTGACCCATAATGGTAACAACAGGAGGACGCTCTTCAAGCTCTTCCTCTTCATGCACTTCATCTAGATGTGTTTCAAAATTTGTTTCGTCAAAAACAACTTCTTCTTCTACTGAAATACCGTATTCGCCAGCAATTAACTCAATAGAATCTTTATCTAACTCTTGATTGATTGTCGCCATGATGCCAAGCATAAACAGTTTTTTAATGATTTCAGAAGGCTCTTTTCCTAACTTCTTCGCCAATTCACTAACTGTTAAGGAACCGGAAAATGTAATTTGATTCGGTGTTTCACTTAGCTGATTTTGTCGCCCTTGATGCGCACCTCTGCCTACTGCAGCAAACCGTGCATTATCTCCCGTTCCTTGCTTTTTCTTCTTCTTTTTGTTGCTGTTTTTCTTGCTTGTGTTTACAACCTCTTTATCGGCTTCCTCGTCAAATTCTTCCACAATTGAACGTTTTGCAGCCTTTGCTTCTGCAGTGCTTCCCTTATACTCTTGATCCAATTTTCCAACTACATCGTCATCTAACATTGTCATATGATTCGAAACCTCTATATTCATTTCTTTTAGTTTTGATATTACGTCTTTGCTTGATATATTTTGCTGTTTCGCGTATTCATGAACACGAATTTTACTCATACATTCACCCCCGATAAGTTGTATCGAGCATGCTAAGCAGCTTTTTCGCAAAGCCTTCATCTAGCACGGCTACGACTACCCGCTCATCTCTCCCTATTGCATGCCCTAGCAGTTGACGATTTTCCACATGCCTTAGCGGCACCTTATAGTACGTCGTTTTATCCGTCATTCGTTTTGCTGTGTTTTTTGATGCATCCTGCGCAAGCAATACGAGCTTCGCCTTGCCGCTGCGAATCTCCTTTAAAACGAGCTCCTCGCCGGAAATGATCTTTCTTGCCCGATTTGCTAAACCTAAAAATGATGCCCAATCTCCCACTTACACTGACTCCCTTTCAGCAAGTTCTAATAACTGATCGTAAAGGGATGGATCTATCTTCGCTTTTAAATGATGCTCTAGCACATGTTTTTTTTGCGCGTTCAAAATACATTCCTTATCTTTAGAGAGATAGGCTCCACGACCGGATTTCTTTCCCGTTAAATCGATGAAAACTTCCCCTTCTTTCGACCGAACAATACGAATGAGTTCGCGCTTCGGCTTCATTTCCTGCGTCGCAACACACTTGCGTAACGGAATTTTTCGATTACTCACGCTATCACCTCTTATTCGATTTCATATTCCTCATTGTCGAATGTGTCAGCGCTGGTTGCTTGACTGAGAATACCTGCTTTTTCCGCTTCGGATTCGCTTTTAATATCAATCTTCCAACCTGTGAGTTTAGCAGCCAAACGTGCGTTTTGTCCACGCTTACCAATCGCAAGGGATAACTGATGATCCGGCACGATAACCGTCGTTGCTTTTTCCTCCTCGTTTACGCGAACCTCCACGACCTGTGAAGGACTTAAGGCATTTGCTACGTACTCCACTGGATCATTGGACCAACGAACGATATCAATTTTTTCACCTTTTAATTCGTTGACGATTTGCTGCACACGTTGTCCTTTTGGACCAACGCAGGAACCAACTGGATCTACATCTACGTTATCGGAGTGCACCGAAATCTTCGAACGGTCCCCCGCCTCCCTGGCAACAGAGCGAATTTCAACTGTTCCGTCATAAATTTCTGGAACTTCTAGCTCAAACAAGCGCTTCAGCAGCCCTGGATGTGTGCGGGATACGAAAATTTGTGGACCCTTCGTCGTTTTCTCTACCTTTGTAATATACACGCGGATACGATCATGCGGCTTATAATGCTCATTTGGCATTTGCTCACCTACTGGCAAAAGCGCCTCTACCTTGCCCAAGCTCACATAAATGAAACGTGCGTCCTGACGCTGCACAATTCCAACCATAATATCTTCTTCGCGATCAATAAATTCAGAATAGATTACACCGCGCTCCGCTTCACGAACACGCTGCGTTACTACCTGTTTCGCTGTTTGCGCAGCAATGCGTCCAAAATCCTTTGGCGTTACTTCAAGTTCTACAATATCGCCTACGTGGAAGTTTGGATTATATTCCCGCGCCTTTTCCACTGAAATCTCAAGACGAGGATCAAACACGCTGTCCACTACATCTTTTCGAGCCAGCACTTTAATCGTTCCCGTTGTAGGGTTAAAGCTGACGCGTACGTTTTGTGCTTGACTAAAGTTGCGTTTGTAAGCAGAAATTAATGCAGCTTCAATCGCTTCAATAATAACTTCTTTGCTGATGCCCTTTTCTTTTTCTAAGACGAGCAAAGCATCAATTAATTCAGTGCTCATGATGGTCCCCCTTCTTACTAAAACATCACTGCAAGGCGCGCACTTGCAACATTCTCCATTGAAATTTGAATTTCCTTTTTGCGCGTTTTAATCGTGATTAAAACTGTCAATATCGTACCGTCGTATGCGAGCAACTTTCCTTCAAACACAGATTCACCATTAATTGGTTCATTCGTTTGAATCGCTACTTGCTTCCCGACTGCTTTTATAAAATCTTGTTCCTTCTTTAAAGGGCGTTCCGCACCAGGAGACGACACATCTAAGAAATATAAATGAGGGATTGGGTCCTTCTTATCCAACACTTCGCTTAAACGCTCACTTACCGTACCGCAATCCTCAATATCCACTCCTGTTTCAGAATCGATAAAGACGCGCAAAAACCAATCTTTGCCCTCTTTTACATACTCGACGTCAACGAGTTCTAAATCCATGTCTTCTACAATCGGTCTTGCTAGCTGCTCTACAACTTCTGTTACTTCATTGCTCACAAAACAGCCTCCTTTCAAAGTGCTTATACAAAACGGTCCTAGTACATTACATATACGACCGAACTAATCCGTTTCTTAGCATGAGTTAGCCCTGCTCTAAAAATAAATGAGCGCAGGATAACAAAAGCCCCTGCTAAAAGCAGGGAATATCTGTCTTAGTATTGCCAAATTCAAGCAGTAAAACGTGTAGAAAAATATGTATATAAATCAGCAGCTTTAGGGCCTGAAAGAAGTAGATAGTAATACGAAAGAGTGGGTTGCCCCACTCTTCTACATACAATATACACGACACGAATATTTCATTTTTTACTGTAACATATATTGCTATATTTTGCAAAGACTTTCTCTTTAAAGAAAAACGGACACGGTCCAGGCGAAGCTATTCCTGGAACTTTCCATGCGCTCTTCGCACATAAGGCATTTCTTCCTCTGGTGCCGGGGTGCTGAAGCAAGCCATCAGAGTTAGACAGCAGCCTCTAAAAATTATACTTTCCTATCTTTTAAAATAACGAAAGCTGGTTTTGATCCGGCAATGCCTCCAAGCAGCCTAGACTGTCCAAGTACTCGAGAATCGTCTTCGAAATCTTACTGCGCTGCTGTAAATCCTCTTTCGATAGGAATTCTCCCACTTCCCTCGCCTTTACAATATTCAGCGCTGCATTCGTACCAAGACCGGCAACTGCATTGAACGGCAAGATAAGAGAATTCCCGTCAATAATGAAATCCGTTGCGCTAGAACGGTATAAATCCACCTTTTGGAAGGAATAACCACGCTCACACATTTCAAGTGCCATCTCAAGCACAGTGAGTAAGCTCTTCTCCTTCGGGGATGCATCCAAGCCCTTTTGTGCAATCTCTTCAATTTTCACACGAATCGCAGCTGAGCCTCTTACCATCGACTCCACATCAAAATCATCCGCTCGCACTGTAAAATATGCTGCATAGTACATAAGCGGGAAATGCACCTTGAAATAAGCAATGCGTACTGCCATTAACACATAGGCAGCGGCATGGGCCTTAGGAAACATGTATTTTATCTTTTTGCATGAATCAATATACCACCCTGGTACATTATTTTTGCGCATGTCCTCTTCCCATTCCGGCGGGACCCCTTTTCCTTTACGTACGGATTCCATAATCTTAAACGCGAGTGACGGCTCTAATCCTTGATAAATCAAATACACCATAATGTCATCACGACAACCGATTACCTCGCTTAGCGTACACGTTCCGCTATAAATGAGCTCATTGGCGTTGCCAAGCCATACATCTGTTCCGTGCGACAGTCCCGAGATTTGGACAAGCTCGGAGAAGGTCGTCGGCTTCGTTTCCTCTAACATTTGCCGAACGAATTTTGTTCCGAATTCCGGAATACCAAGCGTACCTGTCTTACAGTTGATCTGCTCCTCGGTCACACCTATTGACTCCGTCCCGGAAAAAATCTTCATGACCTCTGGGTCGTCCGTTGGAATTGTTTTTGGGTCAATGCCGCTTAAATCCTGCAGCATACGGATAACAGTAGGATCATCGTGTCCGAGTATATCAAGTTTTAACAAATTATCATGGATGGAATGAAAATCAAAATGTGTTGTTCGCCACTCGGCTGACGTATCATCTGCCGGAAATTGAATTGGCGTAAAGTCAAATACGTCCATGTAATCCGGCACAACGATAATGCCGCCTGGATGCTGGCCTGTTGTCCGCTTTACACCCGTGCAACCTGTCGCAAGACGCTCTACCTCAGCGCCGCGAATGGTTAAGTTGCGGTCAGATGCGTAGCCTTTTACATAGCCAAAGGCTGTTTTATCAGCAACTGTACCGATTGTTCCAGCGCGATATACATTGTCTTCACCAAATAATATCTTCGTATAGTTATGGGCGCGCGGCTGATACTCGCCGCTGAAGTTGAGATCGATATCAGGTACCTTGTCTCCTTTAAAACCAAGAAACGTTTCGAATGGAATATCATGTCCATCCTTTTTATAGTGCGTACCGCAATGCGGACAATCGGCATCGGGTAAATCGAAACCGGAACCAACCGAACCATCATTAAAGAAATGCGAGTGCTTGCAATTTGGACAAATATAATGCGGCGGCAGCGGGTTAACCTCTGTAATCTCCATCATTGTCGCCACAAACGAGGAACCAACCGAGCCACGCGAGCCTACAAGATACCCATCATCGAGCGATTTCTTCACGAGCTTATGTGAAATTAAATAAATGACCGCAAAGCCGTGACCGATGATGCTCTTAAGCTCCTTTTCAAGGCGTGCTTCTACGATTTCCGGAAGCTCATCACCATAGATGCTTCTTGCCATCGCATAACTCATTTCGCGTGTTTCCTCATCTGCTCCTTCAATGCGCGGAGTATATAGGTCATCTTTGACCGGCTTTACCTCCCCAATCATGGAAGCAACTTTTTGAGTGTTCGTTACAACAATTTCCTTTGCTTTTTCTTCACCTAAAAAAGAAAAGGCATCTAGCATTTCATTTGTCGTACGGAAATATACCGGCGGCAGCTGATGACGGTTCAGCGGATTTGCGCCGCCTTGGGAGCCAATTAGAATCTTGCGGTATATGCTGTCCTCTGGATTTAAGTAGTGAACATTCCCCGTTGCCACAACCGGCTTCTCAAGCGTTTCTCCGAGCTTCACAAGGTTTGAAATAATGGTGCGCAGCTGGCCTTCATCCCGCACTAATTCTAGTTCAATTAAATGTGTCAGCACCTGAGGAGGCATCACTTCGATATAATCGTAAAATTGTGCGACCTCTTCCGCTTCTTCAAAAGATTTTTGCATCATCGCTTCAAATACTTCTCCCTTGTCACAAGCTGTACCAATGAGAAGACCTTCGCGATGCTTTTTCAAGAGTGATCGCGGCAAACGCGGTACGCGGTAGTAATATCGCAGATGCGCATATGACACAAGCTTATACAAGTTTTTCAATCCTTCATCCGACACGGCTAGAATGGTCGCGTGACTCGGGCGGCCTCTTTTATAGGAATCGCCTTGTCCCATGCTGTCATTGAGCTGGTCATGATATTCCATCCCGCGCCCAATCGCCTCTTTGAGCATTTTTGTCAGCAAATAGCCAGTTGCCTCCGCATCGTAAATTGCCCGGTGATGCTGCGTTAATTCAATATCAAGCTTCTTACATAGTGTATTGAGACGATGATTTTTCATCTCAGGATATAAGAAGCGGGCTAGCTCAAGCGTATCAATGACAGGATTGGCGGCCTTGGCAAGTCCATATTTTTTAAAGCCAACGTTAATAAAGCCCATATCAAACGAGGCGTTATGCGCAACGAGCGTATCATTCGCAATCCAGCCTGCAAAGTCGCGAAGGACAACATCAATATCCGGTGCATCCTTTACCATATCATCCGTAATGCCAGTAAGTTCAATCGTTGTAGCGGATAAGGGATGATGCGGATTCGCAAATGCCTCAAACCGGTCTATAATTTCCCCATTTCTTATCTTGACTGCCGCCAGCTCGATAATCGTATCATATACAGCGGACAGCCCCGTTGTTTCGACGTCAAAAACGATATATGTTTCATCAGCAAGAAGACGGTGCACCTCGTTATACGCAATCGGTACACCATCATTGACAAGATTGACCTCTACGCCATATATGATCCGAATGCCCGCCTTCTTTCCAGCCGCATATGCCTCTGGAAACGACTGCGCGACTGCGTGATCCGTCACGGCAACAGCCGGATGCCCCCATTTTGCAGCTTGCGCAATCAGCTTCGATACTGGTGTCACTGCATCCATTTGGCTCATCGGTGTATGCAGGTGAAGCTCAACCCGTTTCTCGTCTTCAGGCGCTGTATCCTTCCTCGATGGGCCTTTTACTTCATTAATATCATTTGCAATCATAACAAGATCGCGGACAAATGTGTCGTTTTGTACGGAGCCGCGTACCTTTAGCCACATTCCTTTTTTAATGGCTTGTACGAGTGGAACATCCTCTTTATCGCGTGAAAACATTTTTACCATTATTGAATCTGTATAATCGGTAATTTTCAGCGTTAATAATGTCCGGCCGCTGCGAAGCTCCTTTGTCTCTACATCAAAGACATAGCCTTGAATTGTCTTTCGTTTCTCTTCATCTTGAATCTCACGAATGGAGACAATCTCTTCATCTCCGCGAATGAGATAGCCGATTACAAGGGGTTCATCAGACGGCGGTGCACCAGCACCTGCTTCATCCTCACGCTTTGCCATATCTTCGATTGCTTTTTGCACCTTTTCGCGGTCTTCTTGTTCTTTTTGCTCCATAAAGCGCTGCACTTCTTCCTTGTCCTGCTGCACAGCTGTATCTAGTTGAAAACGTGGAAACCCGAATGACTCGTAAGAATCACCAACTGGTTTGGCCCAGTTTTTCTTAACAGTCGCTTCCTCAAGCTCATTTTTCACTCTGACAGTAAGCTTTAGACCGTTTATATGCGGAAGCTGATCCTTTAAATACAGGAACATCGGTGACAGTGACAGCTTATTCATACAAAGCGGCCAATACGATTGCACATCATGCTCCGTATATTGTCCATCATCCGTTTTCAGCGTAAACGACACATTGGCAATGTGCGAAAATGTTTGTACAAGCTGATTCTCTAGCAGCTCATATATATTTGCGGGCAACAGACGCGGCAATGCAAATTGAAAGCACCAAGCCTTGTTTGGTTTATCCACGACAAGCTTTGTAATACCGCCGCCAGCAAAATACTCCGTTTGCATTGCGTCAGGAAGCCCAAGCTGCCCAAGTAAAATATGGAAGCGCTCCTGCTGCTCCTTTGTTAGCTCTGCCATCCTATTCCTCCTCTCTCGTCATAAGCAAGGAAAGGTACCTCAATGAGGTACCTCTTCTCTTATTGTAAAATATTTGTGATATATTCGTATAGTCCTTCAATGTGCACTTCTGCAGATTCACCTGTCGCCCGCACCTTCACTTCAACAATGCCTTCTTCTGCCTTTTTGCCTACTGTAATGCGTACAGGAATTCCGAATAGATCAGAATCGGCAAATTTCACACCAGCGCGCTCTGGGCGATCATCAAGCAAAGGATCTAAGCCTTGCTTCTTTAGTGATTGATAGATGTACTCCGCTTTCTCTCTTTGAATATCTGTTTTTACATTTACCGGAATTACATGCACATGAAATGGCGCTACTGTGGATGGCCATACCAAGCCGCTTTCATCGTTAAACTGCTCCGCAATAGCCGCCACCACACGGGAGACGCCAATACCGTAGCAGCCCATGATAATCGGCTGTGTTTTTCCATTTTCATCGAGATACGTAGCATTCATCGCTTCACTATAACGTGTACCAAGCTTGAAGATATGCCCCGCTTCAATACCGAGAGCAAACTTGATAGTGCCTTGTCCATCAGGAGAAGGATCTCCTTCCTCAATGAAGCGCAAATCCGCATACTGACTTACTGTAAAGTCACGGCCCGGGTTGACGTTCACATAGTGATAGCCCTCTTCATTTGCTCCGCAGCTTCCGTTTACAACTGCTGCTACCGCATGGTCCGCAATGATCTCAAGCTCATCGGACACACCAATCGGTCCAAGAGAACCAAATGTACAATTCATGAGACGCTGCACATCTTCAGGAGACGCCAGCTCAACAACAGAAGCCCCATATAAATTTTTTACTTTTACGTCATTTACTTCATGGTTGCCGCGCACAAGAACGAGTACAAACTTGTCATCCACCTGAAATACCATCGACTTGATACAAGATGTCTCATCCATTTGCAAGAATGCAGCCACCTCATCAATTGACTTTTGATCTGGTGTTGCTACCTTCTCTAGTTCTTTCATTGCTTCACTGCTTTTTTCATAAGTTGCTACAACTTCTGCCATTTCAATATTTGCCGCATAATCCGATGTATCGGAATACGCGATTGTGTCTTCTCCAATATCAGACAAAATCATGAACTCATGTGTACCCTTTCCGCCTATTGCACCAGCGTCTGCGATAACAGCGCGGAAGTTTAAGCCGCAGCGGCGAAACACATTCGAATATGCTTCATACATTTTATTATACACTTCATCCAAGCTTTCCCGCGAGCTATGGAAGGAATAGGCATCCTTCATTAAAAACTCTCTGCCGCGCAACAAGCCAAAGCGCGGACGTTTTTCATCACGGAATTTTGTTTGGATTTGGTATAGCGTCAGCGGAAGCTTTTTATACGATTTTACCTCATCGCGCACAAGAGCTGTAATCACTTCTTCATGCGTAGCGCCGAGCGCAAACTCGCGCGAATGACGGTCGTTCATACGCATAAGCTCTGGACCGTACGAATACCAGCGCCCTGATTCCTGCCATAGCTCTGCCGGCTGAAGTGCTGGCATGAGCAGCTCCATTGCGCCCGCATTTTCCATCTCCTCACGAATAATACCTTCAACTTTCTGCAATACTTTTAATCCAAGCGATAAAAAGCTGTATATGCCGGATGCGTTTTGGCGCATGAAGCCTGCGCGAAGAAGCAGCTGATGGCTTTTTACTTCTGCATCAGATGGCACTTCACGCAAAGTTGGACTAAACATCATACTTTGTCTCATTGACGTACACCTCTCCATTATAATGCCGACGCTGCTAAACAAGCAGCGTCAGACGTAATTTCTCCATTTTATAAGAAAAGTTTTTTAATATCATTCCATGTTACAACAAGCATAAGCAGCATAAGTAAGGCAAAGCCAATAAAATGGACGAGACCTTCCTTTTGACGATCAATCGGCTTCCCACGCAATGCCTCTACTAAGAAAAACATTAAACGTCCGCCATCGAGCGCCGGAACCGGCAGCAAGTTAAATAAGCCAAGATTGATGCTCAAAGCAGCCGTTAGTCCAAGTAAATTCACAAAGCCTGACTCCGCAACCTTTCCTGTTAGATTATAAATACCAACTGGACCGGACAAAGCATCAATACTGAACTGTCCTGTTACAAGCTGTACGAGTGAAACGAGGACCAGTTTTGTCCATTTATACGTTTGTTCAGCCCCAAGCTTCAAGGAGCCGAGCAGCGATTTCTCAACCGGACCGTACACCCCTAGACGGCCGACCTCCTGATTTCCTTCCTTCTCAGCAGTCGGAGTCACTTTTAGGACAATTTTTTCCTTGTTCCGTTCCAACTCCATCGTCATTTCGTTCCCAGGATTTTTCCTGATAATAGTTGTCACGTTTGTCCACGTTTCTACCCCAGTGCCATTAATCGATTTGATAACGTCTCCTTGCTGCAGCCCTGCCTTTTCACCAGCACTATTTGGGACAAGTTCTCCGACAATCGGCTTATCAACAGGGATTCCTTGCATAAGGCCGATAATGACAAACAGTAAAAACGCAAGCACAAAGTTCATCGCAGGACCGGCAAAAATAGCGAGAGCTCGCTGCCCTAACGATTTGGAGCCAAACTGCCGGTTATACGGGGCAATTTGAATTTCTTCTCCACCAGATACATAATAGGCCTTCTCGTGAACACGGAACGTTTGCAGCTCTTCCTCGTACTCCTCGTACCCAGAAATCGTAAGGGCATGCTCTAAATCCGCGCGTTCCACCTCGATTACTCTAGCATTCGGATACTTGTCGCGATTGTCTAATACGAGCTTGATGACTTCTTCCTTCTCATTCAATAACAATCCGACCTTTGCACCAGGCTTTAGTTCAATCGTTTCCGGATCCTCCCCAGCCATGCGCACGTAGCCGCCAAGCGGAAGCAACCGAATCGTATAGACTGTTTCATTTTTGGTAAATGAAAAAATTTTAGGACCGAAACCAATCGCAAACTCTCGGCAAAGAATACCAGCGCGTTTTGCAAAATACAGATGTCCTAACTCGTGGAAAAAGACGAGTGCTCCAAAAACTAAAATAAAGGCAATCGCTGTGTTCAACTCAATACCCACCTTTGCTAAATTTGTTCCATCACATATCGTCTTGTAGCCCAGTCAATCTCCCGAATCTCATCTAAGTTCGGATAAGAAATGACGCTGTGATGGTGCATCGCTTTCTCTATTAGCTCTTCAATGGTCAAAAAGCCGATCTTCCCTTGCAAAAAGGCAGCAACAGCTGCTTCATTTGCCGCGTTCATAACAGCCGGCAAGCTGCCTCCCGTTCTTCCTGCTTCGTAAGCAAACTGCAAGCAGCGGAATCTGCCAAAGTCCATTTGCTGAAAATGGAGCGCTCCAATTTCCCATAGCTGCAGTTGCTTTGTCGCCGGAAGCGGCAAACGCGTTGGATACGTAAGCGCATATTGAATCGGGACACGCATATCCGGTGTACCTAGCTGCGCAATGACGCTTCGATCCTCAAACTCTACAAGTGAGTGCACGATGCTTTCCTTATGTAGTAGCACATCAATTTGATCATAAGGGATATTAAATAGCCAATGCGCTTCAATAACCTCTAATCCCTTATTCATCATTGTAGCAGAATCAATTGTAATTTTCGAACCCATGGACCAATTTGGATGCTTCAAAGCATCCTCCACTGTAACATGTGTAAGCTCCTCACGTGTTTTGTCTCGAAAACTTCCACCAGAGGCTGTTAAAATAAGACGAGAAATCTGCTCTCGCTTCTCACCATTTAAGCATTGAAAAATCGCAGAATGCTCGCTATCTACAGGGAGCAAATCAACACCATACTTGCCCGCAGCCTCCATCACAAGATGACCTGCTGTTACAAGTGTTTCTTTATTTGCAATGGCAATTGTCTTTCTTGCTTCAATTGCACTAAGCGTCGGCATTAAGCCTACACTCCCAACAACTGCATTCACAACAACATCTGCAGTTGGATGCAAGGCAACCTCAAGCAGCCCCTCTTCTCCCCAAACAACTTTCACGTTGCCAAGCATTACTTGCAGTCGCTTTGCGTCCTCTTCCTTTTGTACCGATATGAGCTGCGGAAGGAATTCTCGAGCCGCTTGCACCGCAAACTCAATATTGCTTCCTACCGAGAAAGCAACCAATTGAAAATGTTCCGGATGCAGCCGAATCACGTCAAGTGTCTGTACTCCAATAGATCCACTCACTCCGAGCACACTAATTTTTTTCATTGTTCCCTCTCCTTGTTTGACGAAACGAGTTTACATATCATGCAGATGATAGAGACTGCCGTTATGTCTTGGTCAAGGCTTTATGAAATAAAATGCAAAAAGTGCAACAGCGGCAATACGAACAGTACGCTATCCAAACGATCCAAAATACCGCCGTGCCCCGGCAAGATGCTGCCAGAATCCTTGACGCCGTAATGGCGTTTAAATGCCGATTCCACAAGGTCACCAATTTGCCCAAAGATAGAAACTGCTGCTGTTACGGCAACTAACATTCCCATATTGTCCGTGACAGGTGAAAAACGGTTATACACAAGTGCTACTATAACAGCGCAAATAACACCGCCAACTGCTCCCTCTACCGTTTTATTCGGACTAATTTCCGGCCACAGCTTCCGCTTGCCAATGGCTCGGCCAATAAAATATGCCCCCGTGTCCGTTGCCCAAATCACGAACAGCGTATATAAAATATACCTCAAGCCTTCCATTCTCGTTTCGTTTAAATAGTAAAATCCCATACCTACATAAAGAGTTGCCATCAGCAAAAAAGATGCATCATCAAAAGTAAATGTATTCTTGGAAAGAACCGTATATGATAAAAGAAGCAGGACAACCAAAAACGTTATTTCGGCTTTTGTCAGATGCATCACTTCCACAACCCCATGGCTGGCTACCGTGCTTGGCAGTAAAATCACTGTAAGCAGAAAGGCTGCTAGGAATGTCGGGACAGAAAAAAGCGGCAACTGTTTCATACGCACTAGCTCATACAGTCCAACAAAGGCAAGTGCGTACACAATCCATAAAAATGGCTTTCCTCCGTACCATACGAATGGAACAAATAAGGCCAATGCCACAATCCCTGTAATCAATCGTTGTTTCAAAAACAAGACCTCACTTTCTTATACGCCACCGAACCTGCGACCTCTCCTTTGAAAGTTTATGACGGCTTCAAGCAAGTGGGACTCCGTAAAGTCTGGCCAATAATGATCTGTAAACCACAGCTCTGTATAAGCAATTTGCCAAAGCATAAAATTACTGATACGAATTTCACCACTCGTACGAATTAACAAATCCGGATCCGGCAACTTACTCGTCATTAAATAGGAGGAAATCACTTCCTCGGTGATGTCATCTGCGTTAAGTTTTCCACTGTTACTATCTCTAACCAAATCTCTAACCGCATAAACCATTTCATCACGGCTTCCATAGTTTAACGCAAAATTTAAGATTAAACCTGTGTTATTCGCAGTATCTTGCATAGCTTTCTCTACTGCCGCAAGCGTATGAGCCGGAAGGCCCTCTCTGTCTCCCATTAAGCGAACCTGCACATTTTCTTCTACAAGCTCCGGCAAAAAGGTACCTAAAAACTCCTGGGGAAGCTTCATTAAATAATCCACTTCCAACTTTGGTCTCTTCCAGTTCTCCGTTGAAAATGCATACAGTGTTAATACCTTCACGCCAAGTCGACTGGCGCATTTTGTAATTTTCCGCACTACTTTCATGCCCTCATGGTGACCAGCGATGCGCGGCAAACCTCTTTTCCTTGCCCATCTGCCATTCCCATCCATAATAATGGCAATATGTTGCGGAATTTCCCCTTGCTGTACTTCCTCCATTAACCCCTCAAACGATGAAACCGTCTTATCTTTCCGAATGGAAAATCTCTTTAACATGTTTGAAACCTCCACGAGCACACGTATTCCATAAAAGTGTAAAAAGACCCCCTTAAGCAGAGGGTCGTGCATAGACAAAAATGAGGATTACACTTCCATAATCTCTTTTTCTTTGTCTTTTGTAATATCATCAATTTTCGCGATGTGCTTGTCTGTTTCTTTTTGAACTGTTTCTGTATGGCCGCGCAGCTCATCTTCTGTAATTTCACCATTTTTCTCAAGCTTCTTCAGCTCATCGTTTCCATCACGGCGAACATTACGAACGGCTACCTTTGCCTCTTCCGCATACTTTTTCACAGTTTTCACCAAGTCGCGACGGCGCTCTTCTGTTAACGCCGGAAATACAATGCGGATAACGGAACCGTCGTTAGATGGATTTAATCCCAAATCAGATGTTTGAATCGCCTTTTCAATGTCTTTTAAAGAAGACTTATCGTACGGCTGAATCACAAGCATACGCGGTTCTGGTACAGTAATGTTTGCAAGCTGGATAACAGGTGTTGGAGCACCGTAATAATCTACCGTAATTTTCTCCAGTACCCCTGCGCTTGCGCGTCCTGCACGGATTGAAGCTAATTCACGTGTATACGCAGAAATTGCTTTTTCCATTTTTTCTTTTGTATTTTTTAACACTTGCTGCGCCATTGTTTATTTCCCCCTTACAATTGTTCCGATGTTTTCACCAAGAACGGCACGTTTAATATTTCCTTCTTCCATGATCGAGAACACAATCAACGCAATGTCATTATCCATACATAGGGAAGAAGCTGTGGAATCCATTACGCCTAATCCTTCTTTTAAGACATCTAAGTATGTTAACGTATCGTATTTCGTCGCTGTTGCATCAATTGTCGGATCTGCACTATATACGCCATCCACATTATTTTTAGCCATAAGAATCACATCAGCTTCAATTTCAGCTGCACGTAAGGCTGCTGTCGTATCTGTTGAGAAGTACGGATTTCCTGTTCCAGCAGCAAAAATAACAACGCGTTTCTTTTCTAAATGGCGGATTGCTTTTCTGCGAATATATGGCTCCGCAACTTGTCTCATTTCAATTGATGTTTGCACGCGTGTTTGAATACCTAAATTCTCTAAACTGTCTTGTAGTGCAAGGGAATTCATTACAGTGGCTAACATCCCCATGTAATCGGCTGTAGCGCGATCCATTCCCATCTCGCTTCCCGTTTTGCCGCGCCAAATGTTCCCGCCGCCAACAACAACTGCTACCTCTACGTCAAGTTCAGCAATTTCCTTTACCTGCTGCGCAATTGATTTAATAACAGTCGGATTAATTCCAAATCCATGACTACCTGCTAAAGCTTCACCGCTTAGTTTTAGTACAACTCGTTTATATTTAGCTTGACTCATAATGAACCTCCGTTGCTACGATCTTTATCTATACTCTCGCTACCTATTGTCCAGCAGCAGCGCACTTGTTTATTTTAAAAAAGGGAACACTACGTGTCCCCTTATCTTTATTAGTTGTTACCTCTTACTTGGTTCATTACTTCTTCTGCGAAGTTATCTTGACGCTTTTCAATACCTTCTCCTACTGCATAGCGAACGAAGGATTGTACAGCAGCGCCTTTAGATTGTACATATTTTCCAACCTTTGTATCTGGGTCTTTTACAAACGCTTGATCCACTAAGCAAATCTCTTCAAAGAATTTGCCTAGGCGGCCTTCTACCATTTTCGCAACGATATTTTCAGGCTTGCCTTCGTTTAACGCTTGTTGCGTTAATACTTGACGCTCGCGCTCGATTTCTTCTTCTGTTACCGCACTGCGGTCTACATATTTCGGATTTACTGCAGCAATATGCATAGATACATCTTTTGCAAGAGCCTCATCAGTTGTTCCTGTAAGAACTGACAATACGCCAATACGGCCGCCCATATGCAGATATGCACCAAATGCATCAGCATCTGTTTTTGTTACGATTTCAAAGCGGCGAAGAGTTAGCTTCTCACCGATTTTTGCAACCGCTGTGTTGATATGGTGCTCTACTGTTACACCGCTGTCCATTGTTTGAGCAAGAGCTTCTTCAACAGATGCAGGCTTTTTCGCTAATAAATGAGCTGCCAATTCTTTTGTTAACGCTTGGAAGCCTTCATTTTTTGCTACGAAGTCTGTTTCAGAGTTTACTTCAAGAATTACTGCTTCGTTTCCTTTTGTTTCGATTGCTGTTAAACCTTCAGCAGCAATGCGGTCTGCTTTTTTCGCAGCCTTTGCGATTCCTTTTTCACGAAGAAAATCGATCGCTTTTTCCATATCGCCGTTTGTTTCTGTTAACGCGTTTTTGCAATCAAGCATGCCTGCGCCTGTTTTTTCGCGAAGCTCTTTTACCATTTGTGCAGTAACTGCCATGTTCTTCATCCTCCTGTTATGTATATAACTCAGAAAGAGCGAATATACTCTTCCTAGACATATGATTTTCTTACTTTAAAAAAGGTGATAAAAGGCTTACCCCCTTATCACCTTTCCCATCTGTTACGCAGTAACTGTTTCTTCTCCTTGCTTTGCTTCAAGGATAGCGTCAGCCATTTTAGATGTAAGAAGTTTTACAGCGCGAATTGCGTCATCGTTCGCAGGAATTACATGGTCAATTTCATCTGGATCACAGTTTGTATCAACAATACCGATTAACGGGATGTTTAACTTACGTGCTTCCGCAACAGCGATGCGCTCTTTGCGTGGATCTACGATGAAGATTGCATCTGGAAGATCCTTCATATCTTTAATTCCGCCTAAGAATTTCTCAAGACGCTCTAATTCTTTTTTAAGCTGAACAACTTCTTTTTTAGGAAGTACATCGAATGTACCGTCTTCTTGCATTCTTTCGATGTCTTTCAAACGCTTTACGCGCTTTTGAATTGTTTGGAAGTTTGTTAATGTACCACCCAACCAGCGTTGGTTTACGAAGTACATGCCTGCGCGTAGTGCTTCTTCTTTAATCGCATCTTGCGCTTGCTTTTTTGTACCAACGAAAAGAACTGTACCGCCGTTTGCTGCGATTCCTTTCATTACGTTGTACGCTTCTTCAACCTTTTTAACTGTTTTTTGAAGGTCAATGATATAAATGCCGTTACGCTCAGTGAAAATGTAACGTTTCATTTTAGGGTTCCAACGACGTGTTTGGTGTCCGAAATGTACACCAGCTTCAAGCAATTGTTTCATAGAAATTACTGACATGCTTAGTTCCTCCTGAATGGTTTTATTCTCCTCCGTTTACTTCACCTTTAAGCGTAACTGCACAAAAAGCAGCACCAACACTTAAATCTGTAAACGTGTGTATTCACACCATTGACTACTATATCATAATAGGATATGACATTCAAGTCGAAAATCGGCGTTTTTGCTAAACTTCTTAAATTTCTTTTTAAAGCTTGTACCTTTACAGTATTACCACTTTTCTATCATTTCAAAACAAAAGCCCTCCAAGTATGGAGAGCTTTTTGTTTTAATTCGCTTTTAACTTTGATAGTTCCTGCAAAAACTTATCATTGAGCACCTTAATATACGTCCCCTTCATACCAAGAGAGCGTGACTCAATTACCCCCGCACTTTCAAGCTTACGAAGTGCATTTACAATAACAGAACGAGTAATGCCTACACGATCCGCAATTTTACTAGCAACGAGCAAGCCTTCCGTTCCATTTAACTCTTCGAAAATATGTTCAATGGCTTCTAATTCACTATAAGATAAAGAACTGATGGCCATTTGGACGACTGCTTTGCTGCGTGCTTCCTCTTCAATTTCCTCTGCTTTTTCGCGTAGAATCTCCATTCCTACTACTGTCGCGCCATACTCTGCAAGAATCAAGTCCTCATCTGAGAACTCTTTTGATAAGCGGGCCAGCTCAAGTGTACCTAAACGTTCGCCGCCCCCGACAATTGGCACAATCGTTGTTAATCCATCTTGAAACAATTCCTTATTTTCAACCGGAAAAGCAGTGTATTCACTGTGAACATCCAAGTTTGGAGATGTTTCTGTAATATTGAATAGGCTTTTTGTATAATCCTCTGGAAATTGTCGATCTGCTAGCATTTGCTTCATCCGGTCGCTTTCAATATGCTGATGAATTGCATGACCAAGCAATTTGCCTCGGCGGCTTACGATAAACACGTTCGCTTCAATCACACCGCATAGTGTGTCAGCCATTTCTCTGAAGTTTACAGGCTTTCCTGCAGCCTGCTGCAGAAGAGCATTAATTTTTCTTGTTTTGTCTAATAGTGCCATTGTTCTTTTTTCCTCCCACACCGCGCATCCCCCCTCCCTATCACTTGGAAGGGAGGCATCACACGGGATACTTTCCTTATAAAATAAATTGGCTTACATCCTTGTTTTTTGCTATGCTAACTAATTTTTCCTCAACATACTGAGGGGTGATGGTTATTTTTTCTAAAGTGATTTCAGATGCCTCAAACGACAAATCTTCCAACAGCTTTTCCATAATCGTATGCAGTCTTCTTGCTCCGATGTTATCAGTATCCTGGTTTACCTCGTAAGCAATCTCAGCAATTTTACGAATAGCTTCGTCAGAAAATTCAATCTCTATACCTTCTGTCGATAACAATGCACGATATTGTTTAATCAAAGCGTTATCTGGCTCTATAAGTATTTTAATAAAATCCTCAATAGAAAGCTTTGTCAGCTCTACACGAATCGGGAAGCGACCTTGCAGCTCTGGAATGAGATCAGATGGCTTTGACATATGGAAAGCACCGGCTGCAACGAATAAAATATGGTCAGTTTTCACAGGACCGTACTTCGTAACAACTGTCGAACCTTCGACAATCGGTAAAATATCACGCTGTACACCTTCTCGGGAAACATCCGCGCTATTTGCATTTTTTCCGGCAATCTTATCGATTTCATCAATGAAGATGATGCCAAGCTGCTCCGCCCGATAAATTGCCTCCTGCGTCACTTCTTCCATATCGATGAGACGCTGTGCTTCTTCATTCGCAAGCACCTTTCTTGCTTCCTTTACAGTCAGCTTGCGGCGCTTTGTTTTCTTTGGCATAAGGTTTCCTAACGCATCTTGAAAATTCATGCCCATCTGCTCCATACCTGTGCCTTGAAGCATGTCAAACATAGAAGGCTGCTGCTCTTCCACCTCAATCGAAATGACATCATCTTCAAGAAGACCGGCAGCTAGCTTTTGCTCTATTTCTTTTTGTTTTAACCGTGTGTCAGCTTCATCTTGGTTCGCTTCCGTTTTCACATCATTGTTTTGCTGTCCGCCAAACAGCATTTCGAGCGGATTTTTAAATGTATGCTGCTTCGGTTTTCCCGGTACGAGCGCTTCGATAATGCGCTGATTTGCCAGTTCCTCCGCTTTATCCTTAACGCGGGCCATTTTCTCTTCCTTTACAATGCGAATCGATGTTTCCATTAAATCCCGGACCATCGATTCAACATCCCGTCCTACATATCCGACCTCAGTAAATTTTGTTGCCTCTACCTTGAGGAATGGTGCACCAACAAGTTTTGCTAAACGTCTGGCAATCTCCGTTTTACCAACCCCCGTCGGCCCAATCATTAAAATGTTTTTCGGGGCGATTTCATCACGAATGGATTCATCTAGCAAGCTTCGGCGATAACGGTTGCGCAACGCAACTGCCACCGCTTTTTTTGCATTTTTTTGACCGATAATATATTGGTCAAGCTTCTCGACAATTTGACGTGGTGTAAAATGTAAATGCATTAATACATCCCCCTTTACAGTTCCTCAACGATGATATTTCCGTTCGTATACACACAAATATCGCTTGCGACTTCAAGGCTCGCCTTTGCGATTTCTTTAGCTGTCAAGCCATCCCCTGCAAACTGCTTTAAAGCGCGACCTGCAGAAAGGGCATAGTTGCCTCCTGATCCAATCGCTAAAATCCCATCATCTGGTTCAATCACTTCTCCCGTACCAGAGATGAGGAGTAAATTTCTTTCATCCATCACAATGAGAAGCGCCTCTAATTGACGAAGCATCTTATCGCCCCGCCATTTCTTAGCCATTTCCACAGCAGCCCGCTGCAAATTGCCATTATACTCCTCGAGCTTCCCTTCAAACATTTCAAATAAAGTAAACGCATCAGCAACTGAACCAGCAAAGCCGGCAAGCACTTTTCCTTGGAACAGCTTACGAACCTTGCGCGCTGTATGTTTCATGACAACCGCATTTCCAAATGTCACCTGACCGTCTCCTGCCATTGCACATTTCCCTTTATGATGAATGGCAAATATCGTTGTTGCATGAAAGTTTCCCATAGAAAAACTCCTTTTACCTTGTCGTTTTGTCACACCTATACCATTATATGGAGCATCCTGTCATTCTAGCATCATTATGCTCTCGGATGATGCTTTGTATAAACAAATCGCAATCTCTCCTTGGAAACATGCGTATAAATTTGGGTTGTGGATAAATGAGCATGTCCAAGCAATTCCTGTACAGTACGTAAATCCGCACCTTCATCCAGCATATGAGTTGCAAACGTATGCCGCAGCATATGCGGGCTTAAACGCATTGTTAAGGACGCCTTTTCAATGATTTCATTCAAAATGTACCGCACACCCCTTTCTGTTAAAGGGGCTCCTTTTGCATTTAAAAACAAGGCTGTGTTCTCCTGCTTGCTCTTCTTACACAATTCTCGTCTTCCGCTTTGTATGTATGTATGGAGCGAATCGTAGGCATAACTTCCAAATGGAACATAACGCTGTTTTTTTCCCTTTCCAGTAACTAGAATCGTTCCAACCATGAAATCAACATCCGCCAGACATAGCTGAGAGCATTCACCTACTCGAATACCAGTTGCGTATAAAAGCTCTAACAGCGCTTGGTTGCGCTGCCCAAGAGCTGTACCCTGATCACAAATGTCAAATAGCTTCTCTAGCTCCTCTGCATACAGAAACTTTGGAATCGCCTCTTCTTTTTTGGGAAGAGATGCAAAAGAAAACGGATTATCCTCGCAATACCCCTCTCTCATGAAAAATCTGTACAGGCTGCGCAGGCTCGATATTTTCCTGGACACTGTTTTTCGTGCCAGCTTTTTGTCGTGAAGCACAGTTAAATATAAACGAACATCGGAATATACAACATCCTCAAACGAAGCAATTCCTTGCTGCGTCATAAATGTCATAAAATGTTCAAAGTCATCCTCATAACTTGCAATTGTATATTTCGAATAATTCCGTTCAATTTGTAAATACTCGACAAACAGATTTAACTTTCCCTTTATATTCATAGATTTCTCACCTTTTAAAGAAAACTCGCTGATTGGCGAGCCCTGCCTTTGGGCGAAGACAGAAGCGTAGTTGCCCTTATACTGTATTCCTAAAATTTCCGACTACGTCGAATTGGCTTCCAGCTGGAAATTTATACTTTCTTACAGTGTAAAGAAAACTCGCTGATTGGCGAGCCCTGCTCTTGGGCGAAGACAGCGGCGTAGTTGCGCTTATGCTTTATTCCTAAAATTTCTCGCTACGTCAAATTAGCTTCCAGCTAGAAATTTATACTTTCCTAAAGTGTAAGAAAAGCCGGCAGCATCCGTTTTGCTCGCAAGGAGAGCTTTTCTCAGTGCAATGAGGCGCTTTCACCCCATCTTATTAGAACCAAAACTTTTCTCTATAGCACACCGTTACAGATTATGAGGGCTACAGGTTACTCTACATATTATTTATGCATTTGCAAGAAAGGCTACTAAATCGTATCACAACGTAGTAGCCTTTGCAAGTAAATTGACTAAATATTTACAAAATTTTGAATTATCCCTAAAGCTCGCTCTGCGTACGCTTCGTAACGCTCCAGCTTCTTCTTAATTTTTGTTTCAAGCGGCGGAAACAGTCCGAAGTTTGCATTCATCGGCTGAAATGTTTTGGCATTTGTTGACGTAATATAATGCGCCATACTGCCCATCGCCGTTTCAGGAGGCAGCATGATTAACTCCTGTCCCTTTACCATTCTAGCGGCATTAACTCCCGCAAGCAAGCCAGATGCTGCAGATTCTACATAGCCTTCCACACCTGTCATTTGTCCTGCAAAGAATAGATCCTCACGCTGCTTATATTGGTAGGTAGGGAGAAGCAGGTTTGGCGAGTTAATAAACGTATTACGATGCATAACACCATAACGGATGATTTCCGCATTTTCAAGCCCCGGAATGAGACTAAGCACCTCTTTTTGAGCGCCCCACTTTAAATGTGTTTGAAAGCCTACAAGATTGTACAACGTTCCTGCCGCATCATCTTGACGAAGCTGCACGACCGCAAACGGACGTTTTCCTGTACGAGGATCCTCTAATCCAACCGGTTTCATTGGACCAAATAATAGTGTTTGCTTTCCGCGCTGCGCCATAACTTCCACAGGCATGCAGCCTTCAAAGTAAATTTCTTTCTCAAATTCTTTAAGAGGAACAACCTCAGCAGAGATAAGCGCTTCGTAAAAACGATTAAATTCCTCCTCTGTCATCGGACAGTTGAGATATGCCGCCTCCCCCTTGTCATAGCGCGACTTTAAATACGCAATCTCCATATTAATGCTCTCTTTTTCAATAATAGGTGCAGCCGCATCGTAGAAGTAAAAATAGTCTTCTCCTGTTAGCTCCTTCAGTCCGTCAGATAACGCTTTGGAAGTAAGCGGACCTGTCGCAATTACGGTCGGTCCACCCGGGATTTCAGTCATTTCCTCCGTTACAACGGTTATATTCGGATGATTTTTTACATAGTCTGTTACCTTCGCCGCAAATTCATGACGATCTACCGCAAGCGCTCCGCCTGCTGGCACAGAGCACTCATCCGCAGCTCGAATGATGACAGAATCTAACCGCCGCATCTCTTCCTTTAACACGCCGACCGCATTCGTCAAACTATTCCCTCTAAGAGAATTGCTGCATACAAGCTCAGCAAATTTATCTGTATGGTGGGCAGGCGTCTGTTTCACCGGTCTCATTTCATACAACATAACCTTTACACCGCGCTTAGCGATTTGATACGCTGCCTCACTGCCAGCTAAGCCAGCTCCGATTACATGAACTGTTTGTTCCATTCCTATCACCTTTTCTCTTTCTTTTCCGAAAAAAATGTGAGCATTTTCAGCTCACATTTGTTGTTCCTCTTCATAATCACAAGATACACATTGCACCTGAAGACCTTTTTTGAGCTTCTTCTCTACGAGCATTCCTTCACATTTTGGACATTTTCTGCCCACCGGCTTATCCCAGGATAGAAAATCACAGTCCGGATACGTGCTGCAGCCATAGAAAGTACGTTTTTTCTTATTACTGCGCCGTTCGATGATTTCGCCTTCGCCGCATTTCGGACAATCGATACCAATCCCCTTCATGATCGGCTTTGTATTACGACAATCTGGGAAGTTCGAGCACGCCATAAATTTTCCATAGCGGCCCATTTTAAATACCATAGCACTTCCGCATTGCTCGCAATCTTCACCAGCTGGCTCATCCTTAATCTCAACTTCCCGCATTTCTTTCTCTGCTTTTTCAAGATGCTGTTCAAAGCCTCGATAAAATGCATCGATAACTTTGACCCAATTTGCTTCTCCATCTTCAATTTTATCTAAGCTATCCTCCATATTGACTGTAAACTCAATATTGATAATGTCTGGGAAGAATTCAAGGATGAGTTCAATAACAATCTCCCCAAGCTCAGTAGGCACAAAGCGTTTATTTTCAAGTGCCACGTAGCCGCGTTTTTGGATGGTTTCGAGCGTCGGCACATACGTAGACGGGCGACCAATCCCAACCTCCTCCAGCGTTTTTACAAGACGAGCCTCTGTATAACGCGGCGGCGGCTGCGTAAAATGCTGCTTCGGCTCGATATCCTTCGAAAATACCGTTTCACCAATTTCAAATGGCGGAAGTAAACGATCTTTTTCTTCCACACCATCATCGTTTGACTCAACATACACTTTCATAAACCCAGGAAACTTCACAACCGAGCCATGAGCGCGGAACTGCACTCCGTTATTGACCAAGGCAACCGTTACGGTATCCATGACAGCGGGTGCCATCAGGCTCGCTACAAAGCGCTCCCAAATCAGCTTATACAGGCGGTATTGGTCCTTGCTTAATACAGCCTTTAGTTCCTCTGGCTTCCGAAGCGTTGAAGTTGGACGAATCGCTTCATGCGCATCTTGCGCATTCGCATTCTTCCCTTCTTTTCGCTTCTCCGTAGCTACATAGTCAGACCCGAATTTCTCCTCAATATAGTTCCTTGCTTCTGCCTGCGCTGTTTCAGATATACGAGTAGAATCTGTTCTCATATATGTAATTAAACCAATGGTCCCCTCTTTACCAATGTCAATTCCTTCGTATAGCTGCTGCGCAAGCATCATTGTCTTTTTCGCCCTCATATTAAGTTTACGGGCCGCCTCCTGCTGTAAGGAAGACGTCGTAAACGGAACAGCCGGATTACGCTTTCGTTCGCGCTTCGTAACGCTTTCAACAGTAAAAGTGTTTGTATCTAGCTTTGCTAAAATATCTTTTACCTCTTGCTCATGCTTCGGTTCTTTCTTTTCTCCATCTACACCATAAAAGCTAGCCTCAAATACATCCTTATCCTTTACAAACTCGCCTTTAATTGTCCAAAACTCTTCCGGGATAAACGACTTAATTTCCTTTTCGCGTTCCGAAATTAACCGAACCGCTACAGATTGAACACGTCCTGCACTTAAGCCCTTTTTCACTTTCTTCCATAATAGTGGACTAATATTATATCCGACAAGACGATCCAGAATACGGCGCGCCTGCTGCGCATCGACTAAATGCATATTAATTGCACGCGGCTTTTTAAACGACTCTTTCACAGCATCCTTTGTAATTTCATTAAAAACGACGCGGCATTCCGAGGATGTATCCACATTTAACGTATGAGCCAAATGCCACGCAATCGCTTCTCCCTCACGATCCGGGTCGGCCGCAAGATAAATTTTCTTTGCTTTTTTTGCAGCTGCCTTCAAATCCTTTACAACAGGTCCTTTGCCTCGTATCGTGATGTATTTCGGTTCATAGTTGTTTTCGATCTCAATGCCCATCTGACTTTTTGGCAAATCGCGTACATGCCCCATGGACGCTACTACTTTATATTTCTTCCCTAAATATTTTTCAATCGTCTTCGCCTTTGACGGTGATTCAACGATTACGAGATACTCTGACATCTTGGTTTCCTCCCTCAAGAGGTGAATTCAAGTCTTCATTTATAGTATTGATTCGCCTTCTTTTTGTCAATTCAGAATGAATATAAAATAACACATATGATGGAGGAGTTGTCAATATTTCTTTCACAAAAACATGAAAATTGTCCATAAAATAGTAATTTTTTTCAAAATTCCTCGGTAATATCCGCTGCATGCAGCACCAGCTTCGCCCCTTGTTGAATAAGCCAATTTGTGCCTGCTGATGTTTCCATATGGATGGGTCCCGGAATAGCAAACACTTCTCTGTTCTGTTCTAGGGCACAGTCAACTGTAATAAGGGAGCCGCTCCTCTCCTTTGCTTCCACTACAACAACACCTTTTGACAGCCCGCTTATAATACGATTTCGCCTTGGGAAGTACCACTTTTGCGGCCGAAAGTGCAGTGGATATTCTGTTACATATAAAACATACTGAGAATGCTTTTGTAATACAGTATAGTTGTCTTCTGGATATATATACCCAAAACCTCCTCCAAGTACAGCAATTGTATACCTATTTTGGTGTACAGCGCTAATATGCGCTGCCATATCAATGCCATATGCCATACCGCTAACGACCAGCCAATTCTCTTTCAGAAGCTCTGACAAAATAGATTGGACGCTCGCAATGCCGTAATGAGAGGGGCGTCTTGTACCAACAACAGCCAGCTTTTTCTCATGCTGCATGAGAAAAAGATCACCCTTCCCATATAACACAAACGGCGGATCAGCAATCTCCTTTAGCAAACTCGGATATGTGTCATCAAAGATAGTAATATAAGATATATCATGTCGCTGTAACTCATCTAAAATGGAAGAAATTGCGATGGAATGAAGAGTAGAATAAAGCTGAGCAGCTCGATTGGAGGAAATAGAGAGCAAGGAGGAAAAATCTTGAGGAGAGAGGTTATACAACTGCTTTAATTCTGGGTCCCAACGCAGCAAACGTTCCATTGCACGCCAATTATCAGCAAGACTGTGATGTAAATGAAGCAAACGTTCTCGTTTCGTTTTCATAATACGCCCCCCTTTACCCGTAACCTAATAGTATGTGTTGTGTTACACGCAAAATAGAAGGGCACTCTCCTAGAGGAGAGCATCCTTCTATTTTCATCTTTCAGCGTCTTCCGGCATCGATGAGAAGACAATTGCCTCAAAGACGAAGCAGATTGTTATATTAGTGTGTTTTGCATGATTCCAACAATCCCTTTTCTTCTAGAACAGAGATTAGTGTTTCACCCATCACGGATGGAGTTGGTGCTACTTTAATGCCGCACTCCTCCATTGTTTTAATCTTCTCAGCAGCTGTACCTTTTCCTCCAGAAATGATAGCACCCGCATGCCCCATACGTTTGCCAGCAGGCGCAGTTTGGCCGCCAATAAAGCCAACAACAGGCTTTTTCATATTTGCGCGTACCCACTCAGCTGCTTCCTCTTCCGCTGTACCGCCGATTTCACCAATCATGATGACAGCGTATGTATCCTTATCCTCGTTAAACGCTTGCAATACATCGATGAAGTTGGTGCCATTTACAGGGTCCCCACCGATTCCAACAGCTGTAGACTGGCCAATTCCAGCCACAGTCAATTGATGTACCGCTTCGTATGTTAATGTACCGGAGCGGGACACAATGCCAACGTGACCTTTTTTATGAATATAGCCAGGCATAATACCGATTTTGCACTCTTCAGGCGTGATTACACCAGGGCAGTTTGGTCCCACTAAACGTGTTTTCTTGCCTTCCATGTACTTTTTCACCTTAACCATATCAAGGACAGGAATACCTTCTGTAATACATACTACTAAATCGAGTTCCGCATCTACCGCTTCCATGATAGAATCAGCGGCGAACGCAGGTGGAACGTAAACAACAGAGGCAGTTGCACCCGTCGCTTGCACTGCTTGCTCAACTGTATCAAAAACAGGTACGCCAATAACCTCCGTACCGCCTTTGCCAGGAGATGTGCCGCCAACGATTTGCGTTCCGTACTCGATCATTTGTGTTGCATGAAATAAACCTTGTTTACCTGTAATACCTTGTACGATTACCTTTGTATCTTTATTAATAAATACGCTCATCTTTCTCCCCCGCTTTCTGTTAGCCCACAAGCGAAACGATTTTTTGTGCACCGTCTGCCATTGATTCAGCAGCTGTAATATTCAGGCCGGACTCGCTTAAAATTTTCTTGCCAAGCTCTACATTTGTTCCTTCTAGGCGCACTACAAGAGGCAGCTCTAAGCCAACTTGCTTCGTCGCTTCCACAACACCGTTTGCGATTACATCACATTTCATAATACCACCAAAGATGTTAACGAAAATTCCTTTTACATTTTGGTCAGAAAGGATGATTTTAAACGCTTCCGTTACCTTTTCTGTCGTCGCGCCGCCACCTACATCCAGGAAGTTTGCAGGATCCCCGCCGTAATACTTAATGATATCCATTGTTGCCATCGCAAGACCTGCACCATTTACCATACATCCGATATTGCCATCTAAGGAAATGTAGTTTAGGTCATATTTAGATGCTTCAATTTCTTTTGGATCTTCTTCATCAAGATCGCGAAGAGCAAGAATATCTTTATGGCGATATAATGCATTGGAGTCAAAGTTCAGCTTTGCATCAAGTGCCATCACTTTGCCGTCTCCTGTTACAACAAGCGGGTTAATTTCTGCAATTGAACAATCCTTCTCCACAAAAGCTGTATACAAGCTCATCATGAATTTTGCAGCTTGCCCGACAAGCTCCTTTGGAATGTTGATATTGAACGCAATACGGCGTGCTTGAAAGGCTTGTAAGCCTACAGCCGGGTCGATATATTCTTTAAAGATCTTCTCTGGAGTTTTCTCCGCTACTTCCTCAATCTCAGTTCCGCCTTCTTCAGAAGCCATCAATACAACTTGAGAAGTAGCGCGATCTAATACTAAACCAACATAATATTCTTTTTTAATGTCGCAGCCCTCTTCAATGAGTAAGCGCTTTACTTCTTTGCCCTCTGGACCTGTTTGATGGGTTACAAGCGTGCTGCCTAAAATTTGTTCCACATATGTACGAACTTCCTCAAGGCTTTTTGCTACTTTCACGCCTCCAGCTTTGCCGCGTCCGCCGGCATGGATTTGTGCTTTAACTACGCATACGGCTGTCCCTAATTCTTTTGCAGCTTCTACAGCTTCTTCTACTGTGAAAGCCACTTTCCCATTAGGAACGCTTACACCATAGTTTCTAAGGACTTCTTTACCTTGATACTCATGGATATTCATGGTTTCCATCCTCCCCGTTGTTAGTGAACGAATAAAACACTTCGGTATTATTGTATAAAATCCCAGAAAGACTGTCTATAAGAAAGTATCAAGAATAAAAATATTCTAAAAATATAAAATTTACATTTTTTATTGAAGCAATGGAAAATCGGCCCCCTCTGCAGGAGAACCGATAAAGATAGCTACTGTTAAGTTTGTCCCATTCTAGAAAAGAACTTTCACTTGCCAGTCTCTTATATACAAAACCGCATATCTATACCATATGTTTAATAGGAGCAAATGATTTTCGATGTTCCGGCAATATACCATGATGCGCAATCGCAGCTAAATGCTCCTTTGTCCCATAGCCAGCATGCTTTTCAAAGCCATACTGCGGATAGCGCAAACCAAGCTCCTTCATCATCCGGTCACGCGTCACCTTTGCGACGACAGAGGCAGCTGAAATGGATATGCTTTTGGCATCACCTTTGATAATGGACGTTTGCGCAATCGGAAGCGGCAGCTTCATTGCATCGATGAGCAAATGCTGCGGTGTGATAGATAAACTTCCAATCGCTTCTATCATCGCCTTTTTTGTTGCTTCGTATACGTTGATTTCATCAATTTCCTCAGCGCTGATAACGCCAATCCCAATGGCAAGCGCCTGTTCTTGAATAATAGAGAAAAAAGCTTCTCGCTTCGCTTCGCTCAGCTTTTTAGAATCGTTCAGTCCCGCTAAATAAAAATTTTCAGGCAAAATGACCGCCGCAGCTACAACCGGTCCGGCCAGCGGGCCTCTGCCAACCTCATCAACACCTGCTATAAGCGTAATGCCTTGAGAACGAAGCGCTTTTTCATACTCTGACATGTAAGAAAACAATTGCTGCTCCTGCTGCTCCTGCTGTTTTTGTTTCCGCCAACTAGCTATAAGCTTTTGCACTCCTTTTCGTTCATCCTGCAGCAATTCTTCAAAACACTCATCCTGTTCTGTTTCAATCTCCTCCAGCAGAAGCTTTATGGATTGAATCGTCCGTACTGCCATATAGTCCTCCTAAATATAAAAGGCACGCATATGCGCACCTTTTATGCTTCTATTTCTGTATATTCATCCGGCTCTTCAAAAGTAATTCGCCCTAGCTTACCAGCTCGCAAATCTCTCAGCACAACTTCTGCCGTTTTATCGTAGTCAATGATGCCGCCGCTTAATAAGCAGCCTCTTCGCTTTCCGATGTCATCAAATAACTCCACAATATCCTCAGAAAGATGAGTGAGGTTATAGCGTTCCTTTAATTTCCCCGGATAATGCGCACAGAGAAAGCGGAGCGCATATACAGCCACATCTTGTAAATTTAAAATCGCATCCTTAATTGCGCCGGATGTCGCCAGGCGAAGCCCAACTAGCTCATCCTCGAATTTTGGCCAAAGAATTCCCGGCGTATCAAGCAATTCAAGTTCCTTACCAACCTTAATCCATTGCTGCGCAGTTGTTACCCCTGGTCGGTCACCTGTTTTTGCGATGTTCTTTTTCACAATTTTATTTATCAGCGTTGATTTTCCTACGTTCGGAATTCCAACAATTAACGCACGGACTGCCCTTGGATTGACACCTTTAGCAATCATTTTATCAAATTTTTCCTTCACCAATTCCTTACAGGCAGCAGTAATTTCTTTCATCCCCTGCCCCGCTTGCGCATTAATAGAAATAGCCTTAAAGCCCTTTTGCTCAAAATACGCAATCCATTTGCGTGTTAACCTCTCGTCCGCCATATCAGCTTTGTTTAATACAACGAGACGGGGCTTATGAGCAATAATTTCATCAATCATCGGATTTCGAGACGAAGCAGGAAGACGGGCATCAACAAGCTCAATCACTACATCGATTAGCTTTAACTGCTCCGTTACTTGACGTCTTGCTTTTGCCATATGTCCGGGAAACCATTGAATTGTCATATTATCACCTACTTACGATTGCTACTAGCCTGCCGATAGGCAAGCTAGTTTGTTTTTCTATCTATTTTCCTACAACACGGGCATCTTTAATCGGCCAGTACACAATGTTCGCCTCGCCGATAACTTGATCCATAGAAATAGTTCCGATTGTTCGGCTATCTTTACTAAAACGGCGGTTATCCCCCATCACAAACAACTGCCCCTCAGGTACAGTACTAGCCCCTGTAACTTCTTCAAGCGTGAAGTCATATGTAAGAGATCCTTCTGTTACTTGCTTTTTATATGTCTCTAAATACGGCTCTTCATACGCTTTCCCATTTACATATAATACATCGTTCTTATACTCGATACGATCGCCCGGCAGTCCGATAATCCGCTTAATATAGTCTTTATCCTCAGTTGCCCGAAACACAATAATATCAAACCGTTTCGGTTCTCCGAGATTATATCCGATTTTATTCACAATCATGCGATCTCTATCATGCAATGTCGGCATCATGGAAACACCATCAACTAAAATCGGCGCAAAGAGGAAATGACGAATGACAGCTGCAAGCACAACGGCTACAACAATCGCTTTGATCCATTCCCATGTTTGACTTTTTTCCTTCGCCATGTATATTCTCCTCCATAGGTATGTATAGGCCATATCGGAAAAAGGGAGCTTGTACATACAAGCTCCCATACAGTCATTATCGAATTTCTTTGATACGTGCTTTTTTACCGCGAAGGTTACGCAAGTAGTACAATTTCGCACGGCGAACTTTACCGCGACGCATTACTTGGATTTCCGCAATACGTGGTGTGTGTAATGGGAATGTACGCTCAACGCCTACACCGTAAGATACTTTACGAACTGTAAATGTTTCGCTGATTCCGCCGCCACGACGTTTGATTACAACGCCTTCGAACACCTGGATACGCTCGCGAGTACCCTCTACTACTTTTACGTGCACACGCACTGTGTCCCCTGGACGAAATGCAGGTAAATCAGTCTTTAATTGGGATTTTGTGATTTCTTCAATCAATTGTTGCATTTCTGATTCTCTCCTTTTAAACCGATGCTCTTACACTCTATCTCCTGCAGCGGAACATCGTTGTTAATGCGACGTAAGTCACAAGGGATATCTTAACACATATAAACCTAGCTTGCAATAGCTATCTAGTAAAGTGTTAAGCTTTTTTACTTGTCTTCTTCAAATTCACGCAGCCACTGCTGCTCCTGCTTTGACCATTCACGCCCCTCAAGCAAATCAGCACGGCGCATATACGTGCGGCGCAACGATTCCTTCTTGCGCCATTCCTCTATTTTGGCATGATTGCCTGATAGCAGAACATCTGGAACCTTCATCCCCCGGAAGTCAGCGGGACGTGTATAGTGGGGATGCTCTAAAAGACCTGTGCTGAACGAATCCTGAACATGCGACTCCTCCTTGCCAAGCACCCCTGGCAGCAAACGGACAACGCTGTCTGTCACAACCATGGCAGCTAGCTCGCCGCCTGTTAAGACATAGTCACCAATGGAAATTTCATCTGTTACGAGATGCTCCCGAATCCGTTCATCGTAGCCCTCATAATGACCGCAAATTAAAACGAGATGCTCTTCCTCTGCCAACTCTTCCGCTTTTCGCTGCGTCAGGCGCTCTCCTTGCGGGCACATGAGGAGAACGCGCGGCTTTGTTTCAGCAGCGCCTGTAAGCTGATCCACCGCATCAAAAATCGGCTGCGGAGCAAGAACCATACCTGCCCCTCCTCCATACGGATAATCATCCACGCTGCCGTGCTTACTTGCTGAATACTCCCGAAAATTCACAACCCGGATGGATACAGCTTCTTTTTCCTGCGCTTTTTTTAAAATTGAAGAACCGAACACACCTGTGAACATTTCAGGAAACAATGTTACGATGTCGATTTTCATTCTAACAACCCTTCCATCACGTAAATTACAACAAGTTTATTTTCTACATCAACTTTTAATACAACATCTGCAATATATGGGATATATGCTTCTTTTCCGTTCGGACGCTTCACAACCCAAACATCATTTGCGCCTGGAGAGAGAATCTCTGTAACCACACCAATCTCTTCTCCATCCTCGGAAACAACCTTACAGTCAATAATCTCATGGTAGTAATATTCGTTTTCTTCAAGCTTCCCAAGCTGCTCTTCCGACACCTTTAAAAAGGATCCCTTAAACTGTTCGACGTCATTGATATTGTCATAACCCACAAATGTGAGAAGCTCAAAGTTTTTATGCGTACGGTGCGATGCAACCTTCACTTCAATCGGCTCTTTGCTTTTCTCCTTCCAGATATACAGCGTGCTGCCCTTTTTATAACGCTCCTCCGGAAAATCTGTGCTAGAAATCACGCGGACTTCTCCTCGTAAGCCTTGCGTATTCACAATCTTCCCAACGTTAAACCATTTTGTCATAGGATAATCCACTCCCGTTTTCTCAATATGTATATTAGTTTCTCCATAGTTTTCTCACTTAATGAAGGAAACTCGCCGACTGGCGAAGACAGAGGCGTAGTTGCACTTATTCTTAAAAATTCCCAAATTGCAAAAAAGGGAGAGGAACAATCGTCCTCGCCCTTTTCCCGCTATTGAATTTCAAGCGTCAGCTTTTCGTTTTTTTGATGACCAGCCGCATAGACGACGGTCCGAATCGCTTTTGCAATACGGCCTTGCTTGCCGATTACTTTTCCAACATCCTCAGGATGTACAGTTAATCGATATATGGTAGCTCCATTGGTCGTGTCTTGTGTAACCTTTACATCCTCAGGATAATCCACAAGGGCCTTGACAATCGCTTCGATTAACCCCGTCATACGCCGATTACTTGCCTTGGCGTGCTACGTGGAACTTCTCTAAAATACCTTGTTTAGAGAACAAGTTACGAACTGTGTCAGATGGTTTCGCGCCGTCTGCCAACCATTTTAATGCTGCTTCTTCGTTGATTTTGATTTCAGCTGGTTGCGCAACTGGATTGTAGTAGCCGATTTCCTCGATGAAACGTCCATCACGAGGAGAACGAGAATCTGCAACAACTACACGATAGAAAGGAGATTTTTTAGCTCCCATACGTTTTAAACGAATTTTAACTGCCATTTATAAAGCACCTCCGAATTTGTTTCACACAGATACTAATATTAGCAAATGTGCTTAGGGTTGTAAAGTATAAATTCTTAACAGCTTATTTTTTCCTTCAGCTCTATTGCTGTTTACATGAATGGAAACTTAAAGCCGCCCTTTTTCTTGCCTTTTTGCATACTTGTCATTGTTTTCATCATCTTCTTCATATCATCAAACTGCTTGATAAGACGGTTTATCTCTTGAACAGTCGTTCCGCTTCCCTTTGCAATCCGCTTTTTGCGGCTGGCATTGATGATTTCCGGCTGCTCTCGTTCTAACTTTGTCATAGAACGAATAATAGCCTCAACATGTCCGATTTGCTTTTCGTCTACCTGAACGTTTTTCAGACCTTTCATTTTGTTGGCACCAGGAATCATGCCAAGCAATTCGTCAAGCGGCCCTAATTGACGCACTTGTCCCAATTGCTCCAAAAAGTCATCCAGCGTAAACGATTGCGTACGCATTTTTTGCTCAAGCTCTTTTGCTTTTTCTATGTCAACATTGGCTTGTGCTTTCTCGATAAGCGTCAGCACATCCCCCATGCCTAAAATACGGGAAGCCATACGCTCTGGATGGAACGGCTCAAGCGCATCAAGCTTTTCGCCCATACCCGCAAACTTGATTGGCGTGTTTGTAACAGCTTTAATAGACAGGGCCGCACCACCGCGCGTATCACCGTCTAACTTCGTAAGCACAACACCCGTCAAGCCAAGCTGCTCATGAAAACTTTGTGCCACATTGACCGCATCTTGCCCCGTCATCGCATCGACAACAAGGAAAATTTCATCAGGCTTTGTAACCTCTTTCACTTGCTTAAGTTCGTCCATAAGTGTTTCATCAATATGAAGACGACCTGCCGTATCGACGATTACATAGTCATGATGCTCTTCTTTTGCCTGTTGAATGGCCTGCTTTGCAATTTCCACCGGGCTTACTTGATCGCCAAGAGAAAAGACAGGCATATCCAGCTGCTTTCCGAGTGTTTCGAGCTGTTTAATAGCAGCAGGACGGTAAATGTCGGCTGCTACAAGCATCGGCTTGCGGTTATACTTTTTACGAAGCAAGTTTGCAAGCTTTCCTGTTGTTGTCGTTTTACCAGCACCCTGCAGACCTACCATCATAATGACAGTCGGCGGACGATTTGCGACAGCAATTTTGCTTTGCTCACCGCCCATGAGCTGTGTGAGTTCATCCTGTACAACCTTGATAACCTGCTGTCCAGGCGTTAAGCTTTTCATTACATCCTGCCCAACAGCACGCTCAGACACGCGTTTCACAAAGTCTTTTACTACTTTAAAATTAACATCCGCTTCGAGCAAAGCAAGACGCACTTCACGCATCATTTCTTTTACATCAGCTTCAGTGACTTTCCCTTTGCCGCGGATTTTTTGCAATGTCTGTTGAAGTCGGTCGGCTAATCCTTCAAATGCCATAATGCCGTCCTCCTACTCTAAATTTTCAATAGCTTCAACAATGTGCTTCACTTCTTCGTTCACATGCTCATGTTTGCTAAGTACATCCTGCATCTCTGCAAGAAGCTGCTGCCGTTTTTGAAACTTTTCAAACAATAACAGCTTTGCTTCATACTCCTCAAGCATCGTTTCTGTACGCTTAATATTGTCGTATACCGCTTGACGACTTACTTCAAACTCCTGAGCAATCTCACCGAGCGAATAATCGTCTAAATAATAAAGAGACATATAGCTTCGCTGCTTCGCAGTTAACAACGATTGATAAAAGTCGTACAAATAATTCATTCTCGTTGTCTTTTCAAGCATGTTGATCACCCTTTGTTAAGTGAATTCCCTTTACAACATTAGTGTACAAAGAAATGAAACACGTGTCAAGTCTTTCCTCTTGCAAGGCCTATTCTGCTTCCTTATCAATCAAATCTCCAAACAAGCCATATACATACTGTTCAGGGTTAAATTCTTGAAGATCATCCATTTTCTCGCCAAGACCGACAAACTTTACAGGCACCTTCATTTCATTTCGGATCGCGAGCACAATACCGCCTTTTGCTGTACCATCAAGCTTCGTTAATACAATCCCGCTTACGTCCGTCACTTCTCGGAAGGTTTTTGCCTGACTTAAGCCGTTTTGCCCCGTTGTCGCATCAATCACGAGCAGCACTTCATGAGGTGCCCCCGGAACCTCGCGTTCAATAACGCGTTTTACCTTCTCAAGCTCCTTCATTAGGTTGACCTTATTTTGAAGGCGGCCTGCTGTATCGCAAAGCAGCACATCTACCTTGCGCGCTTTCGCTGCCTGAACCGCATCGTACATCACAGCAGCCGGGTCAGATCCTGACCCTTGCTTAATGACATCCACACCTACACGCTCTCCCCATACTTCAAGCTGCTCAATAGCACCGGCACGGAAAGTGTCCCCAGCTGCCAGCAAAACTGTTTTTCCTTGGCTCTTCAATCTGTGTGCAAGCTTGCCGATTGTTGTTGTTTTTCCTACGCCGTTTACCCCAACAAACAAAATAACAGTAAGCCCATTTTCCTGCAGATGCAATTGGCTGTTAAAATCATCATCGCTTTTATAAATTTCTACGAGCTTCTCGGAAATAACCGCCTGCACTTCCTTTGTATCCTGAATATTACGGCGCTTTACCTCATCCTTCAGCTCTTCGATCAGCTCCATTACTGTTGTCACACCAACATCGGCACCAATTAGAATCTCTTCTAGCTCTTCAAAGAAATCTTCATCTACTTTTCGGTATCGGTATACAAGATCATTCACCTTTTCGGAAAAAGAATTACGCGTTTTTTCAAGACCTTGTCGAAACTTTTCTGTTACTGATTCTGTTTGACGGGAAATTGTTTCCTTTAACTTTTTTAAAAAACTCATTATGCCACATCCTTTCTAATCATTCGCCATTGCTTTAGCATCATCATCAAGCCGAACAGAAACAAGCTTAGAAACGCCAGACTCCTGCATGGTAACACCATATAACACATCGCATTCCTCCATTGTTCCCTTTCGGTGCGTAATGACGATAAATTGTGTTTCTTTGCTGAACTTCCGTAAATACTGCGCAAAGCGCGACACGTTCGCTTCGTCGAGCGCCGCCTCAACCTCATCAAGTACACAAAACGGAACAGGCCGCACCCGTAAAATAGCAAACAAAAGTGCAATTGCAGTGAACGAACGCTCTCCGCCAGACAGCAACCCAAGATTTTGCAGCCTTTTCCCAGGCGGCTGCGCTACGATATCGATTCCTGTGTTTAATAAATCCTTTTCGTCTGTCATAATCAAGTCTGCTCGTCCACCGCCAAATAACTCGCGAAACACAGCTTGAAATTCAGTCCGAATCGCCTCAAATGTATAAGCAAACCGCTTTTTCATCTCTTCATCCATTTCGCTGATGACCCCATGCAGCGTACTTTTTGCCTCCTGCAAATCACCGCGTTGTTCCAGAAGAAAATGATAACGCTCAGACACTCTCTCATATTCTTCAATCGCACCTAAGTTCACTGTGCCAAGCTCCTCAATCGACAGCTTAATCAGTTTTACCCTTTTACGCGCCTCTTCCACAGGCATCAAAAGCGGATACTTCAGTTTCGCCGCTTCATACGAAATTGTATACGTTTCACGCAGCTGCTGCAGTCGGTTTTCCAGCTCTACATCAAGACGCCCTAGCTGCACTTCCTGATCTTTAACAATATCCAGTACATATTTATGCTGCCGCTTTGTTTCCTTCGTTTCTCTTTCCGCATCCTCAAGTGCAGTTTGAAGACTAAGACGCTGCTCACGGCGCACACTAATCAATTCAACTGTCTGATTCCGGTCATGCGCTTTTTTCTCAATTTGCTCCGACAAATGGACCTCTCCGCTTGAGCTGGAGGCTGTCTCGCGCTTTAGCAGCTCTAAATCCTCCTCTGTTCGAGAAAGTATTTCATTTGCATCACCCTGTTCCCGGAGCAAACGGGCCACCGTTTCCTTTTGATTCTGCAAACGCTGCTGCTCCTGTGCGACCTGTACCTTGATATCTGTAATTTCGGTCTGCAGCTTCTCCTTTGAGGAACGCTGCTCACTCTTTTGCTTCGTTAAAACCTTCATCTGTTCGTCTAGCGTTGTAACTGTTTCACCAATCCGCTCAAGCTCAAGCTGCAGCGCTTTTTCTCGTTCGGCTGCCTTTATGTGCTCCTCATGAAAATCATTCATCTCTAAATCGTAAAGAGTCAAACGGTCATTGACGCGATGCTCCTCCACTTCTAATTGAGTAATCTCTTCCTTTTGGACACGTTCATCTCCTCGGATGTTCTCAATGGTCGTGCGGAATTCAGCTGCCTTCTTCTCCAGCTCACCGATTTCTCTTTTTAAGGATTGAATACGTGTCTCTAAGGCACTCGTTTTACGCTCCATATCCGCAAGCTTCTCCGTCCATGCCTCAAGCTCTCGCTGCCGTCCAAGCAACGATGTTTTCGCCTGCTTTACAGCGCCCCCTGTCATGGATCCGCCCGGATTAACCACATCCCCTTCAAGCGTAACAATGCGGTATCGATATTGCAGCAATCTCGCCAGCTCATTTGCACCTTTTAAATCACTCGTCACAATAACTGTCCCAAGCAGATTTGTAATTACACTCTGGTACGGTGGCTGATGCGTAATAAGCTCAGACGCCACACCTATAAAAGCTGCATGCTGCTGTGCAGCATGCAAAATGTCAGATGACATATATCTGCCCTTGATTGCTGTCATTGGCAAAAACGTAGCACGCCCGTACTGATGCTGCTTCAAAAAAGCAATTGCTCCTCTTGCATGCTGTTCCTCTTGAACAACAATGTGCTGGGCTGCAGCGCCTAATGCTGTTTCAATAGCTGTTTCATATTTCTCTGGTACTGTAATAAGCTCAGCAACAGCACCTTCGATTCCATGCAGCCTTCCACCGCGCTCCTTTAGTACTTCTCTGACGCCTTGATAAAAACCGGTATATTCCTCTTGCATTTCCTCAAGCATCTCTTTACGAGAACGTGCCTTTTGTAAATATTGATACGCTTGATACAGCTTCGCTTCGTCTTCTGTTTGCTGCGTTCTCATCCGGGCAACTTTTTGCTCAGTCTCCTGCAGCAACGAAATGTGCTCTGCAACAGATGACTGAAGTGCTTGATACCCGGCATTTAAATGTGCTTTCTTCTCTTCAATAGAAGCTCGCAACGCTAAAAATTTACCGTTTTCTTCGTTTAGACGCCTCGTTTTAAATTCCTTCTGTTTCGTTTGCTCTCCTATTAACGCCAGTTCGTTCCGAAGACTAGCCTGCTTGTTCAACAACTCGATATAATCGCCTTGCAGCTTCTCAATTTCTTCCTCTACGTTCTGTTCATATGTCAGCATAACCTGCTGATGCTGGTTGAGGCGCTGCTCTAGTTCCTTCACATAACGAGTGAATGCTTGAAGCTGACTCTTTTCTTGCTTCACATCCACTTCATATTGCTGCAGTCTCCTCTTTAAGTCCTGGATCGTTTTCTCGAGCTGCGTGCGGTTGACAGCCGCATTCTTTTTTCTCTCTTTCAGTACTTCCCTTTGCCCCTCAAGCTTCTCAAGCTCCTTGCTTGATAGAAGCAGCACCTCCTGCAAGGAAGCGATTGACTCATCAATAGCATGCATATGCTCGCGATGCTCCTCTGTCTTCGCCTCACCTGCTTGCAGCTTTGCTGACAGTTTTACTTCTTGATCTTTATTTTTTTCAAGATCTTCCTGCAGGCGCTCCCATTTCGTATGCAGCTCCTCAATTTCATATACAATAAGGGCTGTTTCTACCTTCTCCAGCTCTTCCTTTTTCTCAAGATAATCCTTCGCAACAGAGGATTGGATGCGAAGCGGCTCAATTTGGCTGCTCAGTTCGTGGATAATATCCTCAACACGGTTTAAATTTTCCTGTGTTTCTGCGAGCTTCGCCTCCGCTTTTTTCTTGCGTGTTTTATATTTCAGAACCCCGGCTGTTTCCTCAAAAATCCCCCGGCGATCCTCCGATTTACTGCTTAAAATCTCCTCGACCTTCCCTTGGCTAATAATCGAAAACGCTTCCCGTCCCATACCGGAATCCATAAATAAATCAACGATATCCTTAAGGCGGCATGATTGCTTATTAATAAAAAAGTCACTATCCCCAGAGCGGTATACACGCCGCGTTACACTTATCTCGTTATATTCAATGGGCAGCTGCTGATCCTCATTATCAAGCGTTAATGTTACCTCCGCTATATTCAGCGATTTACGAGAATCACTGCCAGCAAAAATAATATCCTCCATTTTTGCACCGCGAAGTGATTTAACAGATTGCTCGCCAAGAACCCAACGAATCGCATCTGTAATATTGCTTTTACCGCTTCCGTTCGGACCGACTACCGCCGTGACACCAGGAACAAAATCAATGGATACGCGCTCAGCGAACGATTTAAATCCAACGATATCTAGTCTTTTGAGGAACATTTATCACTTTCCCCCTTTTTACGCAGAATGAATCCCCCTTTGATCAGGGGGATTCATTCTTGATGTTCTTTTAGCTTTTTTAACGCTTCCTCTGCGGCATGCTGCTCCGCTTCTTTCTTAGACTTTCCGCTTCCTAGGCCTAAGGCCACTCCATTTAAAGTAACACGGGAAATAAATTCACGATTATGCGCAGGACCCTTCTCCTGCAAAATTTGATACTCAATGCTCCCGCTGCCGTCACGCTGAATCAATTCCTGCAGCTGACTTTTAAAATCCATCACATGAGAAAAAGCACCCTCGTTAATTTTTGGATACACGATATGTTTTAAAAATTCCCAAACGCGCTCTAACCCTTGATCTAAGTAAAGCGCCCCAATAAATGCCTCAAATACATCCGCCAATAGCGCCGGGCGCTCACGTCCACCTGTCATCTCCTCGCCTTTCCCTAGTAAAACAAGCTCGCCAAATGACAATTCATTGGCAAATTGCACAAGAGATGGTTCACAAACGATAGCGGCGCGAAGCTTTGTAAGCTCTCCTTCGCTCATAGTCGTATATTTTTGAAACAAATATTGAGAGATGGTCAGTTCCAATACCGCATCTCCTAAAAACTCCAAACGCTCATTATCTTCATGAGGTTTTTTGCGATGCTCATTCACATAAGATGAATGCGTGAAAGCCTGAATTAGCAGCTTTTCATTCTGAAATGCAATGCCCGTCTTGTCTTGAAACTGTTTGAAAGCCTCGCGATATTTCGCTTCAAATCTTTTGTCTCTATGTCTTCTGTACGGCATAGGTTCCTCCTAAACATCCGTAGGTATGCATATATGCTGAGAAAGCCCCGTAGAAACGGGACTTGCTCAAAATCTTATACTTGGCTCTCTATGTAGCTAACAGCATCGCCAACAGTTGCGATTTTTTCTGCATCCTCATCGGAAATTTCCATTTCGAACTCATCTTCTAACTGCATAACAAGTTCTACTACATCTAAAGAATCCGCACCTAGATCCTCTTTAAAATTAGCAGAAGGGATTACTTCTGTTTCGTCTACTCCAAGACGATCTACGACGATTTTTGTTACACGCTCTAAAACGTCTGACATTGTGGTTCACCTCCCCTCAAGTATTATATTAGATATTGTACAGAAAAACTAGACAAAATCAATTCTTTGTTATATGAAGGACTCCTACATGCTCATGCCGCCGTTAACGTGCAGCGTATGTCCTGTAATATAGCCGCTGCGGTCGGATGCAAGGAACGTTACCGCATGTGCAATGTCATCCGCTTCACCGAATTTTGCAAGCGGAATCAGCTTCAGCATTTCCTGCTTTACTTCTTCTGTCAGCTTGTCTGTCATATCTGTTACGATAAAGCCAGGCGCAACCGTATTTACCGTGATATTGCGAGGCGCAAGCTCCTTTGCCGCTGTTTTTGTTAAACCAATCACACCAGCCTTCGCTGCCACATAGTTCGCTTGTCCAGGATTTCCTGTTACACCAACAACGGATGCGATGTTGATAATACGGCCAGCACGCTGCTTCATCATGTGGCGGGATACTGCTTTTGTTGTCAAAAATACCCCTTTCAGGTTCGTATTAATGACTGCATCCCATTCTTCTTCCTTCATGCGCATTAACAGATTATCTTTTGTAATGCCGGCATTATTGACAAGAATGTCGATTTTTCCAAATGTATCTACAGCTTGCTTAATCATTGCATTTACTTCTTCGCCGTTTCCGATATCAGCTTTTACTGCAATCGCTTCGCTGCCAAGCTTTTGAATTTCATCGACTACTTCCTTTGCCATTAGTTCGTTGCCTGCATAGTTGACAACTACCTTTGCACCGTTCTTTGCCAATTCAAGCGCTACAGCGCGGCCAATTCCGCGGGACGCTCCTGTTACAACTGCAACCTTATCTTGTAGCATCAGCCTTCTCCTCTCAATTTTGAAATCGTGCTCTGAAGTGTTTCTTCATCATAAATTGCATATGTCTGCACAGATGGAGCGATTGATTTCATCAAGCCTGCTAATACCTTACCAGGACCAATTTCTATAACCGTATCTACACCTAGTTCTACCATACGTTCAATCGATGGATACCAAAGTACAGGAGAATAGAGCTGCTCGACTAGCTTTTCCTTTATTTCTTCTTTGCTTGTTATCACGTCCGCTGTTACATTTGCCACTACCGGGATGCCCGCATCATGCATTTCGATTCCATCAAGCACCGCACGGAATTTTTCTGCAGCCGGCTTCATAAGGGAGGAGTGAAACGGACCGCTCACACGAAGAGGAACTGCCCGCTTTGCACCGTTTTCCTTCGCTTTTTGCGACGCAAGCTCCACACCTGTTTTCGTTCCGGAAATTACGATTTGCGCGCGGCTGTTCATATTCGCGATTTGTACCGGATGTCCTTGCTTTGTTATTTCCTCTGTTACATCCCGAAGCAAAGCAGGATCCATACCTAAAATAGCCGCCATTGCGCCTTCTCCGTTTGGCACCGCTTCTTCCATATATTCACCACGCTTGCGCACTGCATACACACCATCTTCAAATGAAAATGCGCCTGCAGCTACCAGCGCACTATATTCACCTAGACTATGCCCTGCTACATAATCAGGCGTAATGCCAGTTTGCTTTAAAGCCGTTAAAATAGCAACACTTGTTGTTAAAAGAGCTGGCTGTGTATTCGTTGTTAATGTCAGCTCCTCCTGAGGTCCTTCAAACATGAGTTTTGAAAGAGGTACACCTAGTATCTCATCCGCTTTTCTAAATACTTGCGCAACCTCTTCATACTGCTCTGCTAATTGTTTTCCCATACCAACAGCTTGCGACCCTTGACCTGGGAACAAAAATGCAATCTTACCCATTCATTTTACCTCCTCTGTTTGTTTCTCAACCGCCTCTGTAATCGTTGCAATCATATTGTTTGCTACCATTTCTCTTGTTTGACGAATCGCGCTGAATACCGCATGCTCATCCGAGGATCCATGCGCCTTAATCACAGGCGCCTTCAAACCGAACAAAGCTGCTCCGCCATACTCAGAATAATCCATTTGCTTCTTTAGCCCAAGCAGCTTGGGCTTTAGCATTGCTGCCGCCAGCTTGCTGATAAACGAGCTTGTCAGCTGTTTTTTCAGCAGAGAAAATACGGAAAGAGCCGCACCCTCAAGCGCCTTTAATGCGATATTTCCTGTAAAGCCATCGCTCACAACCACATCGGCAGCCCCTTCTAATAAATCCCGTGCTTCCACATTTCCAACAAAGTTTAAGGAAGAGTTCTTCAGCAAATCAAATGTCTGCTTTGTTAATTCATTTCCTTTGCCGTCTTCCGTTCCTACATTTAGCAGCCCGACGCGTGGTGCTGAAATCCCTCTTACCTTTTCAGCATAAATGCTGCCCATCACCGCATACTGATACAAATGGATAGGCTTTGCATCCACATTTGCGCCAACATCAAGCATAATAAATCCTTTTCCGTCAGTTGTTGGCATTGTCGGAGACAGCGCTGGACGTTCAATGCCCTCAATGCGCCCAATCACAAACAATCCAGCCGCCATAAGCGCACCTGTGTTGCCTGCTGAAATACACGCATCCGCATTTCCTTCCTTTATCTGCTGAGCGGCCAATACCATAGAAGCATTTTTTTTACGACGAACCGCGCGTACCGGCTCATCTGTTGCTTCAATTATTTCATCTGTATGTAAAATGGAAATGCGTTCTTCCTTCGTTAAGTACTTGCGAATTTCCTCTTCTTTTCCAACCAATGTAATATGTATGTCTGAAAACGTTTCGACAGCCTTGATTGCCCCAAGCACCATGGTCTTGGGCGCATGATCGCCGCCCATCGCATCGATTGCAATTTTCATCTGCTGCTCCCATCCTCACTGTTTTTACTCGACCGATACATTTCAAACTTTCCGGTAAACACAATTTCATTTCCGACAAAGCTTCTGACCTCTACTACCGTTCTGCCTTTGTCATTTTCAATATTAGATACGCGCGCTTTTGCCACAACACGCTCCTCTAGCTTCACAGGGCGCACATATTGAATCGTTGCTTTTGCAGTTAGAGCCAAGTCTTCATCAATTAACGCAACCGCCAACGAATTCGCCTGCGCAAACAGGTGATGCCCCCGCGCGATATTATTTCGCTTAAATACATGCTCGATTCCGATATCTAAAATCGAAATCCCCTGTACATCAAGCTCCATATCGATAATTTCTCCAACTACTTCATCGAGCGGCAACGATTTGACATTTTCCTCTAATTGTTGAACCGCTACATGCTTAATGCGCTCACGCAGCTCAGGAATCGATAATTCCAAGCGGTCAAGACGAATTGTTTGAATACTCACTTGAAATTTCTCTGCCAGTTCTTCATCCGTAATAAATGGATTATCCCGTATCGTTTTCTTCAGCAGCTGTTGCCGTTCCTTCTTCTGTCTTCTCATTAATTTCGCGCCTTCCGATCTTATGACTAGGTACTAATAGTAGTATATAAGCAAAAAAAGCAGAATGCAACAAAAAAGTTTGTTGCTTCCGCCTTCCTAATCTAGCTTCTCTCCTTGAAATACGCCACTCTTCTCTAAATATAGCCGAAGTCCGGCATATTGCAAAGTATGCCAAAACGCATGTGATTCTACAAGAATTGCAGCATCGCTTCTCGCCGTTTCAAGAGCACGATAATCATGAACCATATCTGCCACTTTAAAATCGGGTAAGCCACTTTGCTTTCTTCCAAAAAAGTCACCTGGTCCGCGCAGCTCCAAGTCTTTTTCCGATAAAACGAAGCCATCATTTGTTTCGGTCATAATACGCATGCGCTCTTTTCCAACCTCAGATTTCGGGTCGGCAATGAGCATGCAATACGACTGTTCACTTCCGCGCCCAACACGGCCGCGCAGCTGATGAAGCTGGGATAATCCGAATCTCTCCGCATCATAAATGACCATCACTGTCGCATTTGGTACATTTACACCTACTTCTACAACCGTTGTAGACACAAGAAGCTGCACTTCATTTTGGCTGAATGCCCGCATTACCTCATCCTTCTCCTGTGAGGATAAACGCCCATGCATCAGCCCGACGTTACATTTGTTAGTGAAATAATGAGAAAGCATGCTGTGTAAATCAATTGCATTTTGCACATCCAGCTTGTCTGACTCTTCAATAAGCGGACAAATCACATATGCTTGTCGGCCTTTTTGCAGTTCCTTCTCGACAAATGCCAGCACACGCTCAAACATATCATGCTTCGCCCAGTAGGTTTCAATTGTCTTGCGCCCCGCCGGCATTTCATCAATCACCGATACATCCATTTCGCCAAAGGCGGTAATGGCAAGCGTACGCGGAATGGGTGTCGCCGTCATAAATAAAACATCAGGATTTTCTCCCTTTTCCCGTAACACGCGGCGCTGCGCCACGCCGAAGCGATGCTGCTCATCCGTGATGACAACCCCCAGCCGATGAAAGTTCACCTCATCCTGAATTAACGCATGAGTTCCAACAAGGATATCAACCTCTCCAGCATGTAAACGCTCCAACATTTCCCGGCGGCGCCCCCCTTTTACAGAACTTGTTAACAGCTCTACCTGCACATCAAACGATTCAAAAATACTAAAGAGAGATTGATAGTGCTGCTCAGCCAAAATTTCCGTCGGCACCATCAGCGCTCCTTGATAACCAGCAAGCTTTGCCGCATACAACGCAATTGCAGCAACAACTGTTTTTCCCGATCCAACATCACCTTGCAGCAATCGATTCATTCGATATGCCGATGATAGATCACGTAAAATTTCAGAAACGACCCTCTCTTGCGCCCGTGTAAGCGGGAATGGGAGAGAAGAGATAAACATACGCAGCGCCGCCTCATCATACTCCTTCTTTGTCCCCGCTGAATTCTCGCGCTGCAGTTTGCGCAGCGCCTGCATTTTCAGCTGAAACAAAAAAAACTCTTCATAGACAAAGCGTCTACGTGCTTGTTTCACATCCTGTTGCCCGTTCGGAAAATGAAGGGCCTGCAGCGCTTCACGCCGCGGCAGCAGCTTATACCGCTGCAGTAAACCATCCGGGAGCGGATCATTCACATATTGCCCATATTGCTGCAGCGCTTGTGAAATAAAGCGTCTCATTTGCTTCACTGTCAGCTTTCCTTTAATCGAATATACCGGTTCTACGTCCTGTTGCCTCACAAGTGTACCGAAATGCACCTCCGTAACAGAAATCGTTTGCCGATGCTGATCCCACTTTCCTGTAATAGTAACGGTTTCATCCATCTTAACTTTATCTTTATAATAAGGTCGATTGAAGCATACTGCGTTAATCAAATAACGTCCAACAAGCACGCGAAATGTTAGCCGCGATTTTTTCTTACCGTAATATTGCAAAACAGGAAAGCTATGCACCTTGCCTTCTACGGTAACACGCTCTTCATGCTTTACTTCTGCAAGATCCCTCATCGCATAATCTTCATACCGATACGGAAAATGCTCAAGTAAATCCCCTACTGTAAATAACGCCATTTCATGCAAGATTACCGCGGTTTCTTCACCAATACCTTTTAAGTCTGTAACTGGTGTTTCCAATGTCACGTACATCACCACCTCCTGCCCTTTATATTGTAACACACATTACTAGCACAACGTTTTTGCATCTGTTAACAAGAAGCGAGTAAAGAAAACTAGCTAGAAATTTATACTTTCTTAAAGCGCAAAAAAGCCCTGTCTTGTTGTGAGACAGAGCTTTCCTTTATTCGACAGAAATAATAAATGAATATAGCGGTTGATTCCCTTTATAAATTTCCACCTCTGCATCCTCAAATGCATCTTCAATGAACGATTGCAATTCCGCTACCTGTTCATCAGATGCATCTTCACCTTGCAAAATTGTAACGATTTCATCATCTTCGGTAACCATATGCTCGAGAAGCTTCTTCGCCGCTTCCACTTTATCATTAGCCGCGGCAACGATTGTGCCTTCTGCAATCCCCATATAGTCATCCTTCTTAATGTCAACGCCGTCTATTTGCGTATCGCGCACGGCATACGTCACCTGACCCGTTTTCACAGAAGAAAGGGCTGCTTTCATATTGGTTGCATTCTCTTCAAGAGTATGCGCAGGATTAAACGCAAGAACAGCTGCCATTCCTTGAGGAACGGTTTTTGACGGCACAACAACAACATGCTCTCCGACAACTGACGCAGCCTGCTGTGCGGCCATAACGATATTCCCATTATTCGGCAAGAGTATCACTTGCTCTGCATTTGCCTCTTCAATCGCTTTTACAATATTCTCTGTGCTCGGATTCATTGTTTGACCGCCTTCAATTACTTGAACCGCGCCCATGCTTTCAAACAGCTCTTTAATCCCTAAGCCCATCGCAACTGTTACAATGCCATATGGCTGCTTTTGCACTTCTTTCTTTGCCGGTACTGCCTCTTGCGCCGCACTCTCACCATGCAATAAATGCGTATGCTGCTCGCGCATATTTTCAATTTTAATTTTAATTAAACTGCCGTAGCGCTGCCCATAGTTCATGGCATCTCCCGGATGCTCTGCATGAATATGAACCTTAACGAGCTCATCATCTGCCACGACGAGCAACGAATCACCGTATTCGCTCATATCCTCACGAAACTTTTGCTCAGAAAATGGATGTTCTTTTAGCTTTTCCGGATCAAGCTTCACCATAAATTCCGTGCAATAGCCATATTCAATATCCTCTGTACTTAGCTGACCTTGTACAGCACGATGATGCTCTGCCTGCACCATGTCCTCTATAGATGCCACCGGCTCTTTTGCTGCAATGGTTTCTCCCTTTAATTCGGCTAAAAAGCCCTCATATACAATGCAAAGCCCTTTTCCGCCGCTGTCAACAACCCCGACTTGTTTTAACACAGGCAAAAGATCCGGGGTACGGTTTAAAGATGCGTTTGCTTCTTGTACAACTTCCTCCATAAACGAAATAAAATCCGTTTGCTTTTTCGCCGCTGTAACCGCTCTTTTCGCAGTATCTTTTGCCACTGTTAAAATTGTGCCTTCAATCGGCTTCATCACCGCTTTGTAAGCTGTTTCCACACCAGCCTCAAGCCCCTGGGCAAAATCCACTGTTGTAAGCCTTTCCTTTTGTTCAATTGCCTTTGCAAACCCGCGGAACAATTGGGACAAAATAACACCAGAGTTCCCGCGTGCCCCCATTAGCAGCCCCTTCGCAAGACTCGCGCCAACTTTCCCGGCGTGATCGGAAACATTCCCTTGCACTTCCTTTGCTCCCGATGTCATAGACAAGTTCATGTTTGTACCCGTATCACCGTCTGGAACAGGAAAAACGTTTAGCGAATCTACAAGCTTCACATTGTTTGTTAAGTTTGTCGCACCTTGTAAAATCATTTGTGCTAAACGCTTTCCATCAATTTGTTTTATGGACACAGACCTTCCTCCTTATTGCACCTTACAAGTTCGTTACTTTAACTCCTTGCACGTAAATGTTTACCGAATCGACAGCCAATCCGACAGTTTGATTTAGCGTGTATTTCACTTTCGTTTGAACATTATGAGCTACCTCTGAAATTTTTGTACCGTAGCTCACAATAATATACATATCAATATGTACTTCACCGTTCTCATCACGAACAACCACACCGCGCGTAAAGTTCTCTCTTCGCAAAATGTCCGTTAAGCCGTCTTTAAGCTGATTCTTGGAAGCCATTCCTACAATACCGTAACAATCTACTGCAGCACCGCCGGCGATTGTTGCGATTACATCCGTACTAATATCGATTTGTCCATACTCCGTCTTCATTTCAATTGACATATGGTTTCCCCCTTTGGAAATGTTCAAAGCGAGTTGAACTGCTTATTTCTATCATATACGGTTTTCAGGGAAAATGCTATTTCCCGTTTACGCTGCTACCTTTTATTACATTGTAGAAAAGTATAAATTTCTAGCTGGAAGCAAATTCGACGTAGTGAGAAATTTCAGGAACAAAGTGTAAGTGCAACTACGCCTCTGTCTTCGCCCAAGAGCAGGGCTCGCCAATCGGCGAGTTTTCTTTAAGAATGAACAAACTTGCCCACTGTTATTATACAACATTCAGCAAGATGTTATGTCAAGGAATTTTTCTTGATTTCTTTTTTGAACACTGTTGCATTCTAATAATACTTGTGTTAAATTATAGTAGTGTTTTTGGGGCTAAAACCGCCCTTAAGCCCTTGAAAAATAAGGTACGTTATGGTAGTTAGGAGGGAAATATAGATGGCTCGTGTTTGTGCAATCACAGGTAGAAAAGCTCGTTCTGGTAACTCACGTTCTCACGCTATGAACGCAACTAAGCGCAAATGGGGTGCTAACCTTCAAAAAGTTCGCATCGTCGTTAACGGTAAAGTAAAGCGTGTGTACGTTTCTGCTAGAGCATTAAAATCCGGCAAAATCGAACGCGTTTAATCATAAAAAGAGTCCAAATTGGGCTCTTTTTTGTATGTATAAAGGCAAAAAGCACCGATCTCGGTGCTCTTTAACCCTTCTTAAAGGTATTTAACATCGCTCTTACAAGACCGCCTAGGAATTTCGGCAACTTAATTGTATAAAATCTCATGGTTTCCCTCCTAATCCCCATTACTCCAAATCTCTTTGTAATTATATTCATAAGTGCAAAAAGCGTTTCTCTAATCCCTGCTTCTTACCACCATTAATATGCCAGACTGAAAAGAAAAAGTACCTTTTTCCTCGACGAGTTCATTACTCACACAGAGTGTCGATCCCCAGCGAATCGTTTCGTTTTCAAGCGGATATTTGAATCCGCTCAGGGCAATGCCCGTGACTGTTTCGGTCATCGGCAGGAAGGAGATATAAGGAAACAACTCGTTGCTCTCAATTATATATATGCCTGGTGTTTGTATAGATATTTCATTTTTATGATCAATAATTGTCATGGGAATTCCCTGATCAATCCCTCTTACCAGCATTTGTACATTTGCAAACGCATGATCAAGACGCCCGCCTGTCGCTCCAAAAATCCGAATACTATCCGGACATTGCTCAAGTGCCCAACGAAGCGCCAGTTCCAAATCGGTTTCGTCTTTTTCCTTCGGCATAATATGAAGATCATGCTTTTGCCTCCGCATCCATTCCAGCTCTTCGTCTGTTACAGAGTCATAGTCGCCAAAGGCTGCATCCGGTACAATGCCGCGCTTTAATAAGTAATATACGCCGCGGTCTGTCGCGGCCCAAACAACTTGTTCATCCTCATATTGAGCAAAATCCGGATGATGATCAAGCGGTCCACCTGCTAAAATATGAACGATCATTTTTAAGCCTCCTATATGTAGCGTCTTCTCGATGAAATCTAGCTATACTGCCCGGATTACGGAAAAAGAGAAGCCGCTGTGGGATACTGCTCTCTTTCTCTATAAAAACAGCTGTCCCTATTACAGGACAGCTGTTTTTAGCGTATAAGACTTATTATTCTCCGCGAATGATTCGAATCGCCTGTGCACGGTCTTTTTCATTATAAATAGCAGATCCCGCAACAAGAACATTTGCACCCGCCTCAACACAAAGACGCGCTGTTTCTGCGTTTACACCGCCGTCCACCTCAATGTCCACCGTCAAGTCGCGCTCACGTACCATACGTGACACTTCTTGAATTTTTGGCAATACAGCATGAATAAATGATTGTCCGCCAAATCCAGGGTTCACTGTCATTAGCAGCACCATGTCAATATCCTCTAGCACGTGCTGGATTGTAGAAACAGGCGTGTGTGGATTTAATACGACACCCGCTTTAATGCCAAAGGATTTAATCAATTGGATTGTCCGATGCAAGTGCGGACATGCCTCCACATGAACTGTAATAATGTCTGCTCCTGCCTTTGCAAACTCCGGAATATATCTATCCGGCTGTTCAATCATCAGATGCACATCGAGCGTCAGTGAAGTGATCGGACGAATTGCTTCCACGATTAACGGGCCAATTGTAATGTTTGGAACGAAATGCCCGTCCATCACATCGACATGAATATAATCTGCTCCCCCTTTTTCAACATCTTTAATTTCCTCTCCCAGCCTTGCAAAATCAGCTGACAGAATAGATGGTGCAATTTTAATCATTGTTAGTACCTCGGCTTTCTATCTCTAATTTCCTGAACAAATTCCACATAATGATCATAGCGGTAGCGGGCAATGCTTCCCTCTTCTACCGCTGTTTTCACCGCGCATTTTGGTTCAGCTATATGTGTACAACCTCTAAACTTACAATATTGACTTTGTTCTTTTAACTCGGGGAAGCAATTTGTTGCGTCCTCTACCTCAATATCAATAAAATCAAGGGAACTAAAGCCTGGCGTGTCAGCAACAAGACCATCGCCGACCTCAATCAACTCTACATGTCTTGTCGTATGCTTCCCACGACCTAAATGAGCGGAAATACCGCTCGTTTTCAGCTCCAGTTCCGGACGAAGCAAATTCAAAAGTGTCGATTTTCCAACTCCAGATTGACCAGCAATAACCGATACTCGTCCATCTAAAAAGGGGCGCAGCCTGTCCACACTCTCCGCTGCGGTTTTCGAGGTAAATATCACCTCATACCCGATTTCCCTGTAATCGTCTGCGAATGCCTCCACTCGTTTTCTTGTTTCATCATCCACTAAATCTATTTTGCTAATACAAATAATCGGCGTAATGGCATTATGCTCAATCAGCATAAGAAAACGGTCTAACAGAAGGGAACTAAAGCCCGGCTCAACTGCAGAAAATACAAGAATAGCTTGATCAATGTTTGCAATCGGCGGTCTTACAAGCTCATTTTTTCGCTCTAGCACCTCTAATATATAACCATCCGTATTGTTCTCAGCCTGAAACACAACTTCATCGCCAACAAGAGGGGTCACTTTATTTTTCCGGAACACTCCTCTTCCACGGCATTGCGTAATACCTTCCTCGTGCGCCACGTAATAAAATCCGCTTAAAGCCTTGATGATTTTGCCAGCTGGCATACACTCACTCCTTGTTCCACTAATCAGCCGGGTATGGAATTTCTTTTTCTGCAATGGTTGTTCCATCACGTACAATTTTATATCGAGCGCTTTTTCCATACTCAATCAAAAGATCGATAGAAATCGTAGTCGTCGCTGTAATTGTCCTCGTTTCAACCGGTCTCGCCATAGTATGCTCCGCATCCTCTTTATAAATTTCAACAATTTGCGGCTTAGGCGATTCTTCAGCAGTTGTCTCAGCTTCAGGCTCAGCCTCAGACTCAGCAGCCTCAGACTCATCGGGCTTAGACTCAGCAGGCTCAGATTCGGCAGGTTCATATGGAATGGAGATGTTACGAATTGTTACCGTTTTGCGCGGTTTCTCTTTTGCGCCAGCGGAAATTACAATAGAAATTTTATCTCCCTCTTTTAATAGTGTGCCTGCCTTTGGGTTTTGTGAAATAACAAGCCCTTTTTCTACCTTATCAGAGTAATCTTGCGTAAATTCAGTAACAAGATTTTTCTCGGAAGCATAGTTATTCACACTGTTTTCTGTCCAACCGGTAAAATCAGCTACTGCCGTTCTTTTCGGACCTTCACTAATCCAAATACGCACTTCCTGCTCCTTCTCAATGATAGAGTCCCCGGCCTTCGGAAATTGATCAAGAATTTGTCCCTCGGCTTTCTCGCTTTCCGTATAGTATGTAACGACATTCGCATATTGTTCTGCCAATGATGCTTTTATACTATCATATTGCAGACCGATAAGCTGCTGCATCTCCTTCTTTTTCTTGCCGCCCGACTTAAAAATCGTAATCTTTGTATTTTCCTTAACAATCTTTCCCGCTTCAGGACTCGTCTTAATTATGTCACCCTCTGCAATCTCATCGCTGTAAATAGTCTGAGGTGCCGTGACTTCAAATCCTTTTGCGGCTAGAGTTGTTACTGCTTCTTCATACGGCTTGCCCGTAACGTCAGGAACCGTCACTTCCTTTGGAGCAAAGAGTTTGGGAACGACCGTGACCGCAAACGCCCCTCCCAAGCCTAGCAGAAGAAACCAGATAAGCAGAACCTTCCACAGCTTCCCTTTCTTTTTCACTTTCTCCGGCTGTTCTTCCGGCTCTGGCTGTTTCTTTACCTCCTCCCACTTCCCGCTCATAACGATCGTTTCATCACTGTCACTTTCCTGAAACGCCTCTTGACGGATAATTGGGATTGCTTTTGTTGCTTCCATATCGTCTGGGATAGAGAATCTCTCTTCATTCGCCCGCTCCGGATACAATGCCGTCATAATATCTTCTTTCATTTCATTTACAGAGTCATATCGATGAAAGGAATCTTTTGAAGTTGCTTTTAAAATGATATTTTCCACACTTTGCGGGATATCAGGATTCCAGCGCTTCGGTGACGGCGTTTCGTTTTGTAAATGCTTGAGTGCGATAGACACTGCCGACTCCCCTGAAAATGGCGGACGACCGGTCAACAGTTCGAACATGACAATGCCGAGTGAGTAAATATCAGATTTTTTGTTCGCAATGCCTCCTCGTGCCTGCTCAGGCGATAGATAATGAACAGAGCCAAGCACGGAGTTCGTATGTGTAATCGTTGTCGCACTCGTCGCAGTGGCAATACCAAAATCAGTGACCTTTACGAGACCATCATCGCGAATTAAGATGTTTTGCGGCTTAATATCCCGGTGAACAATTTCAAAATGGTGCGCATGCGCCATCGCTGACGTAAGCTGCTCCATAATATCAAGCGATTCTCTTACCGAGAGCATCCCTTGCTGTTGTATGTATTGCTTTAAGGTTTGACCGGGAACGTATTCCATAACAAGATAATAAATTCCATCCTCTTCTCCAACATCATAAATATTTACGACATTTGGATGGGACAACGAGGTGACAGATTGTGCTTCTCGGTGGAAACGCTTAATAAACTCCTCGTTATTCGAATAATCTAAACGAAGAACTTTTACTGCCACCTCTCGGTCCAAAATAACGTCATGAGCCAAATATACATTGGCCATGCCGCCCCCCCCAATTACTTTCAACAGCTTGTAACGGTCATTGAGACGTTTTCCAATCATCACGTTCCCCCTCACCTGCTTCCATCTGACGAATCGGTATAGTGAACGATTACAAGTGTAATATTATCCTCTCCACCACCGTCATTGGCGAGTTGGATGAGCTGCTCGCCCTTTTTCTCGATTTCTCCATCAGCATGCAAAATATGCTTGAGTTGCTCGTGGGAGACTTTGTTGGACAAACCATCTGAACAAAGAAGCATTTGGTCTCCTTGCTCAAGCACCAATGTTTTCACATCTAAATCAACAGTCTGTTCTGTTCCAAGCGCACGCAGCAACACATTTTTTTTCGGGTGAGACTCGGCATCCTCCTTTGTAATCTCTCCATGCCGAACGAGCTCATTTACGAGGGAATGATCTTCTGTCACTAAAGAGAGTTCATCCTCGGATAGAATATAACAGCGGCTATCCCCAATATGACCAATCGTAACAAACTGACTTGTACAAAGCGCTGCTACAATCGTCGTTCCCATACCTTGACACTCTTCATGACTTTCAGCATATTTGTACAAACGCTCATTAATGATGTGAACATGACTTCTCAGCCAGCTCTCCATCTTTTTCGGTGTATCCATATTGTACGTTTGCTTCCAATAATCATGAAACAGCTGGATGGTCATCGAGCTGGCTACATCGCCTGCCCGATGACCTCCCATCCCGTCTGCTACAATGGCTAAAATGTCACCGTCTAAATTTTGAAACACCCCGGCACAATCTTCGTTATGCGGGCGAACTTTTCCCCGATCGGATAGAAAAACGGTCTTCATTTTGTCACCTCGTCTCCTCTTTGCGCTCCTTTGCTCGCAATTGTCCGCAGGCCGCATCAATATCATGGCCTTGCTCACGGCGAATCGTTACGTTCACTCCATGGTTTTTCAGGATTTTTTCAAAGCGAAAGATTTGCTCACGCGGCGTTCTTACATAATTCCGCTCAGGCACGTAATTAACTGGAATCAGGTTAATATGACATCTTAAACCTTTTACAAGCTTCGCCAGTTCTTCTGCATGCTCGTCCTGATCATTCTCTCCCCCAAATAATCCATATTCAAAGGTAATGCGGCGGCCTGTTTTTTCTGTGTAGTGCTTGACCGCTTCAATCAGGTCCGGCAATTTATATGCCCGGTTAATTGGCATGAGCTTAGAACGAAGCTCCGTATTTGGCGCATGAAGTGAAATCGCAAAATTGATTTGCAAATCCTCTTCTGCAAATTTATAAATTTTTGGGATAATTCCGCTCGTTGATACCGTAATATGACGCGCCCCAATATGAAGACCCTTATCATGATTCATAATACGCAAAAACGACATAAGATGATCGTAGTTGTCAAACGGCTCACCAATTCCCATTACAACAATCGAGCTGACACGCTCCTCTGTCTCATCGAGTGCCCGCTGCACCTCAACAACCTGGGCTACGATTTCTCCTGCCTCTAGGTTCCGCTTCAGCCCGCCAAGCGTAGAAGCACAAAATGTGCAGCCGATGCGGCATCCGACCTGTGTTGTCACACAAATGGAGTTGCCATACTCGTGTCTCATGAGCACCGTTTCAATAGAATAACCATCATGCAGCTCAAACAAAAACTTAATCGTTCCATCAGAGGACGTTTGCTTCACTAATGTTTTTAATGTAGTGATGCCAAAAGAATTCGACAATTTCTCACGCAATCCTTTTGAAATGTTCGACATTTCTTCAAAAGATATCGCACGTTTTTTATAAAGCCAATCGTAAATTTGTCCAGCGCGGAATTTCGGCTCTCCCTGCTCCTTGATCCATTGCTCTAACTCATGGAGCTGCAAGGAATAAATGGACGGCTTGTTTTCTTGTTTTGTTTCTTTCTTCGTTACTGTTGTTTCCATGCTGTTACACCTTCTTTCGCAAACAAGCAATATAAAATCCGTCTGTCGCAAAGTAATGCGGCAAAATTTGCACCTGTCCATCATGCGTATACGGTTCTAATGCCTTTGGAAGCCTTTCTTTCATTGAAGTATCCCACTCAAACTCCGAATGGGATTGTAGAAATTGCTGCATTACATTCTCATTTTCTGTTTTCTCAATTGTACATGTACTATATACAAGACGCCCGCCCCGTTTTAGAAGAGGCGCCACCTCACGTAAAATTGCAAGCTGGATGTGAGAGAGCCTTTCGCTATCCTCTGGCTGCTTGCCAATCTTTATGTCCGGCTTTCGGCGAATTACGCCAAAGCCCGAGCACGGTGCATCGACTAAAATTTTATCAAAGCTCTCTGGACGGAAAGCTTCCCCGACCTTTCTCGCATCCATCGCTTTTGTGTCGACGTTGGATAAGCCAAGGCGGTCTGCCTGCTGCCGGATAAGCTTCACCTTATGAGGATGCAAATCGAGCGAAAGCACACGCCCCGTTCCATGCAGTCTTTCCGCAATATGCGTTGTTTTCCCACCAGGTGCCGCGCAGCTGTCTAGCACATCATCCCCTTGCTCAGGGCCCAGAGCGCGGGCCACAAGCATTGAACTTTCATCCTGGATAGATAAAAATCCGTCCTGAAAGGCGCGTGTATGGGCGACATTTCCCTTCTCAATCAAAATAGCATCCTCTGCTAATTCCCCGCGTCTCGCCTCAACGCCTTCTTCCTTCAGCAGGACGAGCGCTTCCTCTACCGTTATTTTACTCACATTCACCCGTGCGGTCGGGACAGGCGGCAGCATATTTACTTCACACATTTTTCTCGCGGCGTCTATACCATACTCCTCGGTCCACTCCTGCACGAGCCACTTTGGATGACTTGTCTCTACCGCAAGACGCTCTGCCGGATCACTAATCGTTTCAAGAGAAGGAACACCTTGACGCTGCACAGAACGGAGCACACCGTTTACTAAAGAAGCAATTCCTTGATGTCCTCGCTTCTTCGCAATTTCTACCGCTTCATGAATCACCGCATGAGCCGGTACTCTATCTAAAAACAGCATTTGATATAAGGATAAGCGAAGAAGGATTTTGACCCACTGCTCCGGCTTTTTTTTCAAAAACGGCTGCAAATAAAAATCAAGCGCTTCTCGTCTTTGAATCGTACCGTAGACGATTTCCGTCAAGAGGCCTGTATCCTTTCCCTCTATCTTATTCTTTTCAATTAAGCTGTTAAGCAAGAGGTTGCTGTAGGCTCCGCTTTTTTCAACCTGCAGCAGCCCCTCTAACGCGAGCTCGCGAACGTTTTTTTTCATTCTTCCGCTCCTAACTGTATACCTGTTTGCAGCTTTATGCCGCGCAAAAACTCAGTACCGCTCATCCGCTTTTTGCCGGCAGGCTGCAAATCTGTAATTTTAATTGCCGTTTCATTGCCTGTCGCAACAACAAAGCCATCCGCTTCAATAGATAGAATCACTCCCGGCTCATTTTTTGAAGCATGAACCTTCTCTCCCCACCATACTTTAACCACTTGGCCTTGTAATGTTGTATACGCAACCGGCCACGGATGCATGCCGCGAATATGGTTATAAATCTCTTCCCCAGATTTTGACCAATCGATTTTCTCCTGCTCTCGTTTAATATTGTACGCAAATGTTGCGTGTTCCTCATCCTGTTTAGCAGGAGTAATCTTTCCATCTAATAATAAAGGTATCGTATTGGATAAAAGCTCTGCACCAGCAGCGCTTAGTTTATCATGCAGCGTGCCCACTGTATCACGCTCTTCAATCGGTACCTCTACCTGAGTTAACATATCGCCGGCATCCAATTTTTCTACCATATACATAATCGTAACGCCTGTTTTTTCTTTGCCTTGTATAATCGAATAGTGAATTGGTGCGCCGCCGCGCAGCTCCGGCAATAAGGAGGCATGCACATTAATACAACCATATGCAGGCGCCTCTAACAGCTCTTTTGGCAAAATTTGTCCAAAAGCTGCTGTTACAACTAAATCCGGTTGTAGCTCCATTACCTTCTCATACTCCTCTTTCTCTCGGATTCTCTGCGGCTGCAGCACCAAAATGCCATGCTTTTCAGCTTCTACCTTCACAGGCGGCGGCGTAAGCACCTTTTTTCTGCCGACCGGCCGATCTGGCTGTGTGACAACTCCGATCACCTCATGACCATCTTCAATAATTTGACGCAAAACAGGAACAGAGAAATCAGGTGTTCCCATAAATACTACCTTTACCATTGTTTATTCTCTCCTTATGCCTCTTCTAGCTCGCCTGACTCGTAATAACGTGTCACCTTAGACGTAAACAACACGCCATTTAAATGATCAATTTCATGCTGAATCGCACGCGCCAAAAATTCTCTCGCCTCTAACAGAAACACTTTTCCTTTGCGATTTTGCGCTCGTACCTTTACATAATCCGCCCGTTTTACCTCTCCAAACACATCAGGAAAGCTTAAGCACCCCTCAGGGCCAACCTGTTCACCGCGCGCCTCTAAAATGACTGGATTAATTAACTCAATACGACCATGCTTGTCTCCCACATCAACGATGGCCACTTGCTTTAATACGCCGACCTGCGGCGCCGCAAGACCGACACCATCAGCCTCAAGCATCGTCTCATACATATCGTTTAACAGCTTCACTAATTTTTTATCAAAATCCAAAACGCGGTCACATGCTGTTTCAAGAACCTCGTTCGGATGCGTTACAATTTGTAAAATGGTCATGCCTGTCCTCCGCTACATTAACATAGTTGGGTTAAAATCAATCGAAATTTGCAAATCCTTGCCTAGCTCCGCTTGATAATGCTCGTTCACTAGACGCAATACGTGCTTTAAGTTCGGTTCCCGCTTGTATTTTATCATGCATTGATAGCGATATCTATCTTTTATCCTCGGGATCGATGATGCGGCGGGTCCTAAAATAATTGTCTCAGGAGCGCAATGCTGACGTAAAAAGGAGACAATTTTTTCGGTTACATGGACTGCCTTTAATAGTTCCGGATGAGAAACTGTCACAAGCGTCAAGTAGTAATACGGCGGATATTGGCTATTTTTGCGCATATACATTTCCCGTGCAAAAAATACGTCATACTCCTGCTGCTTTGCAAGCTGCACACTATAATGCTCCGGTGTGTACGTTTGAATGACAACCTCGCCCGGCAAATGATGACGCCCAGCACGTCCGCTTACTTGTGTGAGCAGCTGATACGTTTTTTCACTTGCCCGAAAATCCGGTAAGTGCAGCATCGTATCCGCCGTCAGTACCCCGACAAGGGTTACGTCCGGAAAATCAAGCCCCTTGGCAATCATTTGCGTCCCAAGTAAAATATCCGCTTTTCCTTCTCCAAAGGCGCCGAGCAGCTTTTCATGCGAACCTTTTCGGCTTGTCGTATCCACATCCATTCGAATGACACGCGCCTCGGGAAAAAGCTTCGTCAGCTCCTCCTCGACCTTTTGCGTTCCTGTTCCGAAAAAACGGATATATGTGCTGCTGCATGCCGAACATGTATTTGGCATAGGCTCTTCATAATTACAATAATGGCATTTCAGCCTTTGGTTCATTCTGTGATAAGTTAAAGAAATATCACAATGCGGGCATTGCAGCACATATCCGCAGTCGCGGCACATCACAAATGTAGAATGACCGCGGCGATTGAGGAATAATACAGTCTGCTCCCCTCGCTCAAGACGCTGCAAAATTTTCTCATGAAGCAAACGGGAAAACATAGAACGGTTCCCCTCGCGCAATTCCTCCCGCATGTCAATAATATCAACAGCAGGCAAAGCCCGCTCATTCATTCGCTTTTTCATCGTGAGGAGCTGATACACACCCTTTTTCGCACGCGCAAAGGACTCTAGCGTCGGCGTTGCGCTGCCGAGCACAACGGGACAATTATGGTATCGTCCGCGCCACGCGGCAACCTCACGCGCGTGATAACGCGGGTTATCTTCTTGCTTATAGCTTGATTCATGTTCCTCATCAATAATAATAATCCCAAGGTTTTCAAACGGTGCGAACACAGCGGAGCGCGCCCCGACAACAACACGCACTTCTTTTCGAAGAATCTTTCTCCATTCATCATACTTTTCCCCGACAGAGAGCGCACTATGAAGTACAGCAACCTGTGAACCGAACCGTCCCTTAAAGCGGTGTACCATTTGCGGCGTCAATGAAATTTCAGGTACGAGTACAATCGCTTCCTTCCCTTGCTTTAACACCTCTTCAATCGATTGTAAATACACCTCTGTTTTCCCGCTTCCCGTCACTCCATACATAAGAAAGACATCATGACGGTTTTGCTGCACGCTTGGTAAAATAGGCGCAATCGCCTCCCGCTGTTCCTCTGTAAGCGGCAGCGGCTTGGTCCGCTCAAAGCTTTCATCGTCATATGGATTACGGTAGATTTCTACATATGTCTCATGCAGCAATCCCTTTTTTACAAGCGCCTTCACAGGACCGTCCGTAATGCCTAGTTCATCCTTTAGTTCCTTCAACGGAATCTGTCTATAGTTTTCAAGAAAATAATATAAAACATCCTGCTGCTTCCCATTTCGCAACGAAGCAGCTTCCTTTTCAAGCTCCTCCCAAGGAGGAACTGGACGAATCACTTTTTGTCTTTTCTTTTGGATGCGGTCCTTTACTTTATATACAAGCTCAATAGCACCGGAAGCAATGCTCTCCCTCACACTTCTGTACATGTGCGGCTGCTTCTCTAACTCTTCCCAGTCTAACGTTTCCTTCCCTCGAAATAGTAATTGCACCTCCTCTGGTACATTTCCTTTTAGGAGGAGCTGCTTCTTATACGAGGCTTTAATCGCTGTTGGCAGCATCGCTTGAAACGCGGAAATAGTAAAGCAAAGAGTTTCGTCCGTCAGCCAAAATCCTAGGCTGAGCAGTTCTTCGTTTAGCACAGGTGTAACATCCAGCAAATCTGCCAGTTCTTTTATTTTTTGTACATCAACATCAGCTGTATCCTTTACCGCGATCACAAATCCTTGCAGCTTGCGCGGGCCAAACGGAACCGCTACACGCATACCTGGGACAACAAGATCCTCCCAACGCTCCGGAATCAAATAATCAAACGGGCGATCCGTCTGGCGTGCCGGTACGTCTACGATAACACTCGCGATCCTCATAGAGTCCCCTCAAATAACAACTGCACTTCCTCTAAAATGCGATGCGCCACTTCTGCTTTTGATAGAAGCGGCAGGGGAATTACATCACCGCTCTGTTTATACATCGTGACAATATTCGTATCCGTACCAAAGCCCGCCCCTTCTGCTTTGACATCGTTCGCAACAATCATATCTAAATTTTTCGTCTCTAACTTTTGCTTGGCGTAATACTCTACATCCACCGTTTCAGCTGCAAAACCGACAAGCAATTGCCCCTCCTTTTTCTCCCCAAGCGTTTTTAAAATATCCGTTGTCCGCTCCAGCTCAAGAACAAGTTCTCCGGCTCGCTTCTTCATTTTCTCGCTATGTACCATTTTCGGACGATAATCCGCAACAGCAGCTGTTTTGATTACAACATCCATATCCGGATAACGCGAGAGAACAGCTTCAAGCATATCCTGTGCTGATTCAACCCGCACGACATTTGCGCCAGATGGGACCTGTAAATCCGTCGGTCCTGTTACAAGCGTCACATCGGCTCCCATTTTAACGGCCTCCTGGGCAATTGCATAGCCCATTTTCCCGGAAGAAAAATTGCTTAAATAACGCACTGGGTCAATCCTTTCTCGCGTAGGTCCAGCTGTAACAAGGATTTTTTTCCCTGCGAGCAGCTGCTTCTCCTGCCAAAACTCCTTGAGCAGTGCTATAATCGTTTCCGGCTCCTCCAAACGTCCCTTTGCTACATAGCCGCAAGCTAAAAAGCCTTCGCCCGGCTCAATGAAATGGTACCCAAAGCGCTGCAGCGTCAACATATTTTGCTGCACAGCAGGGTGCTCATACATATGCACATTCATCGCAGGCGCGATCCAAACAGGTGCTGTCGCTGCTAAAATGGTTGTTGTAATCATATCATCCGCAATGCCATTCGCCAGCTTACCCATTGTATTGGCAGTTGCCGGTGCTACTAAAATCACATCTGCCCAATCCGCTAAATCAATATGAGAAATCACAGAAGGATCCTTTTCTGCAAACGTATCTGTGTACACCTCGTGGCGGGATAACGCCTGAAACGTGAGAGGTGTTACAAACTTACATGCGGATGCACTCATGATTACCTTGACAATCGCACCCTCCTGCACCAGCTTGCTTGTTAAAGCCGCAGCTTTAAAGACGGCAATGCCTCCCGTTACGCATAGTAAAACATGTTTTCCCTTCATTGTGCCCTTGTCCTCTCTATGTAAAATACGTTATCTTTATCGTAAAAAAAGAACAACCTACTTGTAAATAGGTTGTCGGCGTTTCGTCATGGAGCTTGTCCGTATTATTTTTGGAAATTATCTTCCGTCGGTTTATAGTCAAGCATTCTGCCGTGAATTTCCTCAAGCGCTTTTCCAACATACTTATGAGATACCGGACGGCTCACGCGGCACTCTCCTTGCTGCTCTTGCATTTCTCTTGCACGCTTCGCAGCTACTGTCACAAGCGTGTATTTTGAATCAATTTTCGTAAGTAAAGAGTCAATGGATGGGTATAACATATTATTCAACCTCCGTCATTTGTTTATAATATTTCGCAACTCGTTCGCGGCGGCAATGCTCGCCTACTACAATCGCTTTAATGCGGTCACATGCAAGCTGCACCTCATCGTTCTCCACGACATAATCATAGGCGTCCATCATTTCAATTTCTTCCTTCGCTACCGTTAAACGATTATGAATCACATCTTCTGTTTCTGTTCCGCGGCCCACGATGCGGCTTTTTAGTTCCGATAAGCTCGGAGGTGCCAAAAAGATAAACACACCTTCTGGGAAAGCCTTTTTTACTTGGAGCGCACCTTGTACTTCAATTTCCAAAAAGACGTCTTTTCCTTGTTGCAGCGTTTGTTCTACATATGCAATCGGAGTGCCGTAATAGTTGCCGACAAACTCCGCCCACTCTAGCAATTCATCGTTTGCAATCATTCGTTCAAACTCTTCACGCGTTTTGAAGAAATAGTCAATGCCGTTCACTTCTCCTTCGCGCGGGTTACGCGTTGTTGCTGAAACGGAATATTGAAACTGAATGTCTTCTTGATTGAATAATGCTTTTCGCACCGTTCCTTTTCCGACGCCTGATGGTCCGGAAAGCACAATAAGCAATCCTCGTTCGCTTCTCATCTATATGTAAACCTGCCCTTCATCACTTAAAATCTGCCTTATGGCTCAACCGCTGCGCAATCGTCTCTGGCTGGATCAGGCTGAGCACGCTATGCCTTTCATCCATCATCATGACCGCTCTCATTTTCCGATCATATTTGCTTGCAGTACTAGGTTTTGCTCTCTCGCTTTCTGCACGATACGCTTAATAGGAGCAAATTCCAAGCTTACGATCACAATGATTCAATGCACGGACACAAGGTTATCGTACCCGATGCTCACTTCTTGCTTCCTAATAAGTCTAACCGAATTTTCTATGCAATATAACAGCGTGCAAGCTATGATAGCTATTCAATATTTTGTACTTGTTCGCGAATTTTTTCAACATGATTTTTCATATCAACAACATATTTTGAAATAGTCAAGTCGTTTGCCTTCGAGCCAATTGTGTTCATTTCCCGATGCATCTCCTGCACGATAAACTCAAGCTTTCGGCCGATAGGGTCCTGATCCATAAGCGTTTCATGGAATTGCTCAAGGTGACTTTTCAAGCGAACAAGCTCTTCGTGTATATCACATCGATCTGCATACAGCACGATCTCCGCAAGCAGCCGCTGTTCATCCAAATCATGATTATACACTTCTTTCAGCTTTGCTTCTAGACGTTCGCGGTACTTTTGAACTACAGTCGGGGCATGCGGAATAATCGCATTCACGCAACCCTCAATATCACTGAGCCGCTGCTGCAAGTCGTTATGTAACCGTTCCCCTTCGGTATCTCTCATCCCCCCAAGCATCGTGACAGCTGCTTCAACCGCTTCCCGCAAGCTGTCTTCAAACTCATCACTTAAACTCTCTGTTTCTTCAATAGACGCAACCTCAGGCATCATGAAAAGCTGCTGCACCGTAACAGCATCAGTCATCTGAAACCTATACTTTGTTTCCTCCATTGCCTTCTTATATTGCTCAAGCAAACCCCAATCAACGTGAAGCCTTCTTTCGGACAGCCCTTCCCCTTCAATCGTCACAGACACTTCAAGGCGTCCGCGGCGAATACGCTCTCCGATCTTTTTGCGAATCATATCCTCAAATCTCATCATTCCTTTTGGAAGACGAATGCTCATCTCTAAAAAACGGTGGTTGACAGATTTTATCTCTACTGTAACATGAGTAGCATGTCCTGCCTTCGCACGCCCAAATCCAGTCATACTTGAAACCATCTTATCACATCCAAGTCATGATAGTATAACAGAATAAGAAAAGTTGAAAAGGGTAATAGAGAAGCTTCTCTATTACCCTTTGAGATTATATCATATTTTCTTCTAGTTGCCTATTTTAAGTTCACTTGTCCTTCATACATTACTCGCTTTTTCTTCTTTTTCTTATTCCCTGTTAATAAGGATCCAACAAGCATAAAGGTTGGAATAGATGATAATCCGATGATAAGCAGCCAATCGCGCGGCTTAATCGGCAGCGTATCAAAAATCGGCTGAAGCGGCGGATAGTAAATGACAACAAGCATGAGCAGCACAGAAATGATTACAGCTCCCACTAAATATACGTTGCCAAATGGATTGCGATGAAACACAGAATGCTCACTTCGGCAATCAAACACGTGAATCAGCTGCGCAAGTACGAGCGTTGCAAACGCAACCGTTTGTGCGTATTGCAGCTCATTCGGATTCTGATTATATGTGATGATAAACGCGATTAACGTCACAAAGCCGATTAAAAATCCTCGGCTTATAATCTTCCAGCCAAGCCCTCTTGCAAATACCCCCTCTTTCGGATGACGAGGCTTTCGTCTCATCACGTCATCCTCAGGAGAATCGAGTCCAAGCGCCATTGCCGGCAATCCATCCGTAACAAGATTAACCCAAAGAATTTGAATCGGTACGAGCGGCAACGGCAAGGCCAGAACCATTGCAAACAGCATAACAAGAATTTCACCGACATTGGATGCGAGCAAGTACCGAATAAACTTCCGGATATTTTCGTAAATATTTCGTCCCTCTTGAATAGCGGATTTAATTGTTGCGAAGTTGTCATCAAGCAAAATAAGCGACGAGGCTTCCTTTGCTACATCCGTACCGGTAATTCCCATAGCTACCCCAATATCTGAAGCCTTAATGGCTGGTGCATCATTCACTCCGTCTCCTGTCATTGCGACAATGTGACCTCTATTTTGAAGCGCTTTGACAATCTTTAATTTATGTTCCGGTGATACGCGAGCAAATACGTATGTGCTTTCCACAATATTCTCTAAATCCTCGACCGTCATATTCGCCAGTTCAGAACCCTCTACAGCCCTGCCTCCATCCGGCAAAATATCAAGCTGCTTCGCGATTGCCATCGCAGTTATTTTATGATCGCCTGTAATCATAATTGTTCTAATACCGGCTTCACGGCATTCTTGCACCGCCTGCTTTACCTCAGGACGCGGCGGATCTATCATTCCCTGCAAGCCAATAAACATTAAGTTGCTCTCAGCATCCTGCTCGCTTTGCACTATCTCTCCATCTTTAAGCGGTCTATATGCAATGGCAATCGTCCGCAGCGCTTGACTTCCTAACGCATGAATGGCTTGCTGCGTTTCATTTTTATATAGCGCCACCATCGGCTGCTGCTTATTGCTCCAAAGAATCGTGTGACTCACCTGCAATAAGACATCAGGTGCCCCCTTCGTCACAACAAACTGTTTTCCGTTCCTATCTCTTACAACTACACTCATCATTTTACGGGCGGAATCAAACGGAAACTCCTTCACAATTTGAAACTGTTCTTGCAGCCCTTCCCTTGTAATTCCCGCCTTCATAGCTGCAGCAACAAGCGCTCCTTCTGTCGGATCACCGTCTAAAACATAATCTTTTTTCCTCTTTATAATGGACGCATTGTTACATAATGTTCCAAAAGTTAAGAGCTGGTATAAGGAACGCGTATCCGTTACATTCACCGGCTCATTATTTCTTGTGAACGTACCAGACGGGTGGTATCCTTGCCCGCTGACGTTCCACATTTGGCCTCCTGACCAAAGATGCGTAACCATCATTTTATTTTGCGTCATTGTACCTGTTTTGTCTGAACAAATCACCGAGGCGCAGCCAAGTGTTTCTACAGCAGGCAGCTTGCGTACAATCGAACGCTTTTTAATCATCTTCTGTACACCAAGAGAAAGCGCGACTGTCACAATAGCAGGCAATCCCTCAGGAATCGCGGCAACCGCCAGCGAAACACCGGCTAAAAACATATGATAGACGTTATTTCCTTGATATACACCGACCAACACAACTAGCGCTGTAAGAGCTAACGCAATCACAATTAAAATTTTCCCAAGCTGCTCCAGCCTTCTTTGTAACGGTGTTTCTGCTTCCTCAGCATTTTGCAGCATATTCGCGATTTGTCCCATCGCCGTCTTCATCCCAGTGCCAGTCACAACCCCCACGCCTGAACCGCGCGTAACCATCGTTCCCATAAAGGCCATATTGGATTGATCGCCAATGCCGATATTCGCCCCTTGAATCGCTTCAATTTTCTTTTGTACCGGAACAGACTCTCCTGTCAGGGCCGATTCCTCTATGTACAAACTGCTTGTTTCTACAAGGCGAACGTCTGCTCCAATTCGATCGCCGCTTGCAAATTTAATGACATCGCCGATAACGAGTCCTTTGGAAGGAATCTTCATCCACTTTCCGTTACGCAATGCTGTCACCTGGGGGGCAGCCAGCTCCTTTAATGCCTCAAGCGACTTCTCTGCTTTTCGTTCCTGAAAAAAGCCGAGGACGCCATTAATAAGCACAATCGCAACAATCGCAACTGCGTCGACCATTTCTCCCAGCAAAGCAGAAACAACCGTCGCGCCTATTAAAACGAGTACCATAAAATCTTTGAATTGCGCCAAAAAAACGGCAAGTGCGGACGGACGCTTTGCTTCCTGCAGTTCATTGGGACCGAATTGTTTTAAGCGAGCGTTTACCTCCGGCTCCGTTAATCCGGCTTTCACATTCGTACTTGCTTTTTTTTCTACATCATGGGCACGCAGCTCATACCAATTCATTCTCTCACCTCAACTCTCTGATTGCGAGACATGCTCTATTGAAATGGTATTCAGCCTCGTCCTAAAAAATGCTATAATTGAACGACGATTGCATCAAGAAAGGAGTGTTACCGATGTCCTTTGATGGATTATTTACACGCGCAATCACAAAAGAAGTGCAGGAAAGCCTATCATCCGGCCGGATTTCAAAAATATATCAGCCTTCGAAATATGAAATTTTGTTACATATTCGTGCAAGAGGGAAAAATCATAAACTGCTTCTATCTGCGCACCCAACGTATGCACGCATGCATATGACAGCGCAAAGCTATGATTCTCCCTCTCTCCCGCCAATGTTTTGCATGCTGCTGCGCAAGCATCTCGAAGGAGGCATTATCGAAAGCATTGAGCAGCAAGAACTTGAGCGTATCGTTCATATTACTGTGAGAAGCCGCAATGAAATTGGTGATGAATCGCAAAAAACATTGATAGTAGAAATTATGGGCCGGCACAGCAATATCATTTTGATTGATACGGCAACAAATCTCATTTTGGACAGCGTCAAACATCTGTCCCCTGCCGTAAACCGGCATCGCACCGTTTTTCCAGGCTATGCATATGTTGCGCCGCCCGCTCAGCATAAAGTCAATCCATTCACGCTAGAGACGAAAGAGCAGTTTTTGATGCAGCTTGACTTTATGAGCGGCAAAATGGATAAACAGCTTGTTGACCGATTTGCAGGGCTGTCGCCGTTATTTGCCAAAGAAGTTATCACACGTGCCGGTCTTGTGAATGAGCAAACGCTTCCGCCTGTCTTTTTTGATTTGCTGCACATACTGACAGAGCATCGATACGAACCTGAGATGATTACAGGAGACAATAAAGAATATTTTTATATGTTGCCCCTATCCCATGTAAAAAGCGAAAGCGAAAGCAAACGCTTCGCTACCTTAAGCGAGCTGCTTGACCGCTTCTTCTTTGGCAAAGCAGAGCGCGATCGCGTGAAACAGCAGGGACATGATTTAGAGAAGTTCATCGGCAATGAACTAGAAAAAAATAAGAAAAAACTTGGCAAGCTACAGCAGACGCTGCAGGATGCTGAAAAAGCAGATGAATACCAGCTGCATGGCGAATTACTCACAGCCAATATGTACGCGCTCCAAAAAGGAATGACGGAAATTGAAGTGATGAACTATTATGACGAAAATGGAGCGATGGTTACTATTGCGCTTGACCCTCTTAAAGCACCGTCAGAAAACGCGCAAAGCTACTTTTCTAAATATCAAAAAGCTCGAAATTCTGTTTCGATCATTGAAGAGCAAATTATGAAGACAGAAGAAGAGATCGTCTATTTCGATGCTTTGCTGCAGCAGATGGAATCGGCCTCGCAGCGAGATATTGAGGAAATTCGTGATGAACTTGCAGAAGAGGGATACATTCGCAGCCGCACGAAGCAAAAAAAGCAAAAGCCATCTAAGCCTGTTCTTGATACGTATGTATCGAGCGATGGGATCGAAATTTTTGTTGGCAAAAATAATAAACAAAATGATTATTTAACGAATAAGCTGGCGCGCCGCGATGAAATCTGGCTGCATACAAAGGACATTCCGGGTTCCCACGTATTAATCCGCGATGTCGAGCCAAGCGAGCAAACCTTACACGAAGCTGCTATATTGGCTGCATACTTCAGCAAGGCAAAAAGCTCCAGCTCCGTTCCAGTTGATTTCACAAAAATCCGGCATGTCAAAAAACCAAGCGGTGCGAAGCTTGGCTTTGTCACATACGACAACCAACAGACTTTATATGTAACACCAGATGAAGATATCGTGCTAAAACTTAAGAAATAAAATAAAAAAAGCGAACGAGCCCCGTTCGCTTTTTTGCTGCTTATATCCATAAAACAATTGCTCCAGCTGTAAACAAGAGTGCACCCAAATAAGCGAATGCTTGGAATTTCTTGGCTTCCTTATATTTCTTCTGCTCGGACAATCTTTTCATTTGGATCGTACAACTCATCCAAAGGACAAACTGACTGAGTACAGCAGCATATAAAAATTTCTCCATTGCCAATAGAACAATTACAGCAATAGAAAGAACCAAACCTACAATTTGCCATAGTTTGACGTTTCTATTCATTCTATCTCCACTCCCTTGTTATGAACATTTCCTCTCTCCCCAATAATAATTATACTATAAACATGCCTATTCTCATTGTAATTGTTGCATATACCCGGCAACATTTAAATGGCTATGACTATTGTTTTATTCTATCCCTTAGTTCCTCTGTATAAGTTAGATGTATCAGTCGTTTTTTACAGGGGGGAACGAATTGAATATTCATGTACCAGAGGTCAAAATTCAATGCACGGATAAAAATATGGAACTTGTGATGAACTATATTCATCAATTTTGGAAACATCTCATTAAACAAAGTCCGCCTTATACAAAAGATGAACTGTTGTATCTGCCCTATCCTTACGCTGTACCTGGAGGTATATTTCAGCAATTATTTTATTGGGACAGCTATTTTATGATATTAGGATTAAAAATCTCCAAATTGGATCAATTAGCAAGATGGATCGTTGATAACTTCTTATATGAACTGAGAACCTTTGGCCTTATACCTAATAGTTCTGAACTGGCTCATTTAAGTCGCTCACAGCCACCCTTTCTCACTTCTATGATTCACGAAGTTTGGAATGGGGATAAGGAATGGCTTAGGCAAGCCTATGATTGGGCAAAAATAGAATACCATGAAGTTTGGATGGATTCTAAAACCCGTTATAACGAACAAATTGGACTTAATAAATACTATGATAATTTAGAATCCATGCTAAAAATAAAAGGAGAAGCTTACCTCCACTTTAATGAAGTTTATATCCCTCCTCATTTCTGGCATGAGAGAGTGGAGGCTGAATCCGGATGGGATTACACCGGCCGGTTTCATAGACAATGCGGAAACTTCATCCCCGTAGACCTGAATTCTTTATTATACAAATATGAAATAGATTTATCACAGTTTGCCCAGATACTGAAACTGGATGATGAAACGAGCGATTGGATAAGTAAAGCCCAAAGGCGAAAGAAATTAATGGATAAATATTTATGGAACAACGATTTAGGATTGTACTTAGATTACAACTTTACAACGAACCAACAATATCAATATCATTCTCTTGCAACTTTTTATCCATTGTGGGCTGGTATCGCTTCTTCTCAACAAGCAGTGAGAATAAAACAACATATTCCCACGTTTCTTTCCCCTGGCGGAATGGTCACTTCGACAGTCAAATCTGGTTTTCAATGGGATTATCCAAATGGATGGGCACCTTTACAATGGATTGTCATTCAGGGCTTGAAACATTACGGGTTTGAAAGAGAAGCGACGGAGATTGCTAAACGTTGGATTCATTTATGCACGCAAGTATTTTTAACACACGGCAAACTGTACGAAAAATACAATGTTGTTCAGCTTAACATTGATACGGTAGGAAGATATCCATCTCAAGAAGGCTTTGGCTGGACGAATGCAATTTATGAAAAAATCGCAGTTGATATTTTAGGCTGTAAAGTCCAATGAAGCTGCTTTTGTATTGCATCTCGATGTATTAAAAAGGAGCTCACTCCTCAAAAGGGTCAGCTCCTTACAATAATTCTTATATCGTCCAAACGATTGATAAAATCCTCTGTTATAAAAGCAAATCAACAGTTTTCTAGTTGCTAAAATACTCCTTAACCAGTTCCTTAATCTCCTCTGGATCTACAACAAGCTGGTTATTGTAATTTTGCAACATATCGTCATACTGCGTTTTGTACTCACCAGGCAATTGATGATATTCTAATTGTTTAGGCTTGAAGCTCTTTAGCGCAAGTCCAAGGCTTAGCACATCTGTTTGTGTCATATTTGTAGCAGGAACAACATCCGGCAGCATTTTAACAAATTTCGGTAATTTGACAATGTTTTGCGGTTCTAATACGGCATCAGCTACACTAAGAAGAACCTTCTCCTGAAGCTGCTGACGACCAAATTCTCCCTCCGCAACCGCATGACGTTCCCTCGCAACCTCTACAGCCATCGTTCCATCTAAATGCTGTTTTCCAGCTTCAAAGATCTTACCATGGTTCTGCGGAATCCATGAATGAGTAAGCTCCACATCGTAAGGAAGCTCGATGTCAATCCCGCCCAATGTGTCGATAATGTCTCTTAAACCCCAGTAGGTTGTTTCCGCATAGTAATGAATAGGTACTCCTGTTAAATCACTAACAGATTGCGCAGCTGCCTTCACCCCAGCATCTAGGGAATTTTTTTCGGATTGAACTATATATTGAACACTTGTCAACTTCGTATAGCTATCATAGTCCTTTACATACACACGTGTATCACGCGGGATGCTGACTGCATTATATTGCTTTTTGTCCAAATTCATGTGAAGAAGTATCATAGAATCAGAATGCCCGGCTGGATCATCCGGCCGTTGATCTGTTCCCATAATGAGCACATTAAATACACCGCTCTTTGGCTTTGTCTCACTTGCTTCGGCAGGCTGCGTTACCACCGAAACGTTTTTAAAATAATTCTCTGGCGAAAACTTTTGGTACGCATATATCCCTCCCCCACCGCCTATGAGGAGCAGCGTAAGTAAAACATATAAAAAGGTCTTTCGCTTTTTTCTTTTGTTTTGTCTATTATTGTCCATTCAGCGCTTCATTCCTATCTCTATTTATCGATTTGAAAAATATTGTGCAACAACGTTTCCATTTTAGTATGAAAGCAAATGTGAAGAAAGTCATACTATTCTCCAAGCATCCTGCTCATCCCCGCTAAGGTAGATAGATGTAAGCTATACATACAATGAAAACATTATGAAACATTTTATATTCATTACCTTTCAGTAACTCGATCAGAGCGTTAAAGCTCATGCCAACCTTAAACCATCTCTGCATATGGTGTAAATATCCAGACTATCATTCTTCTTTATCTACTAGCCTTTTGAAACCCGCCCTTTTTGTTACATATTCTTATTCTATCATTTTGATTTGAAAGAGGGAATGAAAAAAATGAAAAATCTATATCTCGTTATATTCCGAAAGTGTTTTTCGAGATGCTTCATAATACAGAAGAAACCTCAAGTTTAGGATACTTATGCATGGGCTATTCATCATCATCTAAAGACAAATATTCCGCATACGTAAGATCATCTGCTTCACTTGGCGTTCCTATATAATCATTCTCCTATAACGTAGAACCATCTTGTTTTATTATAACTCCCTCTCTAGAAAGCAATGGCTTTTCTCTCTTACATCCAACCGACTGCTTTCCATGAGGGCTGTTAATCCCCCTTAGCTATTCTAAACCTCCCTTCCCTAAAAACGGCTTAATGAAAAGGATACAATCATTGTATGAATTAGACAAGTAACAACTCATATGTTAACATTAAGTTGTCGATTATGGAATATGGACTATATCACTAAGGAGGTATACGATGATAAAATTCCAAAATATAGAAAAGAAATACCATAGTAAAACAGTGATTCGTAACTTTTCATTAGAGATTGAAGAAGGACAACTAATTGTTTTTATTGGTCCGAGCGGCTGCGGCAAAACAACATTGCTAAAAATGATTAATAAGCTGAGCGAACCGACATCAGGAAAGATTTTCGTAAATGGAACAGACATTTCAGCTCTCAATACTATTGAACTTAGACGAAACATCGGTTATGTCATCCAAAACACGGGACTTTTCCCACATATGTCCATTAAAGAGAATTTAGAACTTATCCCTAAACTAAAAGGGGAAGCGCCAGAAGCAATTGAAAGAAAGACAGAGGAGTTGCTTCAGATGGTCGGACTGAATCCGCAGGAATATATGTACCGTTTTCCAAAAGAGCTAAGCGGCGGACAACAGCAGCGAATTGGGGTAGCACGAGCATTTTCTACAGACTCAGACATCATTTTAATGGATGAGCCATTCAGTGCTCTAGACCCGGTAACAAGAAGTTCCTTGCAAGAAGAGCTCTTTCAAATGCAAAAAGAGTTAAATAAGACTATTATTTTTGTCACACATGATATGGATGAAGCTATTAAAATAGCAGATAAAATTTGCTTATTGAAGGATGGAGACATACTCCAGTTTGACACACCAGAGAATATTTTGAAGAACCCGTCTAATGAATTTGTAGAAAACTTTATTGGAAAAAGGAGAGTATGGAATAACCCAGAACTGTTAAAGGCTGAGGATATTATGATTCCCAATCCGGTAAAGATTATACCGAACCGAAATGTGCTGCAGGCAATTGAAATTATGAAGGCTAACAAAGTAGATAGTTTGCTAGTAACAGACCGGACGAACTTGCTTTTAGGACTGGTAACGCTAAAAGGCATTCAACTGCAGAACCGAAATGCTCTAGTAGGAGAAATCATGGAGCGCAATGTACTGACAGTTTCTGAGGATGCAAATTTGATTTCTGTATTAAAAACAATGAATGACCACAAAATTGGATATGTTCCCGTTATAAATGGGGCGAATCAATTATCTGGTCTCATTACAAGAAGCAGCATTCTCTCCGAGCTAAGCAGTCAATTAATTGATTTGGAGGTGGCTTTTTAATGAATGGATTATGGAACTTTTTCACTGATAAGTATGATCAAATCCTTAATTTGCTTGGACAGCACCTCTATCTAAGTATTATTTCGGTATTGATTGCTATTGCAATTGGGGTTCCGCTTGGAATTCTAATTTCAAAACATAAAAATCTTTCAAAGCCGATTATTGGGGCTGCAAACATTATTCAAGCTGTACCAAGCTTAGCGTTGCTCGGCCTTTTAATCCCTTTTATCGGAATTGGAAGTACACCAGCCATCGTAATGGTTGTTCTCTATTCTCTTCTTCCAATTGTAAAAAACACTTACACAGGACTAACAAATATTGATGCGGATATCCTTGAAGCAGCGAGAGGGATTGGCCTCACGAAGAGCCAAACAATGAAAAAGGTACAATTACCTCTAGCATTTCCAATGATTATGGCCGGCATTCGCATTTCCGCCGTAACAGCGGTAGGCCTGATGACAATCGCGGCGTTTATTGGGGCTGGCGGACTTGGCTACCTTGTATTCTCGGGTGTACAAACCGTGGATAACAACATGATTTTAGCAGGTGCCCTTCCTGCTTGTATTCTTGCATTGCTGATTGACTATGTCGTAGGCAAACTCGAATCTTCCCTCTCCTATAAAAACAAACAGCAAGCTTCGGCTTCCAAACCTTCAATGTCACCATTGAAGAAGTGGCTTTTGCTCTCTGCTACAGCTATTTTAGTCATTGGCTTTGGCGCAACTGCCATCTATTCAAAAGCGGGTGCAAAAGACACCATTGCCATTGGCTCAAAAAATTTCAGTGAGCAGCTGATTTTAGGAAACATGGTCGCAGATTTAATCGAAGATAAAACAGATATTCATGTAGAAAGAAAGATGAACCTCGGCGGAACACAGGTTGCGTTTAATGCCTTAAATACCGGTGATATTGATTTATACGTGGAGTATACAGGAACAGGCTTGGTAAATATTTTAAAGAAACCAGCTATAAATAATCCTGATGAAGTATACAAAACCGTTCAGCAGGAATTTCAAAAGACATACGGTATTGAGCTGTTGAAACCATTGGGCTTTAACAATACGTATGCTCTAGCGGTACGTCAGGATACAGCAAAGCAATATAATATCAATACAATCTCTGACCTTGCAAAAGTAAGTAATGGATTAGTTATTGGGCCCACAATTGAGTTCCCTAATAGAGAAGATGGACTGATTGGGCTTTCCAAAACGTACAACATGCAATTTAAAGATGTAAAAGCTGTGGACGGCGGACTGCGTTATACTGCACTGCAAAATCAGGAAAGTGATGTGATTGACGCTTTCTCAACAGATGGATTGCTGGAAGCTTTTCATCTAAAAGTATTAGAAGATGACAAGGGCTTTTTCCCTCCTTATTATGCTGTGCCAATTGTGAAGCAGGATACCTTAAAGAAATATCCTGAACTGGAGCGTACTATTAATATGCTTGCAGGCAAACTAACAGATGAAAAAATGCGACAGCTCAACTACAGAGTAGACAGCCTGAAGGAAGATCCAGCGAAGGTTGCAAAAGACTTCCTGCAAAAAGAGAAACTAATCGATTAACATATCTCCGCACTCCATAAATTACTCAATTTCAACTAAAATGAGTAGAATTACGGGACCTTATCCTATAAGGGGTAAGGTTCTTTGTTTCAACCTAAGGACTTATTTCCCTTAGCTGGAGCTGGAAATCTTCCGCGAGAGAGTTTCCCCCGCTTCCAATCCCACCAAACCATATACATTGGGTGTTCCACCCCAATGTAGCCCGTGCGTGGCAATATCTTTTTGGCTTTTCGTGCATGATTTACACTACTGTTTATATCACGATAGAAGGTGTAGTTGCAGTTTTTGCATGTGAACACACGGATCTCCGGGTTCTTTTCTTCTTCCGTTCCACAGTAGCAGCACTCCTTTGTAGAATTCCGTTCATCTACTTTCATAAAATGTTTTCCATTCTTTTCTTGAACCCATTTTAAAATCGTACGAAATTGTCCAATGGGAGTTTGATTTAACATAACACGATGCAAATGATCATGTTCTGCCACATCCACTGTTGGCGTATAGTCACCTATAATGATGGTGTCATACTTTCGAGAGAAATAATGAGCATAGCGATATAGAATTAACTTGATTTGTTCTCGTCTCTTCAAATATGCCTTCTCCAATACTCGATTTAGACGTTCCCATCTAGGGCTGGGCTTCCAGTATTCCGTATGTGGTGTAATCATGAAATGACTTTGTTTTTGACACTGGTCCCGTTTGCTTTTTATTTGGTCAATTCTTTCATCCCAATATTGTAGAACGGATGTTACACGCTGCAATTCATATGTACGACCTTCGTTGTCTATACCTACTGCTAGATTTTTATGATTAGGGTCAAAAGAAATATACGTTTGTTCCTTTACTAACTCCACTTCTTTTTTATTTTCTATTGTAAAAACTGCATAATAACTATCTAAATCTTTTGTAATACGCAAGGTTTTTATCACTTCTGTTTCTTCCAGCACCAACGGTTCTATCAGTTCTACTGTAACCGTAATTTGTTTTTTTACTGATTTGTCCTTTTTCTTTTGTTCTTGATGTTCCTCATCGGATAATTTACCAAAACTTACTTGTAAGGTTGTAGAACCTAACATCTTAAAACCTTTATTTGGTTCATCATACAACAAAGAAAACCACTTCTTCTTCCAAGAACGGAAGTGCGGTTTTGCGTTATCTAACTCTGGATTCAACCAACGGTCATACGCATCTTTCAAACGTAATGCTACGTTTTTTAATGGAGATGAATGAACTTTATATAAAAATGGATGTTGTTGTTTGAATGTGGGAACTTGATTTCGCAAATTACGACCAAACAAGAATTTGTTTGCATTGCCATTTACGTAATCTTGTTCTACCAGCTGAAATAACTGATTGTATAGCCAGTTACACATTTTAGATTGCGAATCTAATTGGAGTTGTTGCTCTTTTTTTGTTAGTAGCTTAATTTTCTTATTATATTTCATATACTTCACCTCCTTTTCCGCTATCCATTTTCTGGTTTTATTATAAAAAAATACAATATGGCTGTAAATAACTTTATAAGTAAAAACGAGTAGTTGCAACACCCAATCATTCAGCAGCTTCCCGTACTGTATAAAAAAAGAAGCACCTCACTTTTTTAAGTGAAGTGTATCAAAATAAGCAAGTTTTTTAAACATATATGAGTAATTTTAAATAATTAAAAGCAAACTGTTTTTTAACCCCGCTTGCAGCATACTCCAAGCGGGGTCTTATTCGTTGCACTTTAAGAAAGTATAAATTTCTAGTTGGAAGACAATTCGACGCGGTCGGAAATTTTAGGAATACAGTATAAGAGCAACTACGCCTCTGTCTTCGCCCAAAAGCAGTGCTCGCCAATCGGCGAGCTTTCTTTACACTGTAAGAAAATATAAAATTCCAACTGGAAGCAAATTCGACGCAGTTAGAAATTTTAGGAATACAGTATAAGGGCAACTGCGCCTCTGTCTTCGCCCGAAAGCAGGGCTCGCCAATCGGCGAGTTTTCTTTACTCTATTCCGCCAAAAAGTGTATTACCCTCTCATACGTCTGCTCATTACCGATAATGAGCAATATATCTCCCTCCAGCATAAGCACATATGGTCCTGGAGAAATAATTAATTCATTATTACGCTTAATTCCGATTACCGTTCCCCCCGTATTTTGCCAAAACTTTACTTCTGATATCGTCTTTCCAATATGGCTGCACGTTGGCGCAATTTCTACTTCAAAGGGTGCAATTGGGTTTGTATGCCGCAGCTTTCCCGAATGGTCCAAAATTTTCTGGACAGTTTCAAGTAACTGTTCATCGAGCCTCTCACGTTCCTTTATGAGCGCTTTTGTTTGCTTTTCCAAATCCTTAATGCTTTCTAGTTGAGAAAAACGGCTAATGTACTTAAAAGCATTCTCTCTGGACGCTATAATCACACCGCTGCCCTTAGCGGATTGAACAATTTCAACATCCTCTAATATCTTAATAGCTCTCCTTACAGTTTCCGGCGATACATTGTACTCACTTGCAAGCGTGGATCTCCCGTGTATTCTCTCCCCTACTTTAAATTTCCCATCATATATCCGATTTGCAATATCAATTGCGATTTTCTCATACGTTGGCATTTGTACACGTTGCTGCATTTGATTTCCCACCACAATTCCAAAAAATTATCCATATTAAGCATGGTTACTTCTACTATAAACCTTTTCCCTGCTTATATGCGAGAAGAAAAATATTGAACTTTCCCATTATAGTTTAACAATATGACCTTTAGCTCAAACTACGTCCAAAAAGCCAAGGCTTCTGTAAAAGCACTTGGCTGGTTTGGACCTTCATAAATTACTCAAAGAAAATTCCATTTTGAAATTGAGTGTACAATACATCATAAGGCATGCCTTTATCTGCGCGTAATAGACAGAATATCTTATTTGTTTTCTTTCCAGATATCTTTTAATTTCCAAACCTGTACATCTTTCATCTGAACTGCTCCATTTTTTGCATAGAATTGCAGCCCTAAACTCGCTTTTTGTGGGTATATTCTACTCGTCAATACGTTAAGACCATTATTAGCAAATACTTCGACAGATGAACGATCTAAATAAATATGAAGTGATAGCGTCTCAGCTTGCACATCTACTTTACTTTTCCGAATTCCGCTTACGCCCTTACCTGACTGTTCACGATCAAGAAATAATTTAGAGGATGTAACATCGAAGCCAATGACTGTTTCCTCTGTTCCTGCTTCATCACATCTGAGTTTTAGACCAAATTCAGCTGCTGTCACATCTTTCAATGAAAACTCTACTTTGATTTCTAGTAACTCTTCATTGATCCCCGTATGGATACTTTCACTATTAATCGTATCAATCGCCAGGTCAATCGATTTTTCGCGGAGCATAGTAAGTTCAGACACAGGATTCATCGCAAGCTTTCCATCACTGGTAAGAGTCAGCTCGCGTGGCAATGTTAAAGCACCAGCCCAGCCGTGCTCCTTTGTCGGCATTGGAGATTCCCACATATCCATCCAGCCGATGGCGATACGCCGACCTTGCTCATCAAGCAGTGTTTGAACAGCATAGAAATCATGTCCGTAATCTAGCTCTATAAACTCACTACGCGAAAATTCGAGTGTATCATAATTAAAATCTCCTACAATATAACCTGTTTGGAACAGATTTTGATACTTCTCTCCTTCAGCCTCTATTCCCTGCGGTGAAAATAACAGCACATGTTTTTCGCCGATTTCAAAGAAATCCGGACACTCCCACATATAGCCTTCCCTTCCATTGCTTTCTGCCAATACGCCAAGATACTCCCATTGTCTTAAATCTTTTGATTTATATAAAACAACCTTTCCAGTATCTTCTTTTCGAGTTCCTAGAACCATATACCAATGATCCTCGTGCTTCCATACTTTTGGATCACGGAAATGCCCAGATCCTTCTTCTGGATGTTTCGCAATGACTGGATTTGCAGCTTCTTTTGTAAACTGAATACCATCTGTACTTGTCGCAATACATTGTGATTGGTCAAGGATATCCTTCTCACGATCAACCCATATGTTTCCTGTGTAGATTAATGTTAGTACTCCGTTATCATCAACTGCGCTTCCCGAAAAACACCCATCCTTCTCATACGTTTCTGTCGGTGCAAGAGCAATCGGCAAGTGTTCCCAGTGAACCAGGTCTTTGCTTTTCACATGCCCCCAGTGCATCGGTCCCCAATTTTCATCATATGGGTGATGCTGATAAAACACATGATATTCCCCTTTATACTGTACTAAACCATTAGGGTCATTAATCCAGTTAGCAGGTGCCATAATATGATAGCCTAACCGATAATCGTCACTCATTTGTTCCTTAGCCTTTCTAATTGCCTCTTCCGCTTGTTGAAGTTTGTTTACTGTTAACATCCTATCGTCCCCCTATATAGCCTGTTGTAATTTTTCTGAAGTCCGTTGTAAGCCTTTGCTTTTTTTAGTACTCAATAAAGTAAAGATTGAAATGATTGTAAAACATAAAACCAATCCTCCCATTATCATGTAAGAATAACGGAATCCTATGCTATCGTATAATCCACCTGCGATCGGTGAAAGAATAGATGCACCTACCTGAGAAGCAAATTGGAAACCTACCAGGTATAATACAGAAGATAAGCGTGTATCAAAATTTGCTGCCAAGTACTTAAAAATAGCAATGAGCATAATAGGCAATTCCAATGCGTGGATTAATTTCATCGTTGAAATTCCGATTGGTTCCACGGCAAGTCCGGAACCAATAATCCGAAAGGCCATCAAAAATCCTGCTAAAATTAAACTATTTTTTGCACCAAGCTTATTTACAATGAATGGTGCAAGGAACATAACACCAGCCTCTAGAAACACTTGAAGCGAATTTAAATATCCAAATACTTGATTACCTAAGGATTCGGTTGGGAATAAAGATGAGTAATACAGCGGGAATTGCTGGTCATATACACCATAGACACATGCCACCCCGACTACATACATCATTAAGAACCAAAAATCTTTTAATAAAAACAGTTCTCCAACATCTTTAAATGTAATAGAACCGGCTTTCTCAAGTTCTTGATTTGTTATTTCTACTTTCACAGACATAATAATTGCAACTAATACAATTGCCGAAACAGATGCAATCCAAAAGTTAATATTAGGATCGATATTGAACAGCTGACCCGCGAAAAATGTAGCGGCTGCCCATCCTAGGGAACCCCACATTCTTGCCTTTCCATATTCAAAATTATATTTACGGCCAACCTTTTCAACATACGATTCAATCGCTCCAATACCAGCTAAGAAAGCAATCCCTAAATATAGCCCCCCAACAATTGCACCGAGAAAAACATTATATTGTAATAACGGGCCATACACATAGATATAAAATGGACCTACAAATACTAGTAAAATACTAATAAAAAATAAGATATTTTTCTTTAAACCTATTTTGTCAGAAATATAACCATATAAAGGCTGCATACATAAAGCAAAAATAGCGTTTGCAGAAAAGATGATCCCTGTAGCTGATCCGCTTAAATGTATTTCTTGTCCTAACCAAATCGAAAATAAAGAATAACTAGATGACCAAGTAAAAAAGAAAAAGAAGAAATACGCACTTAACTTCCAATATAAACTTTTTGAACTTTCCATTTTAATCGCTCCTTTAACTAAAGATGTAACATGCTTCACTGCAATTGTGGTTGCAATGTACCTGCGAAAGACTACTCTTTCCAACTAAATCTCTATTTAGAAATTTCCTATCGATTTTGTAAGACTTCAATCAAAGCGCTTACTTTGTCGGCAATTAAAAATCAACTGGTTGGATTGAAAATGTAATCCTCGTATTTGTAATCTTGCTACACCTTTATTGTATCTATTATGAAGCGTTTTCAAAATGAGGCGTTCTTTTTATTTATGTTTAAATTCTTCCGATAAACGATCCCAATAAAGAATACGAAACAAGGTACTAGGGGATATCCTTAAAGAAAACTCGTCGATTGGCGAGCCGTTAGGCAAAGACAGAGGCGTAGTTGCACTTATACTGTATTCCTAAAATTTCTCGCTACGTCGAATGGTCTCCCGGCTAGAAATTTATACTTTCTTAAAGTGCAAAAATCATTCTTTTGGTTACGTGGCTTAGAAGTAATCCTTTTAATATAAAATTTATGTGTAAATCCGCAACTAATTGTTATGTCTTGCCCATCAATCTCATTCGACTAAAAATAAGAGCGACCAAAAAGAGATAAGAAGTTCTCCTCTTAGGTCGCTCTATATGTTTATCTGCCCTGCCTGTAACTTGAAAACATCCTTTCTAGATTCTCAAGATAAGCATTGACGTTCCGATTAATAAAAAACTGTTGTGAATACTTTCTAAACTCATCCTCAGCAGCAGTTCCTCCTAACCAATAGTGGTTCGGCCAGTTGACGACTCTTTCTTGCTTTACAAGCTCGTCAATCAATTTCACTTCTTGTTTTTTCATTTGCACACCTTTCACCGCACTGATGCTGCCTTCATAATCCGAAAATTTTTGGGCATTCTCTGTTTGAACTAGAAAGGCTAAAAATCGTTTCGCTTCTTCAGGATATGGAGTGTCGGCTGAGATGGCAAACCCTGCATCTACCCCTCCTAACACATGATTCTTTTCAGGATCATTGGTAGCGGGGAACGGGAAGATGTCATAGTTTAAATTTGGATTGAATGCTTCAATATCGGGGAGAGCCCATGTTCCCATCACATACATGGCACCTTCTCCATTTGCAAATGCCTTTTTGATTTGATCAGAATCTGCATGAAAGGATCCGGGCTGAACATAAGGAAGAACTTGCAGCATTTTTTTCGAAATTTCCATCCACCTTTCATCATGACTGATGCCCATGTCCTCTTTATTCACTTTATCCCAATATTGACTGTCAAACTCGTTTGCGACAAGATTTAAATTAAAAACACTAATCTGTATCGGATCTTTATTGGCCATTAAAAGCGGCTGCTTTCCTGCTTTCTGGATTATTTCCATCGTTTGAATGAATTCGTCCCATGTTTTAGGAATTTCCAGATTCAACTCTTTAAAGATATCTTTGTTATACATAACGCCAACAGCATTTTGTGATAAAGCCACCCCGTACATTCTGTCATTTACTAAGTAACGCTTTTGAATCTCTGGTTGAATATTTGAAACAAACTCTTCATTTGTAATGTCTAACAAGTATCCTTTGTTTACGCGTAATACATAATCATATTCAATTGGATACATCACAAAAATATCTGGAATATCGCCGCGGGCCATACGTGTTTTTAGAACCGTTGAGCCATATGGTACATACACATTCTCAATATCAATATCCGTATTTTCCTTTTCAAACTCTTGGATTAATTCTTCGAAAATTTTTGCTGATTCTATTTTCCCGTGAAAAAATTCAAGTTTCTTTTTTTCTTGTTTCTCTAAAACGGCATCATCTTTTCTTGCTAAAGCGCAAGAGCTTAGGAACAGACCCATCACCAAGCAGAAGCTTGCAAGGAGAACAGCATTTTTTTTCACTTACAATTCCTCCGTGATTCAAATGTATTTACCTATTTCGCCCTTTTCTAGCATTTCGGGAACTTGTTGTTTTATCCAGGAATCAAAAGATTCTCCCACTTCTTTGTGAGAGAACCTATTCTGCCCCTTTTCGATATTGACTTGGAGTGAGGTTTACACACTTCTTAAACACTTGACTAAAATAGCGCTGATCCGTATAACCAACCATATTGGCGATCTCATATGTCTTTAAATCTGTTGTCTCTAACAAGAGACAGGCGTGATCCACCCTTAATTTCGTTAAGTAGTCTAAAAATGTCACTCGTGTTTTTTGTTTAAATAATACGCTGAAGTGGCTGACGCTGAGCCCTACCCGTTCTGCGACCGTCTCAATGCCAATATTCTCTGTAAAGTGGTTTTTCAAAAATTGTTCAGCTTTCTTGACTAAGGCATCAGGTGTAGTTTTTGATTTGTATTCAGCTTTAATATCTTCCTCGGTAACAATACTCATTTTTAAAAATGCACTTTTTTCTATATATTGTTTAGCTTGTTGATACGAGGCTGGAAGTTCGCCTATACTGCTTACAAATTTCCCTATCGCAATCGTGCAATTCTCCTCGAACATTCCAACTGCCTGATGAGCAGATGCCATCACATAGCTATATAGCTTTTTGCTATCGCCTGCTGTATTCACACAAATAATAAGGAACCGGCTATTTTCTAACTTAAATAAAAAGTTTTGAAAGAACCTATCCTCCTTTTCTCTATCACTTATCCATTGCTTCAGAATTTGTTCGTTCTGCTCTGCCCCATTACGAAACTGTACCATCATGGTAGCGTATGCTCCTTGTTCATTCATAAAGCTTTCAGTAGAATTCTCAAGAATGAGCAGTTCATACATTTTGTGTTTCTTTAGCTCATAATCGCTTTTTTCTTTTCCTTTCAATTTATCGATCATTCGCCCAATACATGCTGTAAGTTCCTCATGATCAATGGGCTTTAGTATATAATCAAACGCATGATATTGTAACCCTTCCCTAGCATACTCAAATTCATTATAGCCACTTACCAATAATACCTCTGGTCTCATAGAAAAGGTCTGCAATGCTTTTAATAATTGGATTCCGCTCAGCTCCGGCATACAAATATCTGTTATGACAATATGAGGCTGATGTATCCTTACCAGCTCAAGAGCTTCATTCCCGTCCTCGGCTGTTCCTACTACCTCACACTGAAGAGCCTCCCAATCAATAGCCTTTACAATGCTTTTAACAATTAGTGATTCATCATCAGCAATAATTACTCTATACTTCATTTTCTTCATCCTTACGCAGTGGAAATGTTAGCTTGATGATTGTTCCTTCATTCTCTTTAGAACAAATCATTAACCCAAAGTGCTCGCCATAATATAGCTTTAAACGGTTCTGTACATTCATCACACCATGACTCGTTTGTTTACTCGTTTGCACACCTTGATTGCGTTCGTTCAATAGTTGAAGAGCATCAAGGCTTATGCCTTTTCCATTGTCTTCAATATAAAAATATCCTTTTCCCTTCTCAATTCCGCCGGTAATTCGAATCACTGCATCTTGCTGCTTACGATCAAACGCATGAATCAAAATGTTTTCGACCAGAGGCTGTAGGACAAGCTTTAATATTCGATAATGAAGTAAATCTTCATCGATTTTTACGTCAAATGTAAATCCATCATTATAACGGACCCTTTGAATTGCCATGTAGCTCATAACATGCCGTATTTCATTTTGAACAGATACCTCATCGGAAGCATTAATACTAATCCGCAGCAGCTTTCCAAGATGAATCGTCATTTTACTGATATCTTGCTGGTCATTTAAAACAGCTAACGAGTTAATAGACTCCAGCGTGTTGTATAAGAAATGAGGATTGATTTGATTTTGAAGAACCTGAAATTCGGCTTTTCTTTTTAATTCTTGCTCGCTTTTGATTCGCTGCAATAAAACAACCGTTTTTTCTACCATTTCATTAAAGCTTTTCGCTAAATGGTTTAGCTCTAAAAAAGGAAACGATGACATCCTTGCGGTCAAGTCACCTTTTTCAACTCGTTTCATTTTGTTTAAAAACTCTGTAATGAAACTGACAATCCGATTTAAAAAAAAGAGATTGAACAACACAGCAAACACTAACACAATCAAAACAAGTCCAAATGTCGTTTGGCGAATATATTGCGTTTCATTTGAAATCGTATGCCATGGCTTAATGGAAACGAGAAAATACTTGGTGGCGTCACGGTCCTTCAAGGTTCCAGCAATATACGTAACCAAACTTTTTTCTCCGTCCAGATAATCGATACCGGTTCCATCTTTGCCTGAAAGTATCTTTGAACGATTGTTAAGCTTCATCGATTCTCCAATCAAATCCCGATTACGATGATAGATAATTCTTCCATCTTCATCGACAATCATTTCCTCGGAGTCATCCTTGTAAAGATTCGTGAAAATATCGTCAAAACGTTCAATCTTAATTTTCATAATCACATAGCCAATATCCTCAAGTGTGTCAGCATCTCTAATAGCACGACCGTGAATATAAAATGGAGTATCTCCCGAAGTAAATATTTCATTATGAACTGGAGATAACCAAACCGCCCGTCCTTTTTCGCTTACTATTTTCTGATAAAATTCCGTTTGTTGAAACTCTTTTAATGAAGGAATGGCACTATTCCGAAAATGGTAAACCTGCCCCTTTGTGCTATAAAGAATAAGATCGTCTAACCTTGATTGGGTATACAGCAATCCAGCCATTGATTGTCCGCTGCTGTAAAAATTAACAATCGACTGCTCTTGATTATACCTAAGAAAGTTTTCAACTTCTTGAGAAGCGATCACATAATTTGAAAAAGAATTTATCTCTGACATCACCATCTGTAAATTTGTATTGGTTGCCTTCAAAGTTTGTAATGTTTCTTCCCCTACTTTTTCCTTTAATGCAGCAGACGAAACTTGATATGAAACTATACCAAGAATGATGATAGGCACCAAGATTAACACTAGAAATGCAATCAATACCTTTTGCTGGAATCTCATTATATACACCTTGCATAATTATTTTTTTCACACAATAGTTTACCTTGAACTACCCGCCACCTACTCGCTAACGTTCCTTGAGGAAATGGTGTTCTCGCTTATTTTTTGATAAAAGCCTGGAATTATTACTAGCTTATTATCTCAAAACAAAGAACAAGTGAAAAGGCACTTGTTCTTTGTTTATCCCTTTGAATTTCCAAAGGCGCATAATGTCTATTGCTAAACCTATTTCATACTTCTGGCTTGAAGGTTGCGCATACAATTTCTTTTATCGCAGTTTGACCTAGACCACGGATAGAAATGTCTGTTCCTTTCCCCTGATCGTACGCTGTAAAGCTGAGCACCTTTTCTCCTGAATTCATGAATACTTCAATGGAATGAAGGTCGATAAATACTTCAAGTGTTATCTCTTCCTGTAAGGGATTACAGCATTCTGAGATGTCAATTTGGCCGGAATCACCATGGTCAGATGTAAAGGAAATCATCGCGTTCTCTACATCTACGTATATTCGAGCCGCTTTGTCTTCACTTTTATTGAGCTCCAACTGAAACTTTTGCTTCTCCAAAGTTGAAGCATTCACACTCAAGTAAGCTGCATTTTTATCATGAAAATCGATTGTTTCATTCACTTCCAATGTCACGTTTTCATAAACTGTTGTATTTGTAAAATAGCTATTTATCTCCCCGATCGGTCGTTGGATAAGCTTATTGTCCTTCAGTGTCAGCACCCTTGGTACTGACATCATACCATTAAACCCATAATCCCTTGGCGGTGTGGCTTGATTCCATCGTTGCATCCAGCCAATTAATATTCTTTCACCATTTTTTCCTTCAGTGGATTGCGGGGCATAAAAGTTGTGACCGTAATCAAGAAGCCCGTGACTTTCCGGTCTAAAGCTTCCCTTCACATAGTCCATTTCTCCAATTACATAAGCTGTCTTATGAATCACTTCTCCTTGGAATTCTGGATCACATGGCATGATTGAAAAGATTAACACATCCTTTTCATCTATACGAAACAGATCCGGGCATTCTAACATCATGTTCTCTTCAAACTTAGATTGATAAATGGAGGAATGGAAGGTCCAGTCCAACAAGTTGAGGGACTGGAACATAATAATTTCCCCGCGTCTTTCAGCATTTCGCACTGCTAAGACGCAATAATACACACCGTCTGCTTCCAAAACTTTTGGATCGCGAAAATCACACATCATATAACCTTCAGGTAATTCTTTTTCACCGATAATAGGGTTTTTTTGATACTTCTCAAACTGAATTCCATCTTCGGAAAACGCAAGACATTGATGTTCGATAATTTGAGATTCATCTTTATCAAAGCCCATATTAGGATCAATATGACCTGTATACATTAAAAATAGTTTTCCATCCTTTTCGATGGCACTCCCTGAAAAACAGCCATTGGCATCATACAGCTTATCGTTGGCCATCGCCACCGGCTTATAATTCCACTTCACGAAATCATTGGTCGTCGCATGTCCCCAATGCATATCATTCCAGATGACATCATAAGGGTTATATTGATAAAACAGATGATATTCTCCCTGGTAAAAGGAAAAACCATTCGGGTCATTCATCCACCCAATTTCGGGGGTAAAGTGAAACAGCGGTCTATGTTTTACTGCTTCTTTATGTTTTTGTATATAAGCGTTTGCTGTCTCCAGCTTATTCATCATAACACCTCCCTATTTGATGCCGCTTCGCATCGAACCTTCCACAATATATTTTTGGAAAACAATATATAGGATAACGATCGGAATTGTAACAATTGTTAATGCAGCCATAATATGACTTGTGAATATATTGTACTTATCGCTGAAAACCGCGTTCAGTGCAACTTGAATCGGCATTAAGTCGGCATTGGAAAGTGCCATGACCGGCCATAAGAAATCGTTCCAGGACGCTAAGAATGTTAATATTCCTACTGTTACATACATATTCAAGCTCGAAGGCACAACGATACGGAAAAAGCATCCGATCTCACCTAGTCCATCAATTTTGGCAGATTCAATCAATTCACCCGGAAAAGATAGAAAATGCTGTCTAAATAAGAAGATATTCATGACATTTACCAAAAATGGAATGAGGTACCCTAGTACTGTATTAATTAATCCCATCTCGTTCACAACTAAAAATAGAGGGAGAATCGTAGCTTCAATCGGCACAATCATTAACGCAATGATGATAATTAAAATCCAGTCTTTAAATGGAAATTCAAATCTTGCTAAGGCATACCCTGCTAACGAGTTGATTGTCAGTCCGAAAACAACAGTGATTGACGCATAAATCAAACTATTCAACAGGTTTCCAAAAATATTGTAAAAACCAAGCAGTTCTACATAAGACTTCAGTGATAAATCCGAAAATTTGGGAATGATTGCAAAAATCGTCCTAGCATCCCTATATATGACCTCATCAATTTTGAAAGAGGAAAGAATCATCCAAACGAGAGGAACAAGGAATTGCAGCGCTACAACTATAGCCAACAAGTAAAATAATGTTTTCTTTAATATTTTCACGCCGCTTCCTCCTTAAATAATTTTTTAATCCCTATTGATACAACAACCAAGAAAACTGTAAACACGAGTGTAATAGCACTTGCATAGCCAATATTTCTATGACGGAAGCCATATTCATAAATGTATTGTAAGAGCGTTATCGTTGAATAATCCGGTCCTCCGCCAGTCATAACCATTGGTTGTACAATCAATTTGAACGCCTGAATCGTCGTTGTAATCACAAGGAACATTGTAATTGGTTTTAAAGCAGGCAAGGTAACATACAAAAACTTATGCATTGTATTTGCCCCATCAATATCTGCTGCTTCATATAAGCTAGGATCAATATTCTTTAATCCAGCCAAGAATATCATCATCTGATAGCCGCAACCAGACCAAGCTGATATAAAAATAATGGATAACATCGCTTGACTAGGACTTGTGAGAAAAGGCTGTTTTTGTAAGCCGAAATTCGCAAGCATTTGATTAATTAAACCTGATGTCGGATTCAGCATAACTGTCCAAAGGATCGAAATAACGACTAAAGATAATACCGCTGGTGAAAAATAAGCTGCTCTAAAGAAACTATTTCCTTTAATCTTCTTATTCACAATTAGGGCAAGACCGAGAGCCATAGAAAGCTGAAGAGGCACTACCAGCAGTACGAACTGTAAAGTATTGAAAAAGCTTGTTCGTAAAACCTCATCAGTTAGCATTCTAGTAAAGTTATTCATACCAATAAATTGTTTGGCATGAGGCTTTAATAAATAATAATCTGTAAAAGCATACGTAAATGCCAATATAATCGGCAGTACGATAAAGAGTAATGATAACATCATTGCAGGAGTTAAAAATCCAAATGCTGTTGTGACTTCACTTCGTTTGTAACGTTGTGCATGGGGGTTTCTCACCTTGACAAATCGTTTCAGACTTAGATTTCCCATCTTTAAATTACTCACTATTCCACATCCTTTGTATACAGAGGCGAGGTTTGACCCCGCCTCTTAATTTCACATCCTACTTTTGATATTTTTCAAACTCTGAATCGATTTTCTTAACAGCTTCATCTAAATATTTTTTAATTGTTTCTGAATCTGTTGTTTTATTTTGAGCAATTTTTAAGATAACATCTTTGGAGAACGTTTCAGATAGGTATGGATAGCCTGGTGATACTGGGCGAGCCTTATTTGTATTTTCAACTTGGTATTTCAACACTTTCCAAGCTTCATTGTAGTAGGGATTATCAGTTTCTGTATTAATCGCATCGATCGAATTCACCCTTGTTGGAATGGAACCATTTTTCTCATAATATTCTGTAGCAGCTTCGTCATTTGTGAGCCACTCCATCACTTCTACAACCTGCTCAACACGTTCTTTATCTTCAATTTGACCATTTCTAACAAACGCCCAGCTGCCTGATGGTGTGTATAAGCTGTTATGGCTTTCATTCATCTTCGGATATCTAACAGTTCTAAACTTAAGATTTGGATAATTATTCTTGATTTCGTTAACATACCAGAAACCAGCTACAGCTAATGCTGACTTCCCGCTATGGAATGTTTTTTCAGATTCTGAAGCATTCGCTAATGGGTCACCTTTAAACAATTGAGCAAATTTTGTCAAGGATTCAACACTCTTCTTACTGTTCAAAACGCCATCTACAGTCACACCGTCTTTATCTACAATATTAGTGTCATTTCCCCATAGTAATGGTGTAAAATAATACGTTCCTAATTCATAAGCTCCAGCGGTAATATCTGTTAAAAGCAAGCTAGTTGCAATTTCATAATCTTTATAAGCAGGGTCATTTGTTGTCTTCGCAAACTCATCAATCTTTCTAGAAAGATTCACAAATTCATCCCATGTCCAATCTTCATCAGGACCTGGTATCGTTGCTTTTACATCTGCCGGTAAAGCATTAATCATATCTTCGTTATACATAATCGCAACACCAGAATCTGAGTAACCCATCGCATAAAACTTATCGTCTACCGTTCCTTGATCAATGATACCTTTGGTAAAACCGTCTTTAAATCCTTCTGTCATATGGCCATCTAACTCACCAATTACACCTGAGTCTACATATGCCGCTACATCTGGACCGTCAAGTGTAAAAATATCAGGCATGTCATTAGCTGTAATAGCTGCATTCAACTTATCGATATAACCTGAACCAGCACCAGCTCTTGTAATGTTTTTAATCTCAACTTTTGGCTTGTCCGGATGTTCCGCATTATAGCTCTTCACACGATCTGCAAACATTTTCCCCTCTGGATGATCTGCTGCCGCTTGTGTCCAAACGACAATTTTGTCGTCAGCACTGCTTGAAGACTGCTTTGAAGAACTACAACCTACTAATGAAGCTGCTAACACTACCCCTGAAACTAAAGAGACTAACTTTTTCATAGTTTCATAGAACCCCCTTTGTTATCGCTTTCTTTTTTGTGTGAAGTTTAGATTGACAATACTCTGAAGAATCTATTGTCTTTGCGTATTGCTTATCTCTTAGACTTCTTGGATTGATTGTATAATTTATGAAGCGCTTTCAAAATGAGGTATTCTTTTTATTTATGTTTAAATTTTTATGATTTGTGAGACTTTAGAAACTTAACTGGAATTTCATTCCATATCAAAAGAGTCGACATAGGACTGCCGACTCTTTTGAAACATATGTAATATATAGCTGATAAGACTATTTATTACCAAACATTGAACTCCCCACACCTACTCGCTAACGCCCATCACGTGCTTGAAGTGGGGTCTTCTGTCGGAAAATGATAAAAATGATACGGCAAGGAGTATAAACAAAACAGCAGAAATATGACCAGCGTCATTCCCATCAAGTATTTTTGTTTTTATCGTTTAAATCGGTATCCCACACCCCATACAGTTTCAATATAGCTCGGTTGGGAAGGGGCTTCCTCAATTTTTTCTCTAAGCCTCCTGATATGGACTGTCACAGTCGTGATATCTCCAAAAAAATCAAATCCTGTACACTCACTATACCTTTCTTTGTTATTTTTCTAATAAAATTCCATCTTCCATCTGGTATACTCTGTCACAGAGGTCTAGTATTCGGTCATCATGAGTAACCATGATTGCTGCCTTTTTGCGTGATTTTACCTCCATGGAAATCATTTCAACCACCTGCCGTCCTCTCTTTGAATCTAGACTTGCTGTCGGCTCATCAGCAAGAATAATGGATGGATCATTTATAAAGGCTCTGGCTATCGCTACTCGCTGTCTTTCACCACCAGATATCTCTTTTGGATAATAATGCTTTCTTTTTTCCAGTCCTAAATCTCTAATTAAAGCATCTATTCTATGATCGGTAGCTTCTTTTTCCAGCTTTGATATAGTAGCCATTAAGCCCAATTGCTCCCGGACGGTTAAATACGGAATCAGGTTTGAGGACTGAAAGATGAAGCTGATTTTATCTGCCCTCATTCGATTTAATTGCTTCTTTGACATTGAATGCATTGGTTGATTATCTAATGTAATCAACCCCTCAGTGGGAGATAATAATGCACCAATAATAGATAGGAGAGTACTCTTTCCAGATCCAGAAGGCCCAACCAGCGCCACAAATTCTCCGCTATTGATTGTCAATGAAATATCCTTGAGAACCCGAATCTGTGTATCCCCATCTCCAAAATCCTTTGACACACTCTCTAATTTTAAAATTTCACTTTTCATTATTCAATCCTCCCCATTGCTTCTAACGGATCAATTTTGGTTACCTTCCAAACTGACAGCATAGCTCCGATTATATTTAAAATTAAGAACAAGACCCCAGTCAGCAGCAGCAAATGAGTCGACAAGATAAACGGCATTTCTTCTGGAAGTATTTGCACAATACCATAAAAAGCTAGTCCGCTAATCGCCAGTCCTATTAGTGTCAAGAAAACAACTTGTGCAAGAATCGTTTTAGCAATGGTTATTGTCTTCATACCTATTGCTTTTAGCACACCGAATTGATGAACCTTCTGAATCGTGATGACATAAAAGAATACGCTAGAGACAAAAACAGAAATAATGATAAGAAATGTCTTCATGACAGTGAAGGATGCTTGCGTTTCAGAATGCCCCGGTATGGATTTCAATGTATCCTCTACAGTTTGCACATCATAACCAGAAACAGATATGTTATTCCCCTTTACTAGAACTGCATTATAGACTTCTGAACCTGAATATAAAGACTGGAAGCCCAATGAAAGATCGGTAAATATGACTGGCATATGAGAATACACATGATCTGTTGTAAATCCAGCAATTTTCATCTTCTTGCCAGTTCGTGAGTCCTCAATTGTGTCATATAATGAATATCCCTTTTTTTTCAAGCTTTCGTCGGCGATTACTTCTCCGTCCTTGAGTTCTTTTATATCCTTCCCTTCTACTATTGCGATATTTCCATATCTCTTAATATCTACTGTGAAATAAACAACATCGACACTCCTCTTATCCTCTTTCTCAAGAGAAGAAATTGTAATATTTAATGGCGAAAAGTCTTCATCAACTTGCTTATCGATTTCACTGATATCTTTGTTATCTAATCCTGACTTTATTAAAACCCCTTCTGCTTCCTTATTTAAGATTACTTGATCAGCTTGTAAGTTACTTACTGCTGCAGTATCGGCATAACCTAAGCCATTTGATAGGGCAGTAATAAAAAATACTAAAAATAAAACTGCCACCATAATTGTGCTTATCAAGAAATAGCGTATCTTGTTTCTTTTGATTTCTTTCCATGCCAGTAGCATATGGAACTTCCTCCTTTATTTATGTCAATTCGAATACTTAGACATCATAAACAAAGGTTCTAACAATACAATTATGAAATTATTACATGTTTCTTAACAAACTTTACGACGTTAAAAGGAATAAATAAAACGCTATTCTACAAATTTCTCAATCTCTACTTCGGACACTCACCATCTCCGCTATCTCCCATATCCTATATCACATTACCCAAAAGGATGTGACTTCTATGGGCGTAGAATTAGTTGCCATTCACTGGATGTATATTGTCTTTTTACTTTTTATCATTGGCTGCTTTTTGCTGCGAAAGGATACAACTCTTATTTCTATCGTTATGATTTTCCTCCTCGGCCTCATTGCAACCGGCTCTATCAGCAAAGCGGTTAGCACCATTTTCACGAGCTTTATTTATTCGATTACCGAGCTGCTTCCTACCATTCTTATTATCTCGATTATCGTTTCAATGAGTAATCTTTTAATCCGAACTGGTATTAATGATGTGATGATTTCACCGTTTGCAAGTTTGATCCGCACGCCAACACTAGCCTATTGGATTATCGGGATTGTCATGATGGTGATTTCCTTGTTCTTCTGGCCATCTCCTGCGGTTGCTTTAATGGGTGCGGTCTTACTGCCAGTTGCGCTGCGCGTTGGCTTACCGGCAATTGGCGTTGCAATCGCAATGAACCTGTTCGGTCACGGCATCGCTTTATCTGGGGATTTCGTGATTCAGGGAGCACCGAAGCTAACGGCAGATGCAGCTGGTATTCCTGTTTCCGATGTTGTATCGGCAAGCTTGCCGCTTGTGATCATTATGGGCGTTGTCACAACGGTTACAGCCTTCTTCTTCCTCCGCCGTGATATGAAAAAGGGGATGGATTTCACTGCAAACACTGAGGCAATTGCAGAAGACAATATAGAGAAAACAGAAGCTATTTTGTTACCGAAAACAACAAAACACTTCTGGGCGGTCCTTATTCCAGTTTTGTACGCCATTGATATCTATTTGATGGTTCACTTCAATTTGCAGGGCGGTGATGCAACAGCATTGATCGGCGGTACGACAATCGTGATTATGCTGTTTATTCTTTCGCTGGCATATAAAGGAACAGCTTTGGAACAAACAACGAGCTATTTAATTGAAGGACTGCAGTTCGGCTTTAAAATCTTCGGTCCTGTCATTCCGATTGCTGCATTGTTCTACCTTGGTGATAGCGGATTTACGAAAATTGTTGGAGACTTCCTGCCGAATGGCTCCCATGGCATTATTAACGACCTTGGCGTCGCTTTGTCCCACTCCGTTCCTGTCAACACAAATATTGCGGCTGTCGCACTCACTGTGATTGGAGCCATTACAGGTCTTGATGGCTCTGGTTTCTCGGGTATTTCCTTAGCCGGGTCTATCGCCAATTTATTTGGTACAGCACTTGGTCATGGCACTGCTACGTTAACAGCGCTTGGGCAAGTTGCAGCAATCTGGATTGGCGGCGGGACGCTTATTCCTTGGGCGCTTATCCCGGCTGCCGCGATTTGTAAGGTAGATCCGTTTGAGCTTGCGCGTCGCAATTTCCTCCCTGTTGTCATCGGGCTTATTGTCACGACAATTGCAGCGATGTTTTTTATATAGGCTCTGTTACATTGCTGAGTTTTGCTTAAAGAAAACTTCGCCGACTGGCGAGCCCTGCCTTTGGGCGAAGACAGAGGCGTAGCCCTACTTATACTGTATTCCTAAAATTTCTCGCTACGTCGAATTGGCTTCCAGCTAGAAACTTATACTTTCCTACAGTGCAAAGAAAAACTGCACCTCCAATGAAATCGGGGTGCAGTTCACTTCAAAATAGCTAATATCGTCTCCTTAAAACGATCATAAACATATGACCAAAGAATTGGTTCCTCTGTATACCTTTTTCTTAAAGAACCAAAAGCTTCTTTTTGTTTCTCTGTAAAAGAGGAACCCTCTTTTGCATCTATGTTTATTCAAATCCTATCAAGAAGCGGAATCACTATAAAAGTTTTCAGTATAATAAGGCTCCGACTCGTTATTAAATGCCACTCCGACCCCTAAATATTTATAATTTTCCAGGAGGATGTTTTCTCTGTGCCCTAAGGAATTCATCAGTCCTTCGTGGGCAAAGATGCTGCTGAACTGACCGTATGCCAGGTTTTCACCAGCCGTCATAAAACGAATATTGTCTTCCTTCATACGATCAAACGGAGATTGGCCTTGTAAATTTGTATGGCTAAAATAATGATTTTCCGCCATGTCCAAGCTATGCTCCCGAGCCGTTTCTCTTACATGATCATCCCATATTAAAATGGGCAGGCCATGATTTTTTCTTGAAGCGTTTGTTAAATCAAACAACTGATATTCAAAGCCTTCTTTTAGCTGCTCGCTTGATTTGGCATAAAGAGCATTTTTATTTTGTTCCAATTCTTCATCGATAACTTGAATGGCTGTAACCGTATTGTTTTCGTGCTTATCATAAAAAATCGTGACATAGCTATTGTCGAGCTGGAATACATCATATTCTCCATTACCATTAATCTCGTAGTTGATCAAACCTTTTCTCATGATCGATTCAGGAGTCCCGAGATGCTCCTGAACGGATTGCTTAGTGCTTCCCAGTTTTATCCCCATTGAAGAGGCAATCAAATCTTGATTGGTATAAAGGCCGCGAACGATATTTTTTTCATCATAAGCAACCATGATAAAGTTTTGGTAGTTTTCATGATAGGCTTCCCAGCTGACACCATATTCATTTTCCGAAATTCGCTTCGGTTTACCAGTTTCCTGCTCAACATCAGCTCTTGCTTCGCCTAATTCAATATTATAAATCGAAAATAATTGATCTTTAGGAGCTGTTAACTCTGGTGTTTCAACGTTCGTATCTTTTGATTCTGACGGCGGATTATCAGACGGCGTCAATAGAGAATTCAATTGCTGATCTACAGTATCAATCGCAAAATTGATATCTTCGATTGTAGAACGGACGGAATCCATTACGGAGGAAGGAACAACTTGTTGAACCTGCTCTTCCCATAATGGCTTTGAAACATAACCGATAAACACAAGCATTAATAATAGAATAAACTGCTTCACAACTGCACCCTCCAATTAATTTGATACTGAAAGTGAAATCCTGTATATCCTATCGTCATTCTCCTGTAGATTACCGCGTCCATCTGTATTATTGCTAAGACTCTCTTCATCTCCAAATACCTCTTCCGTTGATTTTTATCGAAACAAAACGGGAGACAAAAAGACTGCAAAGCGATTCTTCAAAAAAGCTTTGCAGTCTTTCCATGTCTCTAAGCCCCGTATGGTTACAGTCGATAAGAATTCTTCCTACCCTGTAGCTATTGAATATTTTAAAGAAAACTCACCGACTGGCGAGCCCTGATCTTGGGCGAAGACAGAGGCGTAGCCCTACTTATACTTTGTTCCTAAAATTTCTTGCTACGTCGAAGTGGCTTCCTGCTAGAAATTTATACTTTCTTAAAGTATAAAAAATAGGCTGTTTTTCCGGTCAAGCGATTGTCTTTTTCATTAAATTTTCCCACAACTTATGAGTTTCCTCCCATGTCCCCTCCGGGAGGTTTTGATGATACAAATATTGCTCATAACATGCTGTTAGACGGGTCATTTCTCCCGTGGAAAAAACCGAATCAATATAGCCTGCATAGTTTCGAAGCGTTTGGTTTTCCTTGCGTTTTAACCCGCAGCGCTCCAGTTGGCGCAATAACGTCAAGTAAGCCGCTCCAAAATCATCGTCTTTTTTCTTAAAACGGTACCGTAGCAATACAAAGTATGGAACCCATTTTCCACGATGTCGATACAGAATGCCCGCAGCAGCCATAATAATCCCCAAGATAAGAACGATACGTTTCCAATGGTTTATTAAAAGCAGTTTGGAATCGTTCCAAGCACTGGAGAAATCACCGGATTTTTCTTCGCCCTTTGCTTCCTTGGCAGCTTCTGTTTCTTCCTGCAGAGGTTCTTCCACAGGCACTGCAGAAGTTGTCTCGTTAACGGCTGCAGCCTCTTCTGTGCTGTAGTCGATACTGAGTTCATTGAAATATCCTTTTGTTGGTTCAAATGCTACCCAGCCTTGATTTGGAAGGAACACCTCAACCCAAGAGTGGGCATTGTTGTTGGTCACTTCATAAATCTGTTTTGCAGACTCCCCGTCACTGTATTGGACAAAATCCCCGCCTGTGTACCCTTTCACCCAGCGGGTCGGAATCCCGAGCGTTCTCAGCATAACCGCCATCGAGGTGGAAAAGTTATCACAATAGCCGCGTTTTGTATCAAATAAAAATTGATCTACATAATCGTCATTCACACCTGGCACAGCCACGTTTTTTGGGTCATAGCTGTATTCCGGATTATCAAAGTAATCCTCCATTGCTTTTGCTTTATCAAACCAGTTTGTTTTCCCTGAGGTTATTTGCTCTGCCAGCTCTCGTACCCTTGCAGGAAGCCCCGCAGGCAATTGTGTATATTTTTGATAAAACTCAGGGCTGATTGCGTTAGAATCAAAATTCGTTGTTTGTATTAAATCTGTGGCTTTATACTTTGGTTTTTCAAATTCAACTGTTATACCATCAGGGATGGTATGGCGATTATTACTATTGTAAAAGCTAATCCTTTCATTGACAGTATCAATATAGAGTTTATTCCCTCTAGAATCAACAGGGGATATTTCTAACACTTTACTAATTCCAGCAGGGTACATAATAAAGTTATATTTATAGTTTTCATGTATCGTTACGCGAGCGGATTCCTTACTTGTCTCCACTGATTCAGGAAAAGAATATACAGGTACAGGCTCTTCCTGACGAAATGAAGTTGGCATTGATCCCGAAGCTATCCAGCCTTTTCCTGTATAGGTATCCTTTGTCTCCATCTTCCAATAATGTTCTTCATTCGATTCATACTGAAAGACCGGGTCATCATTCCCTACAAACGGGCCGCCTAAACTAGAATCATTGGTGCCGTATCCGACTGTTTTTATTCCGCTATTTTCGTCAGCATTTTTGTCTTTATTAGCTGCTTGTATATATGAAACAGGATCCGGCCATATTGGTGCTGCCTTCGGGGCAATTATTCCAATGAGTACGCTAAAGGCAATCATTCCTGCCAATGGTATCATCCATTTTCGAGTAAAGGCTGCATCGCTATTTACCTTTTCCTTCTGAATTATCCGGTAGAATGTCAGCATTCCCATCACAGCAAAACCCGACACAACTGTTCGGACGATGGCAGCTTTTGCAACATAAACGGTAAACGTATCCAGTACCGTAATATACACCAATGTCATAAAGAAAAAGATAAAAATACTCTGCCGCTTTAAGAACCAGTGGATTAAATGCCCCATCATCCAAAGTAAAATAAAGAATAAACATGTCCGAAATTCGTTCGATACATCAGTCCAATTCCTGGAAGCAAGCAAACCTATGTCCTTAACCACATTCGTAACAAAGGATTGAAGCCAATTAAACTGAAAGAAGCCTTCTTCATAATGGAACTGATTAATTGAAAATAAAATAAATAATATTTTAGTAGTCGATTGAAGGATCGATTTTACTTTAAAAAACGGTAAAGCAAAGGCTATCAGCAGAAATATAATAAATACTTCAATATGATTTGTATTGGTTAATTGTTCGATTGGCCGCAGCCATTCCCATAATAGCAAAAATCCAAAGGAGTATAACAAAAATGTAGGAAAACCCCTTTTCATCATCGTATATTCACCTCCGAAAAGGCTGCGGCAAAGTTGCCTTCATGAATCCATACAATTCTTACCCCTCGTGAATTTCCTAGGGCTATAAGTGATTGTTCTTTTGCGGTTGGCGCTTCTTTTTCCCCTTTTATGAGAAATACCGTGACTGAACCTTTCCTTTGTCCGAGAAAACTGGCTTTTTCAACCAAAGGCTTTGTAATTTTCGCTGTGATAAACATAAACGAAACTGCTTGTTGCATGAAAAAACCATCAGCTTCTAACACCTTTTCAATCGGAGAAAAACTTTTTGCCTCTATTTTGGCAAGATGGTAAAAGAGCTTCTGAAGATGCTGCTCTCCTCCTCTAATTGGAAACGAAGCCCGTTCTTTACTGATCGTTAAAAGACCTGTCTGGGCTCCCTTTTTCAAGACAGCACGCAATAAAGAGGCGGTAAAGGAAACAATTGACTCAAAATGTTTATCCGGAACGCAATCCATCACAACAAACACATCATTCGATTGCCGTTGCTCGAACTCCTTTGTCATAATCTCATTTCGTTTCGCGGAGGCTTTCCAGTTAATCCAGGAAAAACGGTCTCCTGGCTGATAATCCCTTACGCCAACGGGCATTGAGGTGTCCCGCCGCAGCTGTTCCCTTGAGGCAGTTAATCCTTGATTATACTGGTTCTCAAATGGCCGATAGATAAGTTCCGAATAAGCCGGATAGACAATGATTTTTCCATCTGCAGCAAACGTTTTTTCTTTTTCGAATAAACCAAGCGGGTCACCAATCCTTATTGTAAAGGAATGAAAAAAGTGCTCACCCCGCGGCAGCTCACGAATGATATATTCATAGGAAAATTCCTTTTTAAAGCCAGGAAGCAGGAGTTCCTTTGCAGATGGAGGCTGATGAGCACCATTTAAGCGATCCGCTAAATGATCTTCAATTAGTAAATAAAACAAAGGAAAAGAATTTGACCTCTTCACGTTCACCTTTACTTTTAAAGGTTCTCCTGCTTTGTAATCGGTTTTCTGCAACACTCTTGTCACTTGTAGATCACGCAAGGGATAGAAGTACAATACTACACAGTAAATGGCAAACGGCAGGAAGCTATAAAATAAAAACCAGCTGACAAATCCTCCTTGAAACATGGCATACGAGAAGGTTAAAAGAATCAAAATAAATAACAGGAGAACCCTCCACGCTTTTATTAAGAGACGCAATCGTTTTTTCATCTTATTTCACAAGCCTTTGAACAGGTACAGGAGCTCTTGCAACTACGTGGCTTACAATTTCTTCTGCAGAAATCCCTTCAAATTTAGCTTCTGATTTTAATATAATCCGGTGGGACAAGACAAATGGGGCCAAATATTGAATATCGTCCGGAAGAACATAATCACGTCCATACATAAATGCATAGGCCTGTGCCGCTTTCATTAGGGCAATAGACCCCCTTGGGCTGGCACCTAAATAGACATTTCCATGTTCCCTTGTCCGGTTAACAATATCAACAATATAACGCTTAATAGATTCATCGACAAAGACATCCTTCACTTCCCTTTGTAAGGAAAGCAATCCATCGATATCAATGACTGGAGAAAGCTCTTCAATGGGCGGAATCCTCTGAACTCTATTTAACACTTCAACTTCTTCATCAATATCCGGGTATCCCATTTTTATTTTTAATAAGAAGCGGTCCAGCTGTGCTTCAGGCAGCGGGTAAGTACCTTCATAGTCAATTGGGTTTTGTGTTGCCATAACGAAAAACGGTTTTTTCAGCTTATGGGTTACTCCATCAACCGTCACACTCGCTTCCTCCATCCCTTCTAACAGTGCAGACTGCGTTTTCGGCGATGTCCGGTTAATTTCATCAGCAAGGATAATGTTGCCCATTAAGGGACCAGGCCGGAATTGAAATTCCATTTCTTTTGGATTATATATGGAAACACCTGTTACATCTGAAGGCAATAAGTCTGGGGTGAATTGAATTCTGCGGAAGTTGGCATTAACGGATTTGGCAAGGGCACGAACCATCATCGTTTTTCCGACACCGGGCACATCTTCTAATAAAACATGGCCTTCGGCAAGCAGGGCGACCAGGCTCAGTTCGGCAACATCTTTTTTCCCAATAATCACCTTTTCGATATTTGCTAGAATTTCATTTATAGCGGGATTCATTTGTTCATAGATCACTGGTTATCTCCTCCTGTGTGTAATTGAACCAACTCATCATATTTAGGCTTTATTAAGAGCCATCGTAAATCTATTCCTCTTATGGATTTGGGTGGACAAACCATATCCGATTTGATTCCTGCCGGCTCGAAACTAGAAAAGTACCAGCTCAGCCACAACCTGCTCCAATATCTTCTATTATAAATAGAATTTCTTTATCTCTACAAATTTTCCACTCTCTTTTAATCAAGAAAAACTAGCAATAGTGTAATCCGCCTTCTTCTTTAACAGCTTCTAAAACGATTAATACACTAATGAACGTCTGTCTATAAGTATAAAGAAAACTCGCCGATTGGCGAGCCCTGCCTTTGGGCGAAGACAGAGGCGTAGTTGCACTTATACTGTATTCCTAAAATTTCCGACTACGTCGAATTCACTTCTAGCTGGAAATTTATACTTTCCTACAGTGTAAAGAAAACTCGCCGATTGGCGAGCCCTGCTCTTGGGCGAAGACAGAGGCGTAGTTGCACTTATACTTTGTTCCTAAAATTTCTAACTACGTCGAATTGGCTTCCAGCTAGAAATGTATCCTTTCTTAAAGTATAAACACAGCCAGCGTCCTTACAATCATTAAATGAATACAATTTGTTCATTAGTGAACAAATCAATTAAAATTGTTAATTATCTTTAAAGAAAAGGTACAATATTAGATTGGATTTGATTCGAGGCACGGTAAGTTGAAGCTACTGAGAAACCAAAAATAAAGCATAGGTTCTCAGTGTGGTTAACTTATGCTTTATTTTTTGATTCTTTGAATATGTTTCTTATGTTTCCATAAAGAAGGATCTTCTCTCTGTAGTAATCCATTTCTCCAAGTCGTCTTGGCTACGTCGGACAAGTCGATTCACTAGCACATCATGCCACACATAATCCTCTAATAGGTAAATATGAACAGGGTCATCTGTATAAAAAGCAACACTACGCTCCTCAAATGAGGGCCCATAAATCATCTCTTTAGAATCTATGGACAAAATAAACCAATGTTCTGTAGACGGGGTTTCAGTAAAAGGTGTGTTACGATGGATTTCTAGATTTTTAATAGGATTTTCAACATGTATTGTAATACCTTGTACCGTGACTTTATTAGCCGCTTCAGCCAATTCCTCCTTCAACACCTCATACATATCGTCCCACATCGAAATAACAATACGCCTTTCTGCTTTTTTTAGTAATGTCTGACAATAGCTAATTATCGTTTTATAATCCTTTAAAGTAATCACACGATTATCCACTTTTTGCTCAGAGGTTTCTAGACTTCTTAACGAGTCACTTATTACCGTATAAGTCGATTGCCATTCTGATTGAGCTTTCTGCAAAAAGATTTCAACAGGAAGAGGTGAATATCGAGTGGTATCATTTATTTCTTCCTTCATGACAATTCCTTTTTCAACAAGATTACTTAACACGTCATAAATTCGTGCTCTTGGGATACCTGAGTCCTTACTAACTTGGTAGGCTGTAACAGGACCTTGTTTAACAAGAGATACATAAGATTTAGCTTCGTATTCGTTAAAACCTAATTTTTTGAGCTGTTGCACTATGTAGTCCACTTTTTTCGTCCTCCCATTGTTCTTTTCCTATAATATCAACGTTACAATAACTATTTACATTTAGCAAATAATTAGTTACTATTTCAGTAGTAACTAAAGAAAGGTTGATTATATGGAGTTTCACTTAGACCCATCGGTATTAATTATTTTGGTTGTTTTTGGTTTTTTGGCTTCATTTATTGATTCGGTTGTAGGGGGTGGTGGGCTGATTGCATTGCCTGCATTGTTATTTACAGGGATGACTCCAACGGCAGCTGTTGCTACGAACAAATTAGTAGGGACAATGGGTTCTTTAACGAGCACATTTATGTTTTATCGTTCTGGAAAACTCGATTTAACATCACTGTATAAGTTATTTCCACTCGTATTTATCGGCTCAATGCTTGGTGCCTGGACCGTTCATTTGATGAACCCCGAGGTACTCAAGCCACTGATGTTAGTCATGCTCGCAGTTGTTGCAATTTATACAATTTTCAAGAAAGATTGGGGCAGTATTTCAACGCCAAAAAAATTATCCATCCGCCATTTCATTATGTTTTTGGTTGTGATTTTTGCTATTGGTTTCTATGATGGATTTCTTGGCCCTGGAACAGGTTCATTTTTAATATTTGCTTTTTTAATGATTGGATTTGATTTTATAAAGGCAGCGGGGAACGCGAAATTTTTAAACTTTGGCAGTAATATTGCTGCATTGTTAATGTTTATGTATTTAGGGCAAGTCAACTATGCTTATGGATTGCCAATGGCACTTGCAGGAATTACTGGAGCGATTTGCGGATCGAAATTTGCAATTAAAAGAGGAAGTGGCTATGTTCGTGCATTGTTTATTGCCGTAACCTTTTTATTATTAGCGAAAAACATATATGATTCTATTCATTAATCTCGCCGATTGGCGAGGATAGAGGCGTAGTTGCACTTATACTTTATTCCTAAAATTTCTCGCTACGTCGAATTGGCTTCCAGCTAGAAATTTATACTTTCCTACAGTGTAAAAACTGTGCTTCTCTAAAGGGGCATAGTTTTTTATATTTGTGGGCGTAAAACCACGATACCTTTAGGTTCGTGGTAGTTCACCTATAAACTTATAAAGTATCAACAGTATTTTTAAAAATGAAAAATCATCACAAAAAACTCCTTGATGATGCTCAGTATTCTTTCGTTAATCTAGGACAGGAGTGTGATCGATCCACTGAATAAATTGTTATAAATAACGCTGAAGACATCGTTTTGTTTTTTCATAAAATTCCACAAAGAAGGCCAATCGTCTTTGGTATACAGACTCCCTCCTTGTTTGAAATTACCTTTCATGATACTATATTCTAAAAAATATGGAAGTGATTTCTAAAAATGGAAGATAAAAAAGTGACGTGGCTAGAGCTTTTTTATGACTTGCTATTTGTGGCAGCGGTTGCTACTGCTACTCATGTCTTACTCCATGTTGAAGAAGGATATATTCATCCAGAGTATTTATTAAAGTTTGCACTAATATTTATTCCAATATGGTGGGCTTGGACTGGCCAAACCATGTTTATTAATCGGTTTGGCCAAGATTTTTTGCATCAGCGTATCTTTATGATTCTTCAAATGTTGTTTGTACTTATTATGATATCAAGCCTATCGGTAGATTTTGATCAATATTATTTCTCTTTTCTGATTGGCTATGTTGGACTAAGAGCATTAACATCAATCCAATATCTTGTTGTGCAGAATTTTGAAAAAGGAGATAGAAAAAAGGTTGCTCGGTTTTTAGGAACACGTTTTGGGATTGGGGTCTTTCTCTCATTTCTCTCTATCTTTTTTGATTCATGGATTCGATATGCTGTGTTATATGCAGGAATAATTGTTGATATGGTTTTACCTATTTTAGGACATAAGTATTTGGCAAAAGTCACGACTAATACCGCTCATTTGTTAGAACGTTTTGCTTTATTGACATTAATCCTGTTTGGAGAATCGGTCGTCAGCATCCTTGCTGTGCTACAACCACAAAAAGGAGATTGGAATTCAATCTTATTTTCAATTATATCATTCGTCCTTATTATTTCAATGTGGTGGCAGTATTTTGATAATGTAGAAAAGAAGGTAAACAAGTCGATTCAGAGAGCAGGGCAAACGATTGTTTACGGACATTTATTTATTCTAATGTCTTTGAGCATGATTGCAGCATCTATTAAACTGATGTTTTTACATGAGGTCCATTATACATTTATCTTATATTTTGTATTCGGTTCTGTATTGCTCTATTTCACTGCAACTTCCATTGTTTTTCATCAATACAGGTATGAACAACACCGTTTGAAAGTTTATCATTTAGGGTTGTTTTTAGGGACTTTAGCAGTATTTTTTATTATTGATTTGATCATGGTAGTTCCATACATTGTCATAATGGGAGAATTAACTCTATTTTTTATCATCTATGCTAAACTTACAACCACTTAATAGAATACGAAAATTTTATAACGGGGTCCATCAGAGGAATACAAATTTAATTAAGTTTTTGGGAAGAAATGAATTGGCAATTAGGTTGAGAACATATCAATTTTCTAAGGGGCTATCGATTGAACTAAAAAGATATACCACAATGTTAAAGCCTCTCCGTCCATTACAATAAACATGATGTGAACTACCACGAACCTAAAGGTATCGTGGTTTTACGCCCACAAATATAAAAGAGCCGATTTTTCTTAACGTAAGAAAAGCGGCTCTTTTATGTAGGAAATTGCTTAGCATACAAAATTCGTGTTTTGCGGGCACTACCCCATGTCCATCAACTTAACGGAACAGGTTAACCCAAAAACGATAAAATTAGCCTAGAGTTGTGACTTTCTTTGTTATTTGGCATATCTTCTTCAGAATTATATGTCGCTACTTTATGAATGGAAGGTTACCTGAAAAGGTAGCTTTTCATTTTGTTTCTTTATAGTGTCCAGAAAGTCACTATTTTCTGAACACGGAAATATGACAAGTAGTTTCAATGGTTTTTAGATTGATTTGTGTTCAAAAACTCATCAAATATTCTATGTTCAGATAGTACCATGTGTTTTAAGTTATGCTACAACGAAGGGCAGATAATATGGTAAAGGATGGATACGAATAAGAGTAGGATACGCTCGGGTATCAACATCTGTTCAAAATTTAGATTTGCAGATGGATGCATTACATAGTCATGGCTGCGAGGAGATATTTACAGATAAGGTAAGTGGTGCAAAAGATAAACGGCTAGGATTAGAAGAGACCCTTCGTTTTGTACGTCCTGGAGATACACTTGTTGTGTGGAGACTGGATGTCGTAATATGCAGCATCTTATTCAAGTCCACCCTCACCTCTTCCACCACACACACGCCACTTTAATAAGGTTTATCGGCTCTTAGTGCTAAAAATATAGTAAAAAGAGATGTAACCAGATAGGTACATCTTTAGATAAATTTGATACTGTAATTGTTTTGATTATTATTTGGCGGTAATTCTTTTTTAAAAACTACAATTGAGAAAATGGATGCAACCACAGCCATATAAAATCCATTTGATAATTGCCATCTACTGTAATGATTAACTAGGAAAATTATTTCAGATTACTTAGACTTCTAAATAATAATCTTGTAAATACGACTATTTGAGCGAGGTTTACAAGATTATTCAGTTTTACTGTAGAGCAATCATTAGTAACGTTACAGGTAAAACTTCTTATAAATGGGAGGTCTTCATAAGGAGGTCTTTTTAATAAAAAAAGATGCTGAAATAGTGCAGCATCTTTTGCATTTATTCATTATTGCTGACTTGTGCTTTAAAATCCTCAAATGACATATCTGTTTTGGTTAACTCTGAATCACCCATTACTGATAATTTGGTTTTATCATCTGAAAGTCTAAAAGCTGCTACAGATCCTAGATATAAATCATCATCTACATTCGCAAATTTTTCAGGAATGATTTTCGTTACTTTTCCAAATACGAAGTCTTCAACAACATCTGTAATTTCCACCGAAATTTCCAACTGTTCTTGTTCTTCTTCAAAACTATAAGTAATAACGTTGTTGTCTTTTGTGATCGTAAAGTAATCATTATCATTCATCCAGTTTCCAACTATATCTATTGGATCTACTTTATTTGAATTATCTACTTTAGTTAATGTAACGGGTTCACCAAGCAATTTGAAATTCAATTTGTCATTGTTACCTGATAACTCAAATTTTACTTCTTTACCTGGGCCTAGATAATCTGGTATCATTTCTTTCGGTATTGATAAATGATCAGTATTTGGTGTTTCTATGATTGTAGTATTGATGGTATTCCCTTCAATCTTTGATGATTTCAGATGTAACTCTATTACACCTATTCGGTTTAAAGAATACGTGTCATCTTTTTTAGTAATAGAATAATAAGAACCTCTTTTATCTTTCCAATAACCAGTTATATTAGTTGAGGCTGTATCTTTTGTTTCCTTTGTTTCAGATGTTTTGACCTTAATTTTTTCATCTGAGTTTTCATTGGTTGCTGCATCATTATTACAAGCAGCTAAGGACAATAATAGAATGGCTATTAAAAAGAATCGTATAGAAAATTTCATTTTCCGTTTCCCCCTTGTTGTTTTATTTTTCCAATAGTATTTTTATTTTTCCAAATAGTATTATAACACTTTACTGATTAAACGCACCAAACAAAGGGATTTTGTTCCTTTTATTTATTGTAAAATGCTGATTGATGAGGTGTTTTTGCTGAAATTTTATTTCAAAGCAACAACCTCATATGTGTCCTAAAAATATGCAGGATTTTATGCAAAAGGTAGGGAGACTTGTCAAAAGATCGGGAACCCAAAACCCATACCACTAGGGCATTGCATAAAATCCTGCATACTTGATAAATTGGGAGATTGCGAGAAACCCAGTATTCATGCGGATTTCCTCGGGCATGGCACTTCCGATAATGCCGACTTATGTTAACTGGATATGAATATAGTATTCATCGTTTTTTATTCAACCAATAGGCGACCGACGAAACGCGAAAACCCACTCCTTTATGAACTGACCCCAAAAAGTTAGACATGGATGTCAGGCAGCTTCTTGGGTATGGGTCCGATATTGAATCGGACTCATACCCTTTAATTTTGCCTTAATCCGTTTGTGATTGTAGTAGTGAATATAGTT